>DATJIA010000168.1:0-22134 GCA_035493675.1 Kofleriaceae bacterium | reverse complement strand
GGAGCGCTCGCTCGAAGAGCGAGCGCGGAGTCGAAGGAAGCGGAGCGCTCGCTCGAAGAGCGAGCGCGGAGTCGAAGGAAGCGGAGCGCTCGCTCGAAGAGCGAGCGCGGAGTCGAAGGACCTAGGTCGCCGGCGTCGCTCCGTGGATCGCCACGATCTGATCTTCGATCGTCCCGCTCGCATGCGCGCCGGCCCAGACGACCGCGCGGCGCACGATCGTCTGCGGCGCGACCGTCGCGCCGTTGCCGATCACCGCGTCCGGCCCGATCTGCGCGCCGTCGCCGACGACCGCGCCCGGGCCGATCTTCACCGGCTCCGTGATGCGCGCCGTCGCCGCGATCGTCGCGCTCGGATCGATCCCGCGCAGCGGCGCGGGCGGGAACCGCAGCGCCTCGCCGCGCAACAGCGCGACGTTCGACTCGAGATATCGCCGCGGCGTCGAGTGCTCCGCGAAGTAGCCGCGCTCGTGCTCCCACGCCGCGACCCGCGCGCCGGCCTTGATCCACCCGTGATAGCCCTGCCGGATCATGCACGCCTCGCCGTCGGGCAGCCGCGCGACCGTCGACGGCCGCGTGACATGCACGCCGCAGAACATGTGCTCGCCGCCGGCGAAGAAGTCCGCGATCCGGAGGCCGTGCTCGTCGGGTCTCACGTCGAGCGCGCCCCACTCCTTCGCGTCGGGCACGCGCCGCACGACCATCATGCCGAGCGTGTCCTTCGGCGCGCGCGCGAAGGCGTCGACCAGCGCGCTCAGATCGAGATCGAAGATCAGCTTCCCGTTGAGCGACAGGAACGGCGCGTCGTCGCCTTCCGGATCGAGCAGCGGCAGCGCGTGCTTCAAGCCGCCACCGGTGCCGAGGATGACGTCCTCGCGGCTGTACCGGATCCGGGCGCCGAAGCGCGAGCCGTCGCCGATCTCGCGCTCGATCACGTCACCGCGGTGATGGACGTTGATCACGAGCTCCGTGATGCCGTGCCCGACGAGGTTCGCGATCCCGTAGCGCAGGATCGGCACGTCGCACACCGGCAGCATCGGCTTCGGCCGCTCGTCGGACAGCGCGCCGAGGCGCGTCCCGAACCCGGCGCAGAGGATCATCGCTCGCACGACCGAGTCTTAGCGCGCTTCGAGCTGCTTCGTCATCGGCCAGAAGCGGCGCTCGCCGATGATCCCGGCGGCTTTCTCGTAGAACGGGCGAGGTCCGATCCACGCGACCTCGCACCGCGCGTGCCGCTCGCCGACGTCGACGAGGCACGCGAGCAGCACCGCTTCGCCGAGCCCCTGGCCGCGATGCGCCGGCCAGGTGCCGGCCGGGCCGAACCAACCGAGCCCCTGGTTGTTGCCGTCGTGCGCGGCGAACGCCGCGTAGCTCCCGTCGGCGGCGATCGCGAGGTGGACGCCCGGCGGATCGAACGCGAGCGCGCGCGCGATCTCGAACGGCCACGCGCCGCCGAACTCCGACGCGATCGCGCCGCACAGCGCGCCTTCTTCGTCGCGGCGTGCGCGGCGGATCGCGTAGCCACGCGCCGCGCTCGCGGCCGCGAGCTCGTCCGCGCGCTGCTTGCTTACTCTGTCGTTCGTAGCGACATCGATCAACACGTTCGTGTTGCGCTCGGCGCCGCGCGTCCAGCCGCGTCGCTCCAGCCACGCGATCGTCTCGACGTTCCGCTCGTCGATGCCGGGCGCGAGGTAGTTGCCCGGTTCGGCGACCGCGCGCGCGCTTACAACCTTGTCAGTGACACGCTTGTCAGGACGCATCGCGTCTTCGGCGGCCGCGAGCAACGCGCTGCCGGCGCCGCGACCACGCGCCTCGGGCATCACCGCGAGCACGCGCAGCCAACGCGCGCCGGCGGCCGCGACGCCGATCACCGCTCCGCGATCGTCGCGCGCGAGCCAGGCCTCGGGCGCGCCGTTCGGGCCCGCGCCGAACAGCTTCTCTTCGGCGACTGCCGCCGCGTCGTCGTGCGCGCACGCGCGGGCGAGCACGCCCTGCGCCTCGGCCAGCATCGCGCGCGCGAGCGGCTCGATCTTCATACGAGGTCAACCCGCATCGCCGCCGTCCTGTTCCGCCGGCAGCTCGGCCGGCGTGCGCAAGAGCAGCAAGTACTCGACGTTCCCGGCTGGACCGGTGATCGGCGACTTGACGTCGTCGCCGACGCCGAAGCCGTGCTCGCGCGCCCACGTCTTCACCTTGTCGACGGCGCCGCGCCGCGCGGTCTCGTCGCGCACCACGCCGCCCTTGCCGACGTGCTCGCGCCCCGCCTCGAACTGCGGCTTCACGAGCGCGATGATCGGCTTGCCGGCCGGCGGCTGCATGAGGAGCGCGATGCGCGGCAACACGAGCGTGAGCGAGATGAACGACACGTCGATCACCGCGAGGTCGCACGGCTCCGGCACCAGCGACGGATCCATCCCGCGGACGTTGGTGCGCTCGAGCACCACGACGCGCGCGTCGGTGCGCAGCGACCAGGCGAGCTGGCCGTAGCCGACGTCGATCGCATAGACGCGCTTGGCGCCGCGCCGCAACAACAGATCGGTGAACCCGCCGGTCGACGCGCCGATGTCGAGCGCGGTCATGCCCGCCGGATCGACGCCGAACGCGGCGAGCCCCTTCTCGAGCTTGAGCGCGCCGCGCGAGACGTACGGATGATCTTCTTCGCGCAGCGCGATCGTCGCATCGAGCGCGATCATCGAGCCGGCCTTGGCCGCGACCTGCCCGTCGACCTCGACCTTCCCGGCGAGGATCAGCGCGCGCGCCCGCTCCCGGCTCGGGGCCAGGCCGCGATCGACGAGCAGCTTGTCGATCCGTTCGCGCGCCACCCGCTCATCGTAGCCAACCCCTGGAGATCGCGTGACGGATCTCGTCGCGATCTTTTTTCGCGGCCGCTGTCGATCCGCGACGTCGCCGTTCGACCACTGGGCAAAGGAGAAACATCATGCCCACGCTTCTTCCCGGAAAGTTCGTCTGGTTCGAGCACGTGTCGAGCGATCACAAGAAGGCACAGGCCTTCTACGGCGAGGTCCTCGGTTGGAAGGTCGAAGGATCGCCGATGGGCGACTTCACCTACGAGATGATCCAGACGCCGAGCGGTGCGATCGGCGGCTACGCGGCGCCGCAGGCCGGCGAGGCCGCGCACTGGATCTCGTACGTCTCGGTCGCGAACGTCGACGCCGCGGCGAAGAAGGTCGTCGCCGCCGGCGGCAAACAGCACGGCGACGCGTTCGACATCCCGACGGTCGGCCGCATGGCGCGCGTCAGCGATCCGTTCGGCGCCCGCTTCAACCTGTTCACGGGATCGCGGGACGATGCCGCCGACGTCGCGAAGCGCCCGCTCGGTCACTTCGATTGGAACGAGCTCCTCTCGCCGGAGCCGGCGCGCGCCGCCGCCTTCTACGAGCAGGCGCTCGGCTACACCCAATCGACGATGCCGATGCCGAACGGCACCTACTACATCCTCGAGCAGAGCGGCGCGCCGCGCGCCGGCGTGATGCAGACGCCGGTCCCGCAGCTCCCCTCTCATTGGCTGCAGTACCTCGTCGTCGACGACACCGACAGCGCCGCCGCCCGCGCGACCCGCTCCGGCGGCCGCGTCGCGATGCCCGCGATGGACGTGCCCGACATCGGGCGCTTCGCCGTCCTGGTCGATCCGCTGGGCGCCGCGTTCGGCGTGATCAAGCCCGCCGCCAAGTAGTCGACCTCACAGCGTCCTCCGCGACCACCGAGCTCGGGGTTTACAAAACGAACGTTCGTGCTATTTTGGCAGGGTGAGCACGAAGGGCGACGAGACCCGGCACGCGATCCTGTCGAAGGCGTTCGAGCTCGCGACCGTCGCAGGGCTCGAAGGCGTCTCGATCGGGCGGCTCGCGGAGGAGCTGGACCTGTCGAAGAGCGGCCTGTTCGCGCACTTCGGATCGAAGGAAGCGCTGCAGGTCGCCGTGATCGAAGAGGCGTCGCGCGTGTTCATCCAGGACACGCTCTTGCCGGCGTTGCGCGCGGCGCGCGGCGAGCCGCGCGTGCGCGCGCTCTTCAATCGCTGGCTCGAATGGGGCACGCGCCCGGGCGGCTGCTTCTTCGTCGCGGCCAGCGCGGAGCTCGACGACCGACCAGGGCCCGCGCGCGACGCGCTGATCAAGGCGCAGCACCAGTGGTTGGACGAGATCGCGATCGCGGTCGGGATCGCGAAGGACGAAGGCCACTTCCGCGACGATCTCGATCCGCAGCAGTTCGCGTTCGAGGCGTACAGCGTGATGCTCGGCGCCCACCTCTTCAACCGCTTCCTCCGCGATCCGCAGGCGAGCGCTCGGACGCGGCGCGCGTTCGACGGGCTGATCGCCGACGCGCGCGCGCCGCACCGCAAACGCAACTGATCCGGCCGGCGCCGGCATCGCAGGCGCACCCATCCTCAGGAGGTCCCATGGCCACCCCGACGCTTCCCGACCCATCCGTTCCCCGGCCCGAAAAAAGCACGACCGTTCGTTCGAAAATTGCGCTCGCGATCGCGCGCGGTCGGATCCGACTCGCGGGCTTCGTGCTCGCGGACGGCGGCGCCGCCAACGCGACGCGGCTCTTCGCGAGCCCGCGGCGCTTCCCACGTCCGCCGCGCGAGGTCGAGCTCCTCGCCCGCGCGGCGCGAGCCACCGCCGACGTGCTGTTCGACGCGCCGGCGAACGAGGCGTGGTCGGCGGCGATCCCGGTGTGGACGTGGCGCGCTCGCGCATCGGGCGATCCGCGCGCATCGGGCGATCCGCGCGCGCCGGGCGAGCCGCGACCATCGGGCGATCCGCGCGCCGCGGCGCCGCGAGGCACCGTGCTGCTGGTGCACGGATGGGAGGGGCGCGGAGCGCAGCTGGGAGAGCTCGTCCAACCCTTGCTCGACGACGGCTTCGACGTCGTGACGTTCGACGCGCCCGCGCACGGCGACGCGCCCGGCGCGAGGCTGTATCTCGCCGACCTGATCGCGTCGATCGACGCGGTCGCGCGCGCGAGCGGTCCGCTGCGCGCGATCGTCGCGCACTCGTTCGGCGCGATCGCGACGTCGATGGCGCTCGCGCGCGGCGTGCGCGCGGAGCGCGTCGCGTATCTCGCGCCGGCGAGCCTCGTCACCGGCGCGCTCGCGCGGTTCGCGCGCGTGCTCGAGCTGCCCGAGGAGACGGTCGCGCGGATGGAGCACGAGCTCGAAGCGCGCAACGGCTTCCCGATCCGCGACACGTTGCCCGAGCGCGTCGCGCCGGTCGCGCGCACGGCCGGCGGCGGCGACACGCCCCTCTTGATCGTGCACGGCGACGCCGATGACGAGGTGCCGCTCGCGGAGTCTCGGCGGCTGGCGGCCGCGTGGCGCGGCTCGCGGCTGGTCGTCGGATCCGGCCTCGGACATCGCCGGATCCTCCGCGATCCCGACGCCCTAGCCGCCGTCGCGCGGTTCGTCCGCGCGTCTTGACACCCCACCACCGCCCTGCTACTTATGGCCCCCGCTCGGCGACGAGCGGCCTGACAACCCGGGGACATAGCTCAGCTGGGAGAGCGCTAGAATCGCACTCTAGAGGTCAGGGGTTCGATCCCCCTTGTCTCCACCGGAACGGAACGAACGAGAGAGGCTTCGCAAGGATGCGAGGCCTTTCGTCGTTTCGGAGGTCTTCAGCGGTCGCGCAGGGTCGCGATCACGAAGCAGCGCTCGACGCCGACGTAGCAACGGCTCTCGAGCTCCCACGGCGACCGCCATAGATCGTCGGCGAAGCGGCGTCCGGTGGGGAGGCGCCGCCGGCGCATCAGGCTGTTGAAGAACGTATCGATCATCCTGCTCGATGGGTCGGCCGTCGCCGCGAATCGTGAAGTGAGGTGCCCCGGCGTCCACGTCGAGGCTACCGGAGCGCACCGCGCTTGGACATCACCCCGGAGCGGTGAAGACGTGACGTGCGAGGTGACCCTTCGGGATCGAGAGCGCGCAGTCGGCGCTCGACGTCCAAGCGGCGCGGCGACGGAAGAAGCCGCGGCCGGCAAGGTGGGAGGCTTCGCGACCGAGACGTCGCCGTCGGGGCGACCTCGATGGGTATGATGTCGTCGCCGAAAGAGCTAGCGCGCGATCTGCGCCAGCTGCCACGCCTGCACGCGCAGGCGGCGCTCGACGTCGAGGTAGTCGCGGCGCAGGCGCGCGACGAACACGAGGCAGGCGACGATCACCACGACGTGCGTGACCGCGAGGAACGCCAGCGTCGCGGCCGGCGGGAACGACGCCATCCACGGCGCGATGATCAACCCGCGCGCGTCGAACTCGTACCAAGGCGGCACCACGCCCGCGACCTGGAGCAGCAGCGGCACGACCACGACGCCGACGCACGCGATCGCCACCGCCCAGCTGCGATGGCTCATGCTCGCGACGTACGCGACGCCGTTCGCGATCACGATCGCCGGCAGCAAGACCAGCGGACCGAACAGCACGACGCCCATCGCGAGCGCGATCGTCGAGGCGAACAGGTGCGGCAGCGGGAGGCGCAGATCGGCCGGCGGCCGCCGGTAGTAGTAGTAGGTCACGCCGATCAGCGCGGCGATCGACGACGCCATCGCGCCGAGCATCCACCAGTGGCGCACGCCCATCCACAAGACGATCGGGATGTAGAGCGCGTACGTCATCAGCGCGAAGATCGCGTTGCGCGCGGCGAGGCGATAGCCACGCACGGCGTCGGCGCGGTGCGCGCGCTCGGCGGCGACGACCGTGCTCGGCGCGGGCTCGGTCAGCATGCGCACGAGCAGCGCGCGCGCCTGCGCGTTCGACGGATCGAGACCGAGCGCGGTCGTGACCTCGCGCAGCGCGAGCGCGCGCGCGGATTCCTCGTCGGCGCCGGGCGTGCGCGCCGCGACCAGCGCGGCCGCGGCGGTCTCCGCGCCGCGCGCGGCGAGGCGGCGGCGCGCTTCGCCGTCGCGATCGCCGTCGAGATACGCCTCGAGCTTGCGCGCGAACAACGCCGCGCTCGGCAGGCGCGCGTCGGGATCGCGGCGCGTCGCCGCGACGACCAGCGCGTCGAGCTCGGGCGCGATCTCGCGCGACGGCGCCCGCTCGCGCGGCGACGCGCCGTCGATCGCGAGCGTCGATGCGAACACGTCGGGCACGGTCGATCCGTCGTGCAACCGCTCGAGCGTGAGCAGCTCGAACAACATCACGCCGAGCGCGTAGACGTCGCCGCGGTGATCGGTCGACTGCGGATCGCGGATCTGCTCAGGCGACGCGTAGCCCGGCGTGCCGAGCACCTGCCCGGTCTCGGTCTTCGGCTGCATCGACGAATCGACGAGCGGGAGATCGGCGAGCGGCAGCGGGATGCCCGCCTTCGACGGCGAATACCCGATCGGCGACGGCGGCGCGGGCGTGCCGTCGCGCACGTCGGCCAGGCCCCAGTCGAGCACGTACACCTCGCCGAACGCGCCGAGCATGACGTTCGACGGCTTCAGATCGCGGTGCACGATGCCGCGGCGATGGGCGTACTCGAGCGTCATCGCCACTGCTGACAACACGGTGAGTAGCTTGCGGGTCGTGTACCGCTCCTGCGTCGCCGCGTCGCCTGCCTTCAATCGTGTGAGTACCTGCGCGAGGCTGTCGCCGCGCACGCGCTTCATCGTGAAGAAGAACGCGCCGTCGTCGCCGATGCCGACGTCGTAGACCGGCACGATCGACGGGTGCTCGAGCTGCGCTTGGATCCGCGCCTCGCGCGCGAAGCGCACCAGCCCCTCGAGCTCACGCTCGCGGCGGATCGTCTTCATCGCGACCGTGCGGCCGGTCGCGCGATCGGCCAGCGCGCGCACCTCGCCCATGCCGCCCTGCCCGATCACCTCGCCGCGCTTGTACCGATCGGCGAACGCGCCGCCGCGGAACATCTGCGCGACGTCGCCGTCGTCGCGGAGATCGGAGATCGGGAGCGTCTCGTCGTCGACGGCGGTCGAGCGCGGCTCGACGACGACGTCGACCGTCTCACGCTCGTCGGCGTCGGGCTCGCCGCGCCGCGCGCCCGGCTTGCCGGGGAGAGTCCGACCTTCCATGCGCCGAGTCTACGACGGTACGCTCGACGGATGACGACGCCGTTGTGGTGCCTGCTCGGGTTCGCGTCCTGGTCGATGGTGCTCGTGATCGCCGTCGGCGCTGCGCGCGTCGCACGCGTGCTCGCCGGCAAGCAGAGCGCGAACTCGTTCCCGAGCGGCCAGCAGCACGGCGGCGATCGCTACTGGCGCCTCAACCGCGCGCACATGAACGCCGTCGAGAACCTACCGATCTTCGGCGCGATCGTCGTCACCGGGCACCTCGCGGGCTTCGCGCGCGGCGCGTTCGCGACGGCGGCGATCGTCGTCGTGTGCGCGCGCGTCGCGCAATCGCTCATCCACATCGCGTCGAACACGAACACCGCGGTCAACCTGCGCTTCACCGCGTACTGCGCGCAGCTCGGCGCGTGCGCGTACATGATCGTCACGATCGTGACGAGCAGCCGCGCGTGACGATCTTCCTGCTCAGCCCCGCCCGCACCGGCGGCGAGCGCGCCGCGTTGCTCGCGCGCAGCGGCTCCCCGCTCGGCGAACGGCTGCGCGGCGGCGACGCGCAGATCGGCGACGTGTTCGCGTGGCTGTCCGCGCTCTACTTCCGCGGCAAGCTGACCTACGCGCGGCGCTTCGGACGCGCGCTGGTGATGGCGCCCGGCCTCGGCTTGGTCGCGCCGGAGCTCGCGTTCTCGGCCGAGATGCTGGTCGCGATGGGCAAGATCGCGATCGAGAGCCGCGCGTTCGTCGAGGCGCTCGACCGCGACGCGCGCGCGATCACGGAGGACCGCGTCGTCCTGCTCGGCAGCATCGCGACCGGCAAGTACCTCGACACGCTGCTCGCGATCTTCGGCGAGCGGCTCCTGTTCCCGGAGTCGTTCGTCGGGCGCGGCGACATGAGCCGCGGCGGCTTGCTCCTGCGCGCCGCGAAGAGCGGCGAAGAGCTCGTATATCGACCGGTTGCGGGTGCGATCCGTCACGGGGTCCGGCCGCCCAAGCTGCCGCGCTTGACGCGCCCGCCTCGACGGTGATACTCGATATTTGAAAATGGTTTTCAAGTTTGGAGCGGCCGCGATCGCGATGTTCGCGGCGTGCAGCAAGCCGGGCCCCGGCACACCGCCGCCGCCCGACGACAGCACGGCGACGTTCGTCGCGTTCCCCGCGACCTTCCACGACTTCCGATCGTGGACCTCGTTCCACTCCGACGGTCCGCCCGACGACGGCAGCGTGCCCGCCGACGTGCTCGGCCCGCGCACGCAGTACATCAACAAGCTCCCGCCGCACGGATCGCACGAGTTCCCGGTCGGCACGATCATCGTCGAGGTCCGCGAGAGCGGATCGATGCAGACGTTCGCGGGCGTGAAGCGCGGCGGCGGCTACAACGCCGACGGCGCGACCAACTGGGAGTGGTTCGAGCTCGCGGAGAGCGGCGGCACGGTGAACATCGTGTGGCGCGGCCTCAACCCGCCGGCCGGGATGTACGGCGGCGTGCTCAACAGCTGCAACGACTGTCATCGATCGTGCGGCGGCACCAACGACTTCGTGTGCTCGCCCAAGCTCCAGCTCGCGAGCTTCTGATGAAGAAGGTCTGGCTGCTGTTCTTGGTGGCATGCGGATCTCCGACCGCGGGTCCCGACGCCGCGGTCCCCGACGCCGCGCCCGCCGCGCCGCGCCCGATGATCACCGCGACCGTCGGCAGCACGCGCTTCGTCACGCGCGAGCACATGCTCGCCGCCGGCGAGATGCAGATCTCCGGCGAGCCGCTCGCCGAGGCGATGAGCCGCGATCTCACCAGCTACAGCCGCTTCCACGTCCCGCAGGATCTCTACTTCGATCGATCGCAGTGGGCGGCGGGCCCGTGGATCGATCTCGCCGGTTTCTCGACGGGCGTCGAGTCGTACGAGTACTCGAAGCAGCCGATGAACAACCTCGCGTTCGAGTCGGGCGCGGGCACCTCGCTCGCGTACGCGCCGCTGGTCACCGACCTCGCGGCGCTCGTGCAGCACTACGGCATCGGCTCGAACGCGAACGGCCGCTTCGTCTTCCCGCCCGGCACCGATCCGGTCGATCCGGCGAGCGCGCCGAACAACCTGCTCGGCTGGCCCGGCCTGTGGCCGACCAACCACGTCTTCGCGAGCTTCGATCCGGCGATCGCGCCGAGCGGCTCGGTCGATCTGCGCTGCTCGATCTCTTCCGACGACGATCCGGGCGCGGGCGGCACGCTCAAGTGCGCCGACTACGAGTGCGACGCGACGACCTTGCACCTGGCGAATCGCGCGACGCAGATCGATCCGACGATCACGCCCGGCAGCGACGGCTTCTCCGGCTGGAAGTACGGCCTGTGGGTGATGAACTACCTGCAGATCATGCACGACGCCGCCGAGGCCGCGGTCGCGACCGTGCCGATGGACGAGCTCGCGAAGGTCGGGATCGAGAACAACCAGGTCGTCGGCGCCGACGACAGCGGCGCGCCCACGATCGCGGGCACGTTCCTCGGCTCGAGCGCGATCGAAGGCTTCCAGGCGCAGCTCTTCATCGCGATGGCCGACAACCGCGCCGAGGATTGGTTGCGATCGCTGACGACCACCGACGGAAGCTCGCTGTCGGGGTTCGCGTCGATCGACGCGGCGTCGCGCTACGGCTACGGCGATCCGCTGCGCTGGTTCCCGTCGCGCGTCGGCGTGACCGAGACGAGCGGCGCGCCGTTCCCACAACCGGCGTATGCGCTCGCGTCGCCCGACAGCGAGCTCATGGATCTCGTCGGCATGACGATGGGCTACGCCGAGATCTTCGCGCTCACCGACGCGCGCAACCCGAACGTCGGCGGATCGCAGCCGGCGCTCGCGTTCTTCGACGGCGATCCGTTCGCGCCCGACGACGCGCTCGCCGACGGCGAGCCGTCGCTGCACGATCGATCGCTCGCGATGATGCGGGTCGCGCTCGTCGATCTCGATCGCCTGCACACCGATCCGACCTCCGGCCTCTTGGTCGATCACGTCGCGATGAACGGCGCGACGCCGTCGCGCGGCACGACGATCTCGACGACCTCGGTCGCGTACACCGTGATCGGCCTGCGCACCGCGCTGCGCTCGCTGTCCGGTCAGCTCGAGCTGTACTCGAACAACACGCCCGACTCGGCGATCGGCTCGACGCCGCTCGATCCGCTGCCGATCGCGTATCCGCAGCAGCCCTCGCTCGTCTTCAGCGCGCGGGTCCGGCAGATCCTGGTGGCGCACGCGACGCTCCTCCTCGATCACCTGACCGACGCGACGGGGCGCGCGTACAGCGGCTGGGACGTGATCGCGAACGCGCCGATCGACCAGAGCGACACGCTCGACGCGCACGCCGCCGCGATCCGCGGCTTGTTCGCCGCCTACTTCGCGACCGGCGACGTGCGCTATCACGATCGCGCGCTCGCCGTCTGGGATCGCATGCAGCGCGTCTTCTACGACGCCGACGCGCGCATCTGGACGGTCGCGCCGGCGCCGCAGGACGAAGTCACGTACACGCCGCTGCGCTTCGCGCTCGTGCAGAGCGCGCTGCGCGACATGTACGAGCTGGTCGCGGCGCGCCCCGGCGGCGAGGCGCAGGTCGCCGATCTCGAGGCGAAGCTCGCGCGCCTCGACAAGCTCGTCTTGAACGGCTGGGACGATCGCAACCAGAACCGGCTCGTCGATTATCCGGCCGAGTGCGTGAACGTCGTCGACGCGCTGCCGCGCGGCGGGCTGCAGATGGCGGAGCGCACGCTGACCGGCGAGATCGGGATCTACGAGGAAGCGGTGAAGCCAGGCAAGTCGGGCACGCCGACCGACGATCGCGAGCAAGACTGCGTGCCGGAGATCGACGACGCGAAGCTGCCCGCGGGCCTCGCGGATTCGATCACGTTCCACATCACGAGGACGCCATGAAGAAGATCGCGATCCTGATCGCGTGCGTGACGGCGGCGTGCGGCGGCCCGCCGGCGTCCTCGCCCGACGCGACGAACCCGCCGCCGATGACCAACGATCATTCGTCGTCGATCGCGATCGACGCGAGCGGCTCCACGATCTACGTCGTCAACGCCGACAGCGACTCGATCTCGATCCTCGACGCGCACGCGCGCACGCTCACCGCCGAGCTCGCGCTCGCGAATCGCCCCGCGATCGCCGGCGACGGCACGTACACGCCGAGCGTGATGCCGCGCGCGCTCGCGCTCGCGCCCGACGGCAAGACGCTCTACGTCACCGGCGAGCGCAGCGGCCGCGTGTACGCGATCGATCTCGCGACGCGCGCGGTGCGCGACGCGAAGGTCGGCAGCGAGCCGATCGGCGTGGTCGTCTCCGCCGACGGCGAGTCGCTCTTCGTCGCGTTGTCGCAAGACGGCAAGGTCGTGCGCGTGCGCGCATCGGATCTGAGCATCGACGGCACCGCCGACGTCGGCGGCGAGCCGTGGGCGCTCGCGTGGTCGCCGTCCGACGGATCCTTGCTCGTCTCGATCTTCATGGGCCCCGGCGCGATCGCGATCGATCCGACCTCGATGCAGATGAAGGGCACGTGGACGATCCCCGACGTCGCGCCGCGCGGCGACGCGCGCCTCGCGCACGGCGCGGTGCGCGGCCTCTACGACGTCGCCGCGCGCCCCGGCACCTCCGAGGTCTGGATCGCGCACGCGATGCTCGGCATCGACACGCCGCAACCCGCGCTCGACTTCGAGCGCACCGCGTTCCCGTCGCTGTCGATCTTCCGCGCCGGCGCGTTCGCGACCACGCTCACCACCGACGCGCAGGACGTCCCCGGCATCGACGGCTCGTTCGCGGACATCGTCAGCGGCCCGCACGCGATCGCGTTCACGCACGACGGCGCGCTCGCGCTGGTCGCCGACAGCAACAGCGAGGACGTGCTCGCCGTCGACGCCAAGACGCGCGTCGAGGCCGCGCTCGCGCGCCCGCTGCCCGGCCATCAGCCCGAGGGCATCGTGATCTCGCCCGACGACAAGCTCGCGTACGTCGATCAGCGCAACACCGGCGACGTCGCGGTGGTCGCGATCGACGGCACCGCGATCTCCGTCGACGGCGCGACGATCCCACGCTTCGCCTCCGGTGATCCGATGCCGGCCGGCTTGCGCCTCGGCCAGCATCTCTTCTACAGCGCGAACAGCGACGAGTACCCGATCACCAAGAACCACTGGGTCGCGTGCGCGACCTGCCACATGGAAGGACGCAGCGACGCGGTGACGTGGCTGTTCGCGCAGGGTCCACGCGACACGCCGTCGAACGCGGGCGGCATGCTCGGCACCGGCTTCCTGTTCCGCACCGCCGACCGCAACAAGGTCCAGGACTACTGGCACACGATCAACGTCGAGCAGGGCGGCACGTTCGATCCGACCGCGCAGGCGGCGCTGCTCGACGCGCTCACCGACTACGTGAACCACGGCATCCCGCTGCCGATGCCGCCGACCACCGATCCGTCGCTGGTCGCGAAGGGCGCGGAGATCTTCGGCCGCGCCGGCGTCGGCTGCGCCGCGTGTCACGGCGGCCCGCGCTTCACCGACTCGGGCGCGGGCAACGCGACGCTGGATCTCGGCGGCACGATCGAGCTCCACGACGTCGGCACCTGCGTCGGCGGCGGCACGTTCCCCGACGTCGATCACCAAGACGTCGAGGGCCACGCGCGCGCGGCGTGCGCCTTCGACACGCCGTCGCTGAACGGCGTCGCGTCGTCGCCGCCGTACCTGCACGACGGCAGCGCCGCGACCTTGCACGACGTGCTCGAGCAGACGCGCGGCAAGATGGGCGACATCTCCACGCTCTCCGCCGACGACGAAGCGGCGCTCGTCGAGTACCTGCGGTCCCTATGAAGTACGCGCTGCTCCTCGCGCTCGTCGCATGCACGCAGGCGCCCGCCGCGCCGCCGGCGACCTGCGCGCTGATGTTCGGCGGCAACTTCAGCGAGACCACGCACGCCGCCTCGAGCTGCCCGACGCTCACCGACGGCAAGCTCGCCTTCACGCTCGAGTCGTCGACGCTCGGCAATCCGTTCGCGATCTCGATCGATCTCGGCCCCGCGCCGGCGGCGGGCACGTACTCGTCGGAGACGACCTCGTCGTGGCTCGCGATCGCCGCGCGCTCGATCGGCCAAGACGGCGCGTGCACCTACAGCGCCGGCGTCGAGGTCGTGCCGCACGGCCACTTCACGCTCGAGCTGACCTCGATCGACGCGAGCGCGACGACCGCGCACGGCACGCTCGACGCCACGCTGTTCGTCCACGCCGGCAACGGCACCGACTGCGGCGCCGGCGACACCGAGTCGATCCACGTCGAGTTCTGATCGCCCGCGCGATCCTTACGCAGGCCTGACCTGGCCGCGCGCCGCGCGCGCGATGATCGGCGCATGCGCATCGGGCTGCTGATCGCGACGAGCGCGTGCGCGATGCCGCCGATCGAGGCGCCGCGGGCGCCGGACGAGATCGTGATCGTCGGCGAGGACGGCGCGCCGGTCGCGGGCGCGCGCGTCGAATGGACCGACGGCGAGATGCCGTGCGATGTCGAGACGCCGATGCCCGACGTGTACGTCTGGCAGGGTCGCGAGACCGCCGACGACGAAGGGCGCGTCACCATCGCGCATCCGGGTCGCCACGTCGTGCGCGTGGTCGCCGGCGATCGCGCCGCGCTCGCGCGGATCGATGAGGTCGATCGGTCGATCACGCTTCATCCGATCGCGGCGATCGCGTTCGCGCCGACCTGCGGCGGCGGCGGCGCGTGCGATGCGCTCGAGGCGTACGGCGCGATGACGAGCGGCGGCGCGACCTGCCGCATCGTCGGCGCGCGGGCGATCCGCGCGCCGCGCGGCACGCTCTCGCTCGCGATCACCGCGGCGCGCGATCGCCCCGGCGAGGCCTTCGCGCAGATCGACGCCACGATCGATCGCGACACCACGATCGCGCCCGCGATGGCTCGCACCGGCGGCGACGAGACCCTGCGCGGCCGCGTCGTCCTGCCCGGCGGGCGCGCCCCGGGCGAGCCGACCTACGCGACCCACGTCGCGGTCCGCTGCGGACGCCACCTCGCGCGCGACGTCGACGTCGCCGCCGACGGCCATTTCGAGGTGCGCGCCCTGCCCGCGCGCGAGTGCACGCTGCGCGCGACCCACGACGACGACGACCGCTACGAGCAGACGCTCGACGTCACGCCGGGCCGCGACCACGACGTGACGATCGAGCTCGAGCGCGCGTGGTGATCAGCTCCGCTGCTTCTTCTTGCGGCGGCGGCCGAAGAGGAAGCAGCCGGCGATCAGCGCGGGCATCGTGTTGTTGAGGCCGACGTGGGTCGGGCAGTTCTTCTGGCAACAACCGCCGCACACGATCGGATCGCTGACGAGCTGCTCGTCGGAGCTCGACCGCACGCGGATGATCGCGTTGCCGTCCTTGTCGGTGCGCACGCGATAGACGTTCGGGCCGATCTTCTGCGCGTTGTCGATCACCTGCGAGAAGCCGCTCATCGCGCCGTCGTGCCACAGGTCGTAGCCGAACGACGTCAGCGGCGCGAGCACGTGGTGCGTCGTGTGACCGCTCGAGTACGTCTCGCCGGTGTCGACGTACGCGTAGACCTCGAACGCCGGCAGGATGTCCGAGATCGTCGGCACCGACAGGTTCAGGCGCATGTCGTCGACGAGCGCCGACATCTTCTCCTGCGCCTCCTTCGACACGCGACCCTGGCGCACGCGCTCGAGGTACGCGAGCTCCATCCAGCCGGGGAGGAGCGGCGAGTTCCAGTTGAGCTCGGGCACGTCCTGGTTGTTGACCTGCTCGCCGGCGTAGTTGAAGCCGCCGTACGCGAAGCCGCCGTACAGGCCCTTCAGCTCCCACTCCTTCTGGAACATGTTGCCGGTGATGTACTCGCGGCCGTTGGCCTGGATCTTCTCCGGCGTGTTCTTGCCCATCAGCACGAGGTAGACGTCGTGGCCCCCGTAGCCCGAGCCCGCCGCGATCTTGGCGAACTGCTCGAACGTCGACATCGAGCCGAACTCCATGTTCGTGTACGCGCTGCGGTTCGAGAAGTCGATGTTGCCGCCGCCGCCGGAGGTCGCGGCGCCCGAGAGCTCGACGAGCATGCACTGGTGGTGCGAGTTGGTGCCGCCGCCCGACGCGCCGAGGCCGTACTTCGTGATGTCGGCGTTCGACAGCGTCCACTTCATCGTCAGGTCGAGGCTGTTGCCCGGATCGATCTGCGACGAGTTCAGCGCCGGGTTGGTCGTGCTGTCGGTCGCCGGCACGTCGTCCCACACGCCGGTCGTGAAGTCGGGCCAGCCGCTGCCGCCCGGCTCGACGCCCCAGTCGGCGAGGCGGAACTTCGCCTGCAGCGTGTTGAGGAGCACCGGGTTCGGCGAGTCGTTGTGCACGGTCGCGTGGAACTCGTTCGTGAAGCGCGAGCCGCTCACGTCACCGTAGATCGTGTTGCCCGGGATGTTGCCGGGCGGCGGGCCGATCACGTGGAGATCCTGCGCGACGATCGAGACGCCGCCGCAGCCCGCGGGCAGCGACGACACCGGCGAGAAGCCCGGGTTGTACGACGGATCGACGAGCACGACGTCGCCGAACACCGGCGAGCCCGACGACGGATTCGGCATCTCGAAGTGCAGCGAGTCGTTGTCGGGGAAGCACGCGCCGTGCGGATCGAGGCGCGGCCACTGCTGGTGCGGCGATGACAGCGGCGCGCCGGTCAGATCGAGCGGCGCCTCGTACCAGATCTGGGTGCCGGGGATGACGCCCTTCTTGAGATCGAGCACGCCGCCCGATTCGTCGACGGGCACGCGCAGGCGGAACGTCCAGCGGCCCGACGGATCCGACGTGTAGTACGCGCTCGAGCGCAGCGCGGTCGTGTGCGCCGCGGCGGTGTCGTGCATGCCGATCCACTCGGGGATGTCGCCGGCGCCCTCGAAGCGGGTCGCGTTGGTGAAGCCCGAGTAGCCGAACGTGCAGTCGCAGTTCACGGTCGGCGTCGCGCCGTCCTTGTCGCACAGCTCCTTGTACTTGTAGATCTCGTACCAGGCCGACTTCTTCGTGCAGGTCGGCGTCGTCGAGCCGTCCTCGCACTCGCCCGAGCAGTCACCGTCGGTGCCGTTGCACTGGTAGAAGATGCCCGACGCCGCGGGCGCCGCCGCGCCGACCGCCGGCAAGCGGAAGCGGATCACCTGCGTGGAGCCGACATCGCCCGGCGTCATGAAGCCGACGTAGAGCGCGTGGCTCGAGCCGATCGCGCCGACCGACACCTGCCACGACAGCTCGACGAACTTCTGCGCGCCCGCGGTCGTGTAGACCGCGCGGAAGTCGAGCGGCGGATCCATCGTGCCGGTGCGGATCGCGTGACCCGTCGATCCGCGCCAGCGCGGATCGGTGATCGACGGATCGATCGAGCCGGCGGCGGTCGACGTGTCGAACGTCGTCCACACCGGCGCGCCGTCCTTGCCGGGCACGCCGTACGCGGTCGGCACGCAGATCTTGTCGGCGTACGCGTCGCCGGCGACGAGCAACAAGCACAAGAGAAGCAATCGACGTTTCATTGATAGCCTTCGGTCACGAGGTTCATCAGCGGGACGGTGACGCAATTGGCGGTGCCGAACGTCGACGGGAAGCCGCCGCCGTACACCATGGTGACGCTGCAACGGCGGCCGGTCTGGCCGAGCCCGGTCGAGCCCTTGCCGATCGTCACGCTCGAATCGAAGACGACCCCGAGCCAGTACTTGCCCGGTGCGAGCAGCGTGTCGCCGACGTTCGTCGTCGACGTCGTCGGGTACGCCTGCAGCGCGAAGCCGGCGGTCTGCGTGCCGGCGACGACGTTGCCCGGCGTATCCGAGCCGGTGTCGGTGTAGATCGCCATGCGCGCGTTACCGCCGGCCGCGCCCGCGATCACCTTCATCTTGTTGATCGTCACCGGGCTCGACACGGTGAACGAGTACGCCATCAGCGAGTCGCTCGAGTACGTGCCGGTGCCCGAGAAGTAGTTCGGCCACCCGAAGGTCACGATCTGCGTCAGGTCGTTGACCATCGCGCTCACGATCACCGACGCGGCGCCGCCGCCCGAGACCGTGATCATCGCGCTCTCGCCGGTCGTGTTCGAGTCCGCCGGCGCGTTGATCGTCACCGTCTTCGCCGACGAGTAGTTCTGCGAAGTGAACGTGAGCGCGTTCGGACCCGACGGCGTGACCGGCAGCGCGGTCGTGTCCGACGACACCACGCTGACGTTGGTCGACGTGCCCGGGTCGTACTTGAGCGCGACCGTGAACGTCTTCGACGAGCCCTCGTTGACCGTGATCGTGCCGGTCGGCGCGACCAGCAGCTGCTGGGTGTCGTCGTCGGCGACCTGCGCGGTGATGCTGATCGTCTGCGGGATCGTCGACTCGACGAGCTGGATCGTCGCGTTGTCCTTCGACAGGTTCTGATCGTCGGTGCCCGTCACCGTCACGGTCTGGTGCGTGCCGTAGTTCGACGACGTGAACGTCAAGCTCGTGCTGTTGCCGGGGCCGACCGCGGTCGCGGTGCCCGGGTTCGCGGAGACGAGGCTGACCGTCATGTTGCTCGACGGCTTGAACGCGAGCCACACGTCGAACGTCGTCGTGCCGTTCTCGCCGAGCTGCAGCGGCGACACCGCGTCGGTCATGACCTGCTGGTGATCGTCGTCGGTGACGTCGACCGGCACGCTGCGCGTGAGCGACAAGCTCGGCGCCGAGAGGTTGACCGAGCCGCTGCCGCCCGCGGTGTCGTTGTCCGACGGCGCGCTGACCGTGATCATCTGCGCGACGTTGTAGTTCGAGGTCGTGAAGGTCAGCTGCGTGGTGCCGCCGGTGCTGATCAGCCCGCTCGCCGGCGTGGTCGTGACGTTCACGATCGTGTCGGCGGCCGGCTTCGCCTTGAGCGACACCGACAACGTCTGCGAGCCCGGCTCGGTGAGCGACATCGACGTCGGATTGACGACGATCAGCTGGTTGTCGTCGTCGACGGTGTCGACGTGGATCGTCTTCGAGCCGATGTTGGGCGACGACGTGAAGCCGACGTCGATCGCCTCGGCGGTCGCGTTGGCGTCGTCGAGCGCGCCGAGCGAGATCGACTTGTACGTGTTCCACTCGGCGGGCGCGAACGACACCTGGCCCGGCGTCGCGCCGAGCGGCTGGCCGACCGGGATGTTCGCGGTCACCGTCACCGATTGATCGGGCTTCGCGGTGAGGCGCACGCGGACGTTGGTCGACGTGTTCTCGGTGATCGACAGCGGACCGGCCTGATCGAGCTCGAGGCCGAGCGTGTCGTTGTCGTTCACGTGGACCGTGACCTTCGGCTGCACCGGCGCCGCCGCGTTGGCGAGCGTGATCGTGGCGTCGACCGGGTTGGCGTCGTCGTCCTCGAGCGCGGTGACGGTCACGGTCTTGGGCGTGCTGTAGTCGTTCGATCCGAACGCGACGCTCGCCGGCACGCCGACCGAGCCCGGGTTGTCCGACGACAACGTGACGAGCGTCGAGCCGCCCGGGTCGTACGCGAGGTTGACCTTGAACGTCGTCTGCCCGCCCTCGGTGATCGTGCCGAGCGACTGCTTGTCGAGGACGATCGCCTGGGTGTCGACGTCGTGCACGCTGGCCGGCACGTCGACGGTCGTCAGGTTCGCGTTGGTCAGGCGGATCGTCGTCGGGTTGTCGACCAGGTTGGAGTCGTGGACGCCGGTCACCGTGATCACCTTGTGCATGTTCCAGTCGGTCGCGTCGAAGTCGACGAACGACGTCACCGTGGCCGCGCCGGTCGTCGACGCGACGTCGATGCGGACCGGGCCGCTCGGCTGGTACGCGAGCCAGACCTTGAACGTCGCGGTGCTGTTCTCGTCGAGCACGAGCGTGCCGGTCTGATCGATCTTGATCGCCTGGACGTCGTCGTCGGTCACCGTGACGTCGACGGTGCGCGTGATCGAGCCCATCGTCAGCGTGACCTGGCCGGTCGCGTTCTGGGTGTCGTTGTCCGACGGCGTCGTGACCGTGACGTCCTGCGGCTGCGTGTAGTTCTGGCTGGTGAACGTGAGCTTGCCGGGCACGACGTTGACCGCGCCGCTCGGCGACACCATGACGTCGGTCGAGACGACCGGATCCTGCTTCAGCGTCACGTGGAGGACGCCTGACGTGCCGTCCTCGACGATCTGCAGCGTGCCGGGCGACACCGTGATGCCCTGCTGATCGAGATCCTGGATGTGCACGGTCAGCGGCACGTCGGCGATCAGCGGATCGTTCGCCTTCAGCGTGACGACGTCGTCGTCCTGCACCGCGTTGGCGTCCTTCGGCGCGAACAGGTGGATCGTCTGATCTTGATCGTAGGCGGCCGCCGAGATCGTGTAGGTCGGCTGATCGGTGGTGAGCAGCGTGCCGTTCGCGACCATCGGCGTGACGATCACGTCGGCGAGCGGGCGCGCGCTGAGGTGCACGCGGAGGTCGAGCCCGTTGCCCTCGTCCATCGTGACCTGGCTGTTCTGCGCGCTGACGACGAACGCGAGCGTGTCGTTGTCGGTGACGGTGACCGACACGTCCTGCGGCGCGAGGCCGCCGGTCGCGGCGACCGTGATCTTGACCGCCTCGTCGGCCGCGTCGTCGTCGTCGGACGCCGACACCGTCACGGTCTGCTCCTGATCGAAGTTGCCGGCGGTGAACTCGAAGCTGCCGTTGCCGATCGCGACCTTGGTGTCCTTGTCGGCGGAGATCGTGACGTCGACCGGCGTGGTCGGCGCGTGGTTGAGCTTGACCGTGAACGTCTTCGACGCGCCGAGCTCGGTGACGTCGAGGTGGCCGGTGTTGAGCACGAGCGCGAGCGGCTCGGCCCCGTCGCCGCCGGGCGCGGCGTCGACGGCGTGGAACTCGCGATCGGGGACGGAGCAGCCCGACCACGCGGCCGCGCCGATCACGATCGAGAGCACGATGCCCTTGCGGATCGCGCGCATCAGAAGCCTCCCACGATCGCGAAGCCGGTCGCTTCGCCGGTGGTCGGCACGATGCGGATCGCGGTCTCGTCGACGGGATGACGATGATCGCGATGATCGAGGTACCAGACGATGCCCGCGGTGATCACCGCGGCGCCGCCGACGGCGAACGCGATGTTCGCCTCGAGCGCGCGGCGCTTCGCGGTCTGGTGCAAGAGGTTCGCGGCGGTCTCGCCGTCGGTCGAGCAGCTCGCCGGATCGCAGGTCGCGAGCGCGTCGTTCTCGTCGGCCTTGGACTGCAGGCCGAGGATCACGCCGGCGCCGATCGCGAGCACGCCGACGCCGCCCGACGCGACCATCACCTTGCGCTTGCCGTTCCACCAGCTCGGCTCGGTCGTGTGCACCTGCTGCACGATCACGGTCGGCTTGTTGATCTCCTTGGGCAGCTCCTTGAAGCGCGGGACCTCGACGGCCTGCTTGTCGTTCTCCGCGCCCATCGTGATCGTCGTCGTCCACGGCTCGTGACCCGGCGCGCGGCCGGCGATCACGTGGTCGCCGCCGTCGATCGGGATCGCGGTGTTCCAACCGCCGGCGTCGATCGCGAGGCCGTCGCGCGTGACGACCAGGCCGTCGATGCGCGAGTCGTCGGGCACGTTGATCGTGAGGTACGAGAGGCGCGGCTCGAGATCGGACGAGCGCTTCTTCGCGGTCGCGTTGAAGGTCGCCTGCTTGGGATCGTTGCGCGTGAGGCTGTAGGCCTGGAGGAAGCCGGCCCACGCCGACGCGTACTGGTGGTTCTTCTCGCGGCAGTCGGCGAGGCTCATCACCGTCGCGAGGTTGTGCTCGCTCTTCTCGCTCGCCTCGAACGCGGCGCACGCCTCGGCGAGCTTGCCGTCCTTCATCAGCTGCTTGCCGTCGCGGAACAGCTTCTCCGCCTCGGGGCTCGCCTGCGCGTGCACGAGCACGGGCACCAATAGGATCGCGAGCGCCAGCGCCCGCCGGATACGTCCATCACTCATACGTCTTCCTCACCTTCACCGCGTATCGGGGATGCCGTCGCAGTCGTAATCGATCGAGCGATCGCAGTCGGTGCCCGTGCCGGAGCCGGGCGGGTGCGAGCTCGTGTGCCCGTGGTGGTGATCGGTCGGCGGCTTCTTCGACGGCGCGTCGGGCGGAGGCGCGGCGTCGGGCGGCGGCGCCGG
>DATJIA010000167.1:0-31460 GCA_035493675.1 Kofleriaceae bacterium | reverse complement strand
GGCGTGGATGTACTCGAGCGGCACGTCGCAGCAGGTCGTGCAGGTCCCGCTCGCGAACCTCACCGCCTCACCCGCGCCGCTTCCGATCGACGGCTACTCGCCGCGCATCGTCGCGACGCCGACCGACGGCGTCTACCTCGCCGCGTGGGTCGGCGGCCCCGACGGCGAGCGCGACATCTACGTGCGCGTCTTCCGGTGATCGTGAGCTCGCCTGCTCATCGCACACACGCGACGAGCGCGGGCTCGCTCGCGACGAGCTCTTGGTAGTACGTCGGATCCTCGCGGAAGATCGATCGCAGCGACGTGCGCGCCTCGACGCATCGCCCGGCGCGCGCGTCGAGCACCGCGCGCGTCGCGAGATCCTCGATCGGGCCGTCGTGCGCGGGCACCTGCAGGTTCGAAGGCGTGAGCCCGGGCGGCGCGTCGCTCGGCTTCGGCGCCACCGCCGGCGCGGGCGCGTCGTTCTCCGGCGCGTCCCAATCGCGCACCAGCGTGTTGAGCCCCGCGCCGATGCCGCCCAGCGCGACGAGCTCGCCGCCGATCAACTCGTCGACCAGGTGGCAATCGAGATCCGAATCGGGCGCGTCGCGACACGGCAGCAGCATGATCAACGCGCCGGTCGCGACCACGACGAGGTCGGCGGTGTACGCGCGCTCGTGCAGGTCCTTCGACAACGCCTCGGGGAAGCATCCGGCGATGCCCATCGTTGCCATCGCGATCATCGCGGCCCATCGCTTCATGCGCGGTCCGATCATTCAATCGACGTGCCCGCGCAAGCGCGCGTCATGACACCGCGCGTTCGACGCCGAGCACGTGATCCGGCACGCGCGCACGACGCGCGTGTCGCGTCAGGGGAACATCGGCGCCTGCTCGAGGCCGGCGGTCTCGTCGAAGCCGAGTGCCAGGTTCATGCACTGGATTGCCTGGCCGGCGGCGCCCTTGACGAGGTTGTCGATCGCGCTCATCGCGAGCACGCGGCGCGAGCGCGGATCGTAGATCGCGGTGACGTGCACGCGGTTCGAGCCGCGCACGTGCGCGGTGTCGGGCAGCCGGCCCGCGGGCAAGACATCGATGAAGGGCTCGCCCGCGTAGGCGTCGGCGAGCGCCGCGCGATACGCGTCCGCGGGCAACGACGGATCGGTCGGCGTCGCGTAGACGCACGCGAGGATGCCGCGCGACATCGGCACCAGGTGCGGCGTGAACAAGACCGCCGCGCCGCCGAGCTCTTGCTCGATCTCCGGCGTGTGTCGATGCGCGCCGCCGACCTTGTACGCGCGGATGCCCTCGGCGGCCTCGGGCAAGTGGGTGGACGACGACGGCGTGCGGCCGGCGCCCGACGCGCCGCTCTTGGCGTCGACGACGAGGCCGTCGCGCGCGACCAGATCGCGATCGACGAGCGGCGCGATCGCGAGGATCGACGCGGTCGGATAGCAGCCGGGCACCGCGACCAGCGACGCATCCTTCAGCGCCGCGCGATGCCGCTCGGGCAAGCCGTAGACGGCCTCGTGGAGCAACGACGCCGCCGGGTGATCGTGCTCGCCGCCGTACCACGCGCGCCACGCCGCCGGATCGCGCAGCCGGAAATCGGCGGACAGATCGAGCGTCGTGACGCCGCGCGCGCGCAACGCGGCGACCACCGCGGCGCTGTCGCCGTGCGGGAGCGCGCTGAACGCGACCTGCGCGCGCTCGGCGATCGCGTCCGCGTCGAATTCCTCGACGACGAGATCGTAGATGCCGGTCAGGTGCGGGAAGACGTCGGCGAGGCGCTGGCCGGCCGCGCGCTTCGCGTACACGGCGACGACCTCGGCGCGCGGGTGCGTCGCGAGCAAGCGCAGGAGCTCGGCGCCGGTGTAACCCGAGGCGCCGACGACGGCGACGGGGACGCGATCACGCGACGACATGCGCCCGAGCATGCCATCGACGCGCGTTCAAGCGAACGGCTACTTCGCGCGCGGCCGCGGCGCGCGCATCACCTGCATCGGCCCGCCACCGAGCGTCCAGTCGAACCAGTAGACGCTCCGCGCGTCGGCGGCGACGCCGAGCGCGTCGGGCATGCTGGTCCAGAACAAGACGCCCTTCGACGCGACCAGGCTCGAGACCTCGCCGACGTGCGCGATCGCGACGGTCGCGTCGCCGCCGCGCGTCGGGATCGCGAGCAGATCGTCGCCGCCGAACAGCTGCGTGTAGATCGTCGCGCCGTCGACCGCGACGAACATCGGCGGCCCGGCGAGCTCGGCGAGCTTCGCCGGCGTGCGCTTGCCCCGCGTGGCGACGCGCCAGATCGCGCGGTCGTCGGCGACGAAGAGGTCATCGCCGTGGATCGCGATCACCGACGGATCGGAGATCGCGTCGGTCACGGTCGTGACGCGATCGCCTTCGATCCGCACGATGCGATCGCGGCGCGCGACGAACACCGCGCGGCGTCTGCGCGTGCGTCTCGGCGCGCGCTCCGCGCGCCGCGATCAGCAGCACGACGATCGCGATCCGCGCTAGCGTCCGCGCATGCGCGCGCTCGTGATCCAGCACGTCCCGTACGAAGGCCCCGCGCTGCTCACCGAGGTCGCCGGCATGCACGGCGTCGCGCTCGACGTGATCCATCCGTATCGCGGCGACGCGATCCCGCACGACGCGCCCGACGCCTTGATCGTCCTCGGCGGACCGATGGGCGTCTACGAAGCCGACGCGCATCCGCATCTCCATGACGAGATGACGCTCCTCCGCGCGACCGTCGCGCGCGGCACGCCCACGCTCGGCATCTGCCTCGGCTCGCAGCTGCTCGCCGCCGCGCACGGCGCCGACGTGCGCCCCTCCGGCCGGATGGAGCTCGGCTTCCACGACGTCACGCTCACCGATCACGCCGCCGAGGATCCGCTGTTCGCGGGCGCGCCGCGCACCTTCGCGCCGATGCATTGGCACGGCGACGTCTTCGATCTCCCGCGCGGCGCGGTCGCGCTGGCGAGCTCCGCGATGACGGAGCACCAAGCGTTCCGGCTCGCGCCGCAGGCGTGGGGCCTGCTCTTCCACCTCGAGGTCACGCCGCATTGGATCAGTGCCTGCGCCGCACATGCAGACGATCCGGCCGCGCTCCGCGCGGGCGCAGTCGCATCGTGCGCGGCGGTGAACGCGACTGCGCGCGGCGTGCTCGGTCGCTTTTTCAAGCTCGTCGATCCCGGCGCGTGACAAGCGAGCTACGCACGCTGACTTGCTGCGTTATCCGGACAAAAACGCGTGCGTTTACAGCACCTTTGACAAGCGCGTTGTCAATTTACAGATTGACAGATCAGGGGCGTGCCCCGCACAACGAAGCTATGGGAGCTCTCACGAAGGTCGTCGTGCTCGGCGCGAACGGCGCCATGGGCTCGGGAAGCGGCGCAGTGTTCGCGGCCGCCGGCATCCCGACGGTGTTCCTCGCGCGAACCGCCGACAAGGCTGCCGCGGGCCGCGCGCGCGCCGAGTCGATGGTGAAGTCCACCGCGATCTCGCGCTTCATCACGGTCGGCAGCTACGACGAGCTCGAGCGGCACGTCGCGGGCGCCGATCTGATCTTCGAGGCGGTCGCCGAGGAGCTCGCGATCAAGCGCGAGTTCTTCGCGCGCGTCGACAAGGCGCGCAAGCCGGACTCGATCGTCGCGACGGTGTCGAGCGGGCTCTCGATCGCCGCGATGTGCGCGTCGACCAGCGCCTCGTTCCAGAGGCACTTCCTCGGCATCCACTTCTTCAACCCGCCGAACGTGATCGTCGGCTGCGAGCTCATCCCGCACGCGGGCACCGATCCGCAGATCACCGCGCGCGTGCGCGAGCTGCTCGCGGGCCCGCTCGGACGCGAGGTGATCGAGACCAGCGACACGCCCGCGTTCTGCGGCAACCGCGTCGGCTTCAAGGTCTTGAACGAGTGCGCGCAGCTCGCCGAGACCCACGGCGTCGCGTTCGTCGACGCGCTGATCGGTCCGCACACCGGGCGCGCGATGACGCCGCTGGTAACGATCGACTTCGTCGGCTGGGACGTGCACCAGGCGATCGTCGACAACCTCTACGCGAACACCAACGACGAGGCGCACGCGGCGTTCGCGCTGCCCGCGTACATGGGCGCGCTGATCGCCGCCGGCCACCTCGGCAACAAGACCAAGGACAAGGGCGGCTTCTTCCGCATGGACGGCAAGACCCGCCTCGTCCTCGATCCCGCGACCCAAGAGTACGCGCCGGCGGCGAAGGTCGAGCTTCCTTCGTGCGTCGAACAGATGAAGTCCGCGATCCGCGTCGGCCGCTACGGCCGCGCGATGGACGCGATGTGCGACGCGACCGGCGACGCCGCGACGCTCTTGCGCCGCGTGGTGCTCGGCTACGTGAGCTACGGCCTGTCGCGCGTCGGCGAGGTCGTCGCGGGCGCGCGCGACGTCGATCGCATCATGGGCTTCGGCTTCAACTGGGCGCCGCCGTCGGTGCTGGTCGACGCGATCGGCGCCCGCCGCACGATCGCGCTGCTCGACAAGGCGAAGCTGCCGGTGCCGCGCGTGATCGTCGACGCCGCCGAGAAGAACACCCTCCTCTTCGACGAGCCCGCGGTCGATCGCGGTCGCTTCTTCTACGCCGCCTGAAGGAGATCACGATGAGCCAACCCGTCTACATCCTCGGCGGTCACATGACCGACTTCGCCCGCAACTGGACGAAGGAGGGCAAGCACATCTCCGCGATGATCCGCGAGGCGGTGACCGGCGCGCTCGACGCGACCGGCGTCGAGCCGCGCGAGATCGGCGTCGGGCACGTCGGCAACTTCGCCGCCGAGCTCTACGCGATGCAGGGCCACCTCGGCGCGTTCCTGGTCGACGTCGATCCCGCGTTCTCGGGGCTGCCGACCGCGCGCCACGAAGCGGCGTGCGCGTCGGGATCGATCGCGGCGCTCGCCGCGTCGGCGGAGATCGAAGCCGGACGCTACGACGTCGCGCTCTTGGTCGGCGTCGAGCAGATGAAGACCGTCAACCCGACGATCGGCGGCGACTACCTCGGCACCGCGGCCTGGTACGAGGTCGAGGCGAAGGGCGTCGAGTTCCCGTTCCCGAAGCTGTTCGGCAAGCACGGCGACGAATACGACCGCCGCTACGGCTTGAAGGACGAGCACCTCGCGCACATCAGCGCGGTGAACTACGCCAACGCGAAGAAGAACCCGAAGGCGCAGACCCGCACCTGGTACATGAGCGAGGAGCACGCGTGCGCATCGTCGTCGTACAACGCGGCGATCGGCGGCCGCATCAAGGTCAGCGACTGCTCGCAGGTCACCGACGGCGCGGTCGCGCTCGTGCTCGCGTCGGAGAAGTTCGCCGCCGCCTGGGCCGCGCGCAGGAAGCTACGCCTGCGCGACGTCGCGCGCATCCAGGGCTGGGGCCATCGCACGGCGCCGCTCCGCTTCGACGACAAGGTCGCCGAGAGCGCGGGCCAGCCGTACGTGCTGCCGCACACGCGCCGCGCGATCACCGACGCGTACGCGCGCGCCGGCATCGCCGACTGCTGGTCGCTCGACGCGATCGAGACCCACGACTGCTTCACGACCAGCGAGTACATGGCGATCGATCACTTCGGCCTCACCGCGCCCGGTGAATCGTGGAAGGCGATCGAGTCGCGCGTGATCGATCTCGACGGCAAGCTGCCGATCAATCCGAGCGGCGGCCTGATCGGCGCCGGCCACCCGGTCGGCGCGACCGGCGCGCGCCAGCTCCTCGACGCGCAGCTGCAGGTCACGCAGCGCGCCGGCGGCTATCAGGTGAAGGACGCCAAGCGCGTCGGCACGCTCAACATCGGCGGCTCCGGAACCACGAGCGTCGTCTTCGTCGTCGGCAACGGCGCGGCCGCCTGATCCGAAAATGCGAACGCCCGGTCGAGGCCGGGCGTCGTAGTTCGATGCGCGCGTAGCGAGGAGGCTCGGCCGCAAGGCGACGGTGGGGCCCCGACCCCGGAGCGACCGACTGGTCGCGAGGAGTGTCGGGGGGTACCGGCAACGCCGCGGACGAGCCCCGCAGTAGCGCCCCCGCTCGAGCGCCTAGCGCTTGGAGAACTGGAAGCGAGCGCGAGCGGCTTCCTGACCGTACTTCTTGCGCTCCTTCTTGCGCGGGTCGCGCGTGACGTAGCCCGCGACCTTGAGCTTGGAGCGGAGATCGCCGTCGATCTTCATGAGCGCGCGCGTGATGCCGTGGCGAACCGCGCCGGCCTGCGCCGCGGTGCCGCCGCCGGCGACCGTCGCGATGACGTCGTACTGGCCGAGGAGCGCGACCTCCTCGAACGGCTGACGGATGACCATCCGCGCGGTCGGGCGCGGGAAGTAGTCCTCGTCGGTGCGCTTGTTGATCGTGAAGGTGCCCTGCCCGGCCTTGAGCCAAACGCGGGCGACCGCCGTCTTGCGACGGCCGGTGGCGTAGATCTTCTCGGTAGCCATCTATGTCGCTCCGCGAATCAGGAATTGAAGTCGAGCGCGCGCGGCTTCTGGGCGACGTGCTCGTGGTTCGGGCCGGTGTAGATCTTGAGCTTCTTCATGATGCGACGGCCCAGCGGGCCCTTCGGCAGCATGCCCCAGACCGCCTCGCGGATCGCGCGCTCGGGATCGTCGGCGAGGACGTGCTTCGCGATGCGCGTCTTCAAGCCGCCCGGGAACAGCGAGTGGTGGCGGTACAGCTTCTTGTCCGGCTTGGTGCCGGTCAGCTGCACGCCGCCCGCGTTCACGACCACGACGAAGTCGCCCATGTCGACGTTCGGCGTGTACGTGGGCTTGTGCTTGCCGCGGAGGACGCTGGCGATCCGAGTCGCGACGCGGCCGAGGGTCTTGCCCTGGACATCGGCGACGTACCACTCACGCTGGGCCTCACCGGCCTCCTTCGTGAGCCAAAAGCTCTTCTGCGTCGTCTTCATTCGAGATTCCCCAGGTCCGGGACTGTGGCGAAGGCGGATCGTCTACAAGACCCGGGGGGCCCTGTCAAGCCTGCGATTCCGTTGCGATCGATTTCAGGCCGGTCGCGCTTCGATCACGGCGACCGTCGGGCTCGCCGGGACGACGCGGTCTAACACGAATCCGGCCTTCGCGAACAGTGCCGCGTACTCCTCGCGCGTGCGCTCTTCGCCGCCCGTCATCACCAACATGTTGATATCGAGCAGCTTTGCCGGCGGCCCCGCGTTCGGGCCCTCGACCACGGCTTCCATGACGAGGATTCGGCCGCCGGGCGCGATCGCTTTCCGGATGTTCCGGAGGATCTGGACGCAGCGGGCGTCGTCCCAGTCGTGGAGGATCATCTTGAGGGCGTAGGCGTCGGCTCCGGAAGGCACCGACTCGAAGAAGTCGCCGCCGGCGACCTCGCAGCGGTCGGCGAGCCCGCGCGCGGCGAGGAACGCCTTGGCGCGAGGCGCGACGTCCGGTCGATCGAACGTGACGCCGCGCAGGCCGGGCGTGCGCTCGAGGATCGCGGCGCACAGCGCGCCGTTGCCGCCGCCGACGTCGACCAGGGTCCCGAACCGCGAGAAGTCGTACACGCTCGCGACCGCGGCGGCGCCGCCGGCGGTGTAGCCGGCGAACGCGCGATCGAAGACCGCCGCCGGCTCGGGGTTCGCGGGCAGGTAGTCGAAGATCTCGGCGCCGAACACCTTCTCGAACGCGGTCCCGCCGGTGCGGATGCTGTGCGCGATCTCGGGCCACGCGCGCAGGTGGAGCATCGCGGTCATCTCGCCGAGCCCGCGCATCGAGCCGGGCACGTCGCTGCGGAGCGCGCGCGAGAGCGGCGTGTGCGCGAACGCGCCGCCGTCATTCTCGGCGAAGACGCCGAGCGACGCGCACGCGCGCAAGAGCCGCGCGAGCGAGCGCGCGTGGAGCCCGAGCTCGGTCGCGATCGCCTCCGGCGTGCGCGGCGCGTCGCCGATCGCGTCGGCGAGGCCGAGCGAGGCGACGGCACAGATGCAGCCGGTGGCCCAGTAGCCGTTGATCATCTGCGCGAGGACCGCCTGCGGCGGCGACGTGGGTGCGGACGAGTTGCTCATGCGAAGCCCTCCTTGTTCGTCCATACGACCGTGCACCAACGCACGGATCTGCGCACTCATGCACAGTTGTCGTGCAATAATGCACGACGTGAAGGGCCTGGCCTGGGACGACCTCCGCTACTTCGCCGTCGTCGCGCGCACGGGCACGCTCACCGCCGCCGGCCGCGAGATCGGCGTCGCGGGGACGACCGTCGGTCGGCGCATCGCCGCGCTCGAGAAGCGCTTGCGCGCGCGGCTCTTCGATCGGACCGGCGACGGCTTCGCGCTCACCGCCGCCGGCGGCTCCTTGATCGAGCAGGCGCGCGCGCTCGAGCAAGGCGTGATCGATCTCGAGCGCCGCGCCTCGGGCCACGACGCGCGCATCGCCGGCACCGTGCGGCTCGCGGCGTCGGACACGTTCGCGATCGAGTTCCTCGCGCGCGAGCTCGCGCCGCTCCGTCACGCGCATCCCGACCTCGAGCTCGAGCTGGTCAGCGGACAGTCGTCGCTCAACCTGATGAAGCGCGAGGCCGACCTCGCGCTCCGCACCGGCGCGAAGCCCACGCAGCCGTCGCTGGTCGTGAAGCGCGTCGGCGGCGTCGCGCTCGGCCTGTTCGCGTCCGCCGCGTATCTGAAGAAGCATCCCTTCCGCGGATACGAGATGTGGAAGGGCCAAGACCTGATCGGCTTCGACGGCGAGATGCAGCAGAGCTCCGCCGGCAAGTGGCTCGACGACAACATCCGCGGCGCGCGCGTCGTCATGCGCGTGAACCACTTGATCGTCGCGGGCGAGGCGGCCGCCGGCGGCTGGGGCATCGCGCTCCTGCCGAGCTGGGTCGGCAGGCGGCGCGGCCTGCATCAGATCGGCCCCGATCCCGCGTACACCAACGACGTCTGGCTGGTCGTGCACGAAGATCTCGCGCGCGTGCCGCGCGTGCGCGCCGTCTTCGACGCGGTGATCGCCGCGACCCGCCGCGGGCTCGGCACGCTGCTGATCTAGCTCGGCACGCGCGATGCTCCCCGTGGAGGCATGAGCCTCATGAGATCCATGATCGTCGCCGGGGCCGCCGCGACCGGCGCGACGACGATGGCCGGGCTCGCGCTCGGCGCGCGCCAGACCCCGACCCCATGGGCGCCGTTCGACGCGACCAGCCACATCGCGTGGGGCGAGGACGCCAAGCAGCACACGCGCCTCGACGCGAAGCACACGCTGGTCGGCCTCGCGCTCAACGCGGGCGCGATGTTCGTGTGGGCCGGCGTCCACGCGCTGCTCGGCGGGCGTACGCGATCGATCCCGGCACAGATCGCGAGCGCGGCGGGCGTCAGCGCGATCGCCTATGCGGTCGACTATCACGCCGTGCCCGCGCGCCTCACCCCGGGGTTCGAGAAGCGGCTCAACCGGCGCGCGGTCGGCGCGATGTTCGTCGTGCTCGCGGGCGCGCTGGCGATCGGCGGCTACGCGGCAAACGCACTGCGCGGATGAACAGTGTCATCGTCCCGTGATACATCAGTCGGGCGATGCCGCACGTGTCTCGCGTCGGGTTCATCCTCAAACCGGACAGCGCGGAGGCGCGCGCGCTGATCGAAGACCTCGTGCCGTGGCTCGACGCGCAGAAGCTCGCGTCGATCGTCACCACCGAGGATCAGGTCGCGCCCGCGGGCGCCGAGATCGTCCCCGAAGATCAGCTCGCCGACGCGATCGATCTCTGTGTCGTGCTCGGCGGCGACGGCACGATGCTGCGCGCCGCGCGCCTGGTCGCCGACGCGGGATGTCCGGTGCTCGGCATCAACCTCGGGCAGCTCGGCTTCCTCACCGGCTTCACGCCCGACGAAGCGCGCGACGCGCTCGGCGCCGCGGTGCGCGGCGAGCTGCCGATCAGCGAGCGCATGCGGCTCGCGGTGACGTTCCGGCGCGCCGCCGGCGAGCCGGTCTTCTTGACCGCGCTCAACGACGCCGTGATCCACCAGGGCGCGATGGCGCGCTTGGTCGAGATCAACGCGCACATCGACGGCGAGCTGGTCGCCGACTACCGCGCGGACGGATTGATCGTCGCGTCGCCGACCGGATCGACCGCGTACAACATGGCCGCGGGCGGACCGATCCTGATCCCGGGGCAAGCCGCGATGACGCTCACGCCGATCTGCGCGCACTCGCTGACCAACCGCCCGCTGGTCGTGCCTCCCTTCGCGACGATCCGGCTCGAGCTCGGCGCGGAGAGCCGCGGCGTCGTGATCACCGTCGACGGCCAGTGGGCGCACTCGTTCGGGCCGGGCGACGTCGCCGAGGTGACGAGCGCGGCCAAGCCGCTGCGCCTGCTCGCGGCGCAGAAGAGCTACTTCGACATCATGCGCGAGAAGCTCCATTGGGGCGCGCGCAGCGATCGTGGACACAGGGACTGACGATGCTGAGACATTTGCGCGTCACCAACTTCGCGATCCTCTCCGACGTCGGCATCGAGCTCGGCGAGGGCATGAACGTCCTCACCGGCGAGACCGGCGCGGGCAAGTCGCTGATCGTCGAGGCGGTCAACCTCTTGCGCGGCGGGCGCGCGTCGGCGGACATCCCGCGCGCGGGCGCCGACGAAGCGGTCGTCGAGGCGGTGTTCGAGGTGCCCGACGATCTGCGCGGCCGCGTCCGCGGCGTGCTCGAGGGCGCCGGCTTGCCGCTCGGGATGGACGGGGAAGACGACGGCGGCGTCGTCGTGCGCCGCGTGATCCAGCGCGGCGGAAGGTCGCGCACGTACGTCAACGGCGCGCTGACGACCGCGGCGCGCCTGGCCGAGATGGGCGCGTTGCTCGTCGATCTGAGCGGGCAGCACCAACATCAAGGCTTGGTCGATCCCGCGCGCCATCGCGAGATCCTGGATCTGTTCGCGGGCGCGTCGCTCGATGCGATGCAAGCGGCGTGGGAAGCGCTGCGCGCGCTCGACGCGAAGCTCGACGAGCTCGGCGGCGACGAGCGCGCGCGCGCCGCGCGCGGCGACTTCCTGCGCTTCCAGGTCGAGGAGCTCGAGGGCGCGCGGCTCACCGCCGGCGAGGACGAGCGGCTCGCGATCGAGCGCGCGAAGCTCGCCGCGGTCGATCAGCTGCAAGCGGGCGCGCGCGCCGCCGAAGAGCTGCTCTACGGCGGCGATGACAGCGCGATCGATCGGCTCGCCGCCGCGGGGCGCGAGCTCGAGCGGATCGTGCGCGTCGATCCCGCGCTCGAGAGCTGCGCGAAGCCGATCGCGGAGGCGCGCGTCTTGATCGAGGACGCCGCGACCGAGCTGCGCAGCTACGCCGATCGGCTCGAGGGCGATCCGGAACGGCTCGCCGCCGTCGACGATCGGCTCGAGCTGATCAAGCGCCTGTGCCGCAAGCACGGCGGGCGGCTCGACGAGGTGATCGCGCGCGGCGCCGCGTTGCGCGCGGAGCTCGACGGGCTCGAGCGCCGCGACGAGACGCTCGCGTCGTTGACCGCGGAGCGCGCGCGCGCGGAAGCGGCGGCGATCGCGGCGGCCGCGGTGCTGACGAAGGCGCGCACCGCCGCGGCGCGCAAGCTCGAGCGCGAGGTCGGCAGCGCGCTCGCCGAGCTCGGCATGGGCGCGGCGCGCTTGCACGTCGCGATCGAAGCGCGCGCGCTGGGGCCCGCGGGCGCCGATCACGTCGAGCTCTTGCTCGGCGCGAACAAGGGCGAGGACGCGCGTCCGCTCGCGAAGATCGCGTCGGGCGGCGAGCTGTCGCGCATCATGCTCGCGATGAAGCTCGCGCTCCGCCGCGCCGACGAGGTCGCCACCAACGTCTTCGACGAGGTCGACACCGGCGTCGGCGGCGCGTCCGCGGCCGCGGTCGGCGCGCAGATCCGCGCGGTCGCCGTTCATCGCCAGGTCCTCTGCGTCACGCACCTGCCCCAGATCGCGGCGTTCGCCGATCACCACTTCCACGTCGAGAAGACCGAGCTCGGCGGCCGCACCGAGACGATCGTCAAGCGCCTCGGCGCCGCCGCGCGCAAGGACGAGCTCGCGCGCATGCTCGGCGGCTCCGCCACGCAACGCGCGCGCGCGCACGCCGCGGAGCTGCTCGCGGATGCCGCGCGCCCGCGCGCCCGCGCGTAGTCAGCGCCCGACGCCCGGGAGATCGTGCCGGACGGGGAAGTCGGTGACGATCACGCGCGCCGCGCCGAGCGGGCGCGCCGAGTGCGGCGTCGACGGCGGGACGATCGCGGCCATCCCGCGCGTGAGGATCTGCTCGACCCCGCCGATCGTGAGGGCGATCTCGCCATCGACGATGTTCCACACCTCTTCGTTCGGGTGATGGTGCTCGTGCAGCGGCAGCGCGCCGGCGTCGAGCTCCCAGATCGCGAACGTCATGTTCGCGGAGTGGAAGAAGTGACCGGTCCATCCGCGCAGCGGACGGCCGACGATCATCCCGTCGCGGCGTACGAACATGCTGCGAGTCTATCGGATGGCCGAACCGCGGCGGTCCAGCTGGACCAGCGTTGGTCCAGCGGCCAGGCCCGAGGCACGCGAAATCGCGGCGTGTGAGCGTGGCACCGAGCTTGTATGAGCCGCGCCCGCGATGAAGCGATCGTTGGCTCTCCTGTTCGTGCTCGCGGCCGCGTGCACGACGAACAACTTCTACAACAATGGGCCGCAGGCCGACGCCGCGCGCGGGAGCGCCGACGCGCATCGCGACGCCGCCGGTGATCCCGACGCGCGCGGCGCCGACGACGCCGCGCCGCCCGGCGACGTCGACGCGCGACCGCACGCCGCCGATGCCGCGACGCCCGACGCGATGACGACCGCGGACGCGAAGCCCACACCGGACGCGATGATCGCGCCCGACGCGCCGCCGCTGTCCGGCGACACGACCTCGTGCGGAAAGCCGCTGCCGACCACCGCGCCGGTCACGATCCAGTTCACCGGCGGCGTCTACGACGGCACCTCCGGCACCGGCGTCGCAGGCGCGACCGTCGCGGTCTACGCGCGCAACGGCACGTCGCCGATCGCGAGCGCGACCACCGACGCGCAAGGCGCGTACGACTTCACCGTCGCGACCGGCGGCAAGCCGATCGACGGCTACGTCCGCGTGACGAGCACCGGCCACGTCGCGGCGGACATGTACCCGGCGGTCCCGTTCGTCGCCGACACCGAGTGGGGCATCCCGGTCGTCGACAAGACCACGCTCCTCTCGGTGCAAGGACAGGTCTTGCAGGATCCCGCGAAGGCGCTGTTCGTCGCCCAGGTGGACGACTGCCAGCAGCAAGCGCTCGCCGGCGCGACGCTCGCGCTGACGCCGAGCGGCGCCGCGACGATCAGCTACCCCGACGAGCAACACCAGGGCCTCTACCTCACGTCGACCTCGACCAGCGGCGTCGCGATCGCGAACAACGTGACGCCGGGCGACGTGCTCGTCGACGGCGTCGCGGGCGCGACGTCGCTGCGCGGCCAGGTGATCACCGCGAACGTCGGCGAGCTCGTGCTCGTGCTGGTGTCGCCGTGAGGCGCGCGGCCCACGCGGCGGCGGTCGCGTGCGCGCTCGGCGCGTGCACCGTCAACAACTACAACTACGGCCAGGCCGATGCGCGCGGCGCCGACGGCGCGCCGCCCGGCCCCGACGCGTTCGTGCCCGAGGATCCGAGCTGCGGCCATCCGCTGCCGACCAACGCGCCGGCGACGATCACGCTGAAGGGCAACGTCGGCGCGGTCGCGAACGGCACCTTCGGGCCCGCCGCCGGCGCGATCGTCGATCTCGTGCGCATCGGGGAGACCGTCCCCGTCGCGTCGGCGTCCGCCGACACCAGCGGCAACTTCACGATCGTCGCGCAGACCGGCGGTCGGCCGATCGACGGATACCTGCGCGCGCACTCGGGCACCGGCCGCGACAACTACGCCTACCCGATCGCGCCGTATGCGACCGACGCCAGCAACATCCCGCTCGTGATCGTCGATCAAGCGTTCTACGACGAGCTCGCGGCCGCCGGCGGCGCGACCCAGGATCCCGCGAAGGCCTTCTTCCTGGCGCAGGCGGTCGATTGCGACGGCAAGCAGCTCATCGGCGCGATGTTCACGATCGATCCGAGCGCGGGCGCGTCGATCGCGTACCCGCGCACCGACGGCAGCGGCAACGGCGCGGCGACCGACACCAGCGGCGAAGCGATCATCAACAACGTCGCGCCCGGCCCGCTGCGCATCGACGGCGTGCAGGGCACGACGCCCTTGCACGGCCACCGCATCGACGCGCGTGCGAACGCGGTGACGATCGTGTGGGTCTCGCCGTCGTGAAGCTCGCGCTCGTCCTGTGCGCGGGCTGCAGCCTGTACGGATCGAGCGCGCCGCCCGACGCGTCGCCGCCCGACGCGCCGCACACCGCGATCACCTTCACCGGCACGATCTATCGCGTGACCGACGTCGGCTCCGAATTCACCGAAGGCGCGACCGTCGAGCTGCTCGCGCTCCACGGCGCGGCGCGCCTCGGCGGCGCGGTCTCGCAGCCGACCGGCTCGTACTCGTTCACCGTCGACCACGGCGGCGCGCCGCTCGACGCCTACCTGCACGTCTCGAAGCCGGGCCTCGCCGACACGTCGATCTTCCCGGCGTCGCCGTACACGACCGGCGAGTACCGAGACGCGTACCTCGTCGACACGATCGCGAGCGCCGATCAGGATCCCTGGCTCGCGCACTTCGACGTCTTCACGTTCGATCACGACGGCAACGCGCTGCTCGGCGCCGACGTGACCATCACTCCACGCGGCTCCGCGACGATGGAGCCGCCCAACCCCGACTACGGCCTCGCGATCTTCGACGACGTCCCGCTCGGCGCGATCTACGTCTCGGGCGCGCCCGCGCTGCGCGGTCACTGGGTCGACGCGCGCGCGAATACGTTCACGCTCGTGATGCTCTCGCAGTGAATCAGCCGGTCTCGACCGGCCGCTTCGACTTCTCCCAGCCGGCGATCCCGTCGGGCATCGCGAACGCGTTCGGATACCCGAGCTCGAGGGCGCGCCCGGCGCCCGCGTGGCAGGCGTGTCAACCAGGGCCCGAGCAGTAGAAGACGAGCGTCGCCTGCTTGTTGCTCGGCAGCGCGGACTCGTCGAAGTCGTACGGATCGAGCCAGATCGCGCCGGGCACGTGGCTGCGCTTCCAGCGGCCGCGCGAGTTGTTGTCGTAGACGTAGAAGTCCGGCGTGCCCAGGCGCGCCGCGACCTCGTCGAGGCTGAGCTCGCGGATCTCGCTCACGACGTCGGGCGGTGCGCCTTGCCGATGCGGCCGGGGCTCTTGTGGTGCTTGCCGCCACCCGACGAGTGGCCCGAGTAATCGGTCCAGCGATAGCTCGGCTCGCCGGGCGCGCGGAAGTCGACGTGGATGAACTGGCTGTTCGGGTAGATGCCCATGCCCATCCCGCCCATGTCGAGCGTCTGCGCGAACGAGTAGAGCTCGTTCAGGCCGATGTCGGGGATGCGGATGTCCATCGCGGAGGCGTGGAAGTGGCGGCTGGAGTCGCGCTCGGCGAAGCGGAAGCCGCTGATCAAGACGGCGCGCTTGCCGTCGAAATGATCCTGGATGCGCGACAGCATCTCGTAGACGCGCGGGTCGACCGCGCGCTCCTCGTTCGTGCGCTTGCAGCGGAACAAGTGATCGAGCTTGGCGAGCGCCTGCTCGTCGAAGGTGCCGTCGGCCTTGTAGATGTTGGTCTGGACTTCCTCGTTGAAGTTCTCGGCGTAGATCCAGACCTTCCCCGACGGGGTCGGCAGCGGCTCGGTGCGGAGCGACGACGCCGCGGCGTTGTGGCCCTGGAAGTCGGACTCCCGGTGGCACGACTTCGCCTTGCCCTTGCCCTTGCTCGAGCAGACCTTGTGCGAGCCGTGGTGCTGACCGCGGGCGAAGGCCGTCGGCGAGAAAATGACCGCGAGAGCGGCAACGAGAATGAACGACAGTCGGCGCTTGCTCACGGGAGTACCACCCTAGGCGATCGGCCGACGCCGTTTCAAGAAACCTCCGGCGACATCGACTTCATTCGTACGCGGGCCTACAGCTTCGGCGGCTCGACTGGCGCGCCCGGCAGCGCGACTCCGGGCAGCGGGATGTGCACGAGCTCGATGCCGACCTGCCCCGCGATGTCGAAGATGCGCGCGTCCCGATAGAACTCGCCGTAGCAGATGCGCACCGCGCCGGCGTTCGCGATCTGCTTGAAGCAGTTCCAGCACGGCGACGCGGTGACGTAGACCGTCGAGCCGTCGATCATCACGCCGTTCTTCGCGGCCTGGATGATCGCGTTGGCCTCGGCGTGGATCGTCGCGACGCAGTGGCCGTCCTCCATCATGTGCCCGACCTCCGAGCAGTGGGGCATGCCGCGGATCGATCCGTTGTAGCCGGTCGAGAGGATCGTGCGGTTCTTGACGATCACCGAGCCCACGTACTTCCGCGGGCAGGTCGATCGGGTCGCGACGACCTGCGCGATGCTCATGAAGTACTCGTCCCACGACGCCCGCGGGCGCGGCGCTTCGCTCATTGACATGCCGTGTATAGTGCCCGCCTCATGTCCGGCAAGGAACCCAAGCAGAAGGGGAAGTACGCCGATACCGTGCGGCTCCCCGAGACAGCCTTCCCGATGAAGGCGGACCTCGCGACCCGCGAGCCGCAGTTCATCGCGCGCTGGAACGAGTCGAAGCTGTACGAGCGGATCCTCGAGGCGCGCGCGGGCGCGCCGCCGTACGTCCTGCATGACGGCCCGCCGTACTCGAACGGCAACATCCACTACGGCCACATCCTCAACAAGATCCTGAAGGACATCGTCGTGAAGTCGCGCTCGATGGCGGGCCATCGCGCGCCGTACATCCCGGGCTGGGACACGCACGGTCTCCCGATCGAGCTCGCGGTCGAGCGCGAGCTCAAGGACAAGCGCGCGGGCATGACCGGCGCCGACGTGCGCGTCGCGTGCCGCGACTACGCGATGAAGTACGTCGCGATCCAGCGCGAGGAGTTCAAGCGCCTCGGCGTGCTCGGGCAGTGGGACGATCCGTACCTGACGCTCGCGCCGAACTACGAGCAGGCGATCGTAGAGGCGCTCGCGGCGTTCACGCGCGGCGGGTCGCTCTATCGCGGCAAGAAGCCGGTCTACTGGTGCCCGCGCGATCGCACGGCGCTCGCGGAAGCGGAGATCGAGTACCAGGACAAGACGTCGCCCTCGATCTACGTGCGGTTCCCGCTCGACGAGGGGCTCGCCGGGAAGAAGGCGAGCCTCGTCATCTGGACGACGACCCCGTGGACCTTGCCGGCGAACCTCGCGATCGTCGCGCATCCGGCGTTCGCGTACGTCGCGATCCCGCACGGTGACGAGAGCTTGATCGTCGCGAAGGATCTCGCCGAGGCGTTCGGGAAAGCGACCGGCATCGACGTGTCGGGCGCGCGCGACATCGTGCCTTCCGAGATGGCCGCGCTCGAGGGCAAGCGCTACACGCATCCGTTCGTCGCGCCGAAGTCAGACGCCGACTTCCGCCTGTGGTTCGCGCAGTACGTGACGCTCGAAGCGGGCACCGGCCTCGTGCACACGGCGCCGGGTCACGGCGCCGACGACTACGCGACCGGCATGGCGCACGGCCTCGACGCCTACGCGCCCGTCGACGACGCGGGCATGTTCACGACCGACGTCCCGCACTGGGCGGGCATGCACACCGACAAGGCGAACGGACAGATCGTGCAGTGGCTCGCCGATCACGGCGCGCTGCTCAACAAGGTCGGCGACAAGGTCCACCACAGCTACCCGCACTGCTGGCGCTGCAAGGGACCGATCCTGTTCCGCGCGACGCCGCAGTGGTTCATCAAGATGGATCACCCCGCGGGCGATCACTCGTTGCGCGCGAAGGCGCTCGACGCGATCGAGCATCGCGTGACGTGGGTGCCCGCGTGGGGCCGCGAGCGCATCTACGGCATGATCGCGAACCGTCCCGACTGGGTCTTGTCGCGCCAGCGCCTGTGGGGCACGCCGATCCCGGTCTTCTACTGCACCGGGTGCAAGACGCCGCACGCCGACGCCGACACGATGGAGCACGTCGCGCAGATCTTCGGTCGCGAAGGCGCCGACGCGTGGTGGACGCACACGGTGGCGGACCTCGTCCCCGCCGGCACGAAGTGCGCGGGCTGCGGCGCCGACGGGCAGACGACCTTCGAGCGCGAGAAGGACATCGTCGACGTCTGGTTCGAGAGCGGCGTGTCGTGGAAGGCGATGGCCGCGAAGGATCCGTCGCACACCAACATCGATCTCTATCTCGAGGGCAGCGATCAGCATCGCGGCTGGTTCCACTCGTCCTTGCTCGCGGGCATCGGCCTCATGGGCCGCGCGCCGTACAAGGAGGTCATCACGCACGGCTTCGTGCTCGACGATCACGGCGTGCCGTACTCGAAGAGCGCGATCGCCAAGGCCAAGGCCGAGGGCAAGAAGGTCAGCTACATCGAGCCCGACGACGTGATCAAGAAGTCGGGCGCGGAGATGTTCCGCCTGTGGGTCGCGTCGACGGAGTTCCGCAACGACATCCCGTATTCGCAGACGATCCTCGACGGCCTCGCCGAGTGGTATCGCAAGTTCCGCAACTCGACGCGCTTCCTGCTCGGCAACCTCGGCGACTTCAAGCCCGACGATTCGTTCGACGCCGCGTCGAGCTTGCGCCCGCTCGACGCGTACATGCTCGCGAAGATCAACGATCTGATCGCGCGCTGCCGCGAGGCGTACACGCTGTTCGAATTGCACGTCGTGCACCGCGCGCTGGTCGACTTCGTCACGGTCGATCTCAGCGCGCTGTACTCGGACGTCGTGAAGGATCGGCTCTACTGCGAGGCGCAGGACGCGCCTGCGCGGCGCGCGGCGCAGTTCGTCTTGTACGAGGCGGCGCGCGCGCTCGCGATGTTGTCGGCGCCGATCATGTGCTTCACCGCCGAGGACATCTGGGATCACCTGCCGAAGCGCGCGGGCGATCCCGACAGCGTGCACATGGCGGTGTGGTCGGTCGGCAAGCCGATCGACGAGAAGGATCCGTTGGTCGCGACGTGGACGCAGCTGATCGCGCTGCGCGACGAGGTCAACAAGAAGCTCGAGCCGTTCCGCGCGCAGAAGCACAAGTCGCTCGACGCGCGCGTGCTCGTGAAGATGCCGGGCGATCAGCTGCGCGCGCTCGGCGAGCTGCGCGGCGATCTCGCCGAGCTGTTCGTGGTGTCGGGCGTCGAGCTGTCGGAAGGGACGGCGCTCGAGATCGAGGTGCAGGAGCACGGCCAGCTGCAGTGCCAGCGCTGCTGGCGCTGGTACGAGACGTTGGCGACCAAGCCGGATGACGTCTGCTTCCGTTGCGCGGGCGCCCTGACCGCGATACAGGCGGGCTGATCATGTCGTTGTCCTCGGTGCCTCGTCGTTGGAAGGTCTTCCTGCTCGTCGCGTTCCTGTCGCTCGTGCTGGATCAGGCGTCGAAGCTGTGGGCGCGGCACAACCTGCCGGTGATCGAGCGGCCGGGCGTCGCGTGCAAGGGCGACGTCGTCGACAAGATCGCCGCGCACGAGTGCTTCGGCGACGCGGTGCCGGTGATCAGCGGCTACTGGGACTGGCGCTTGTCGATGAACCCGGGCTCGGCGTTCGGCCTGTTCCACTCGGCGAACGGCGCGCGCATCTTCTTGTCGATCGTCGGCATCCTCGCCGTGATCGGCATGGGATGGATGGTGCGGAAGGCCAAGGACTCCCAGATCTGGTTGATCTGGGCGTTGGGGCTGGTCGCCGGCGGCGCGGTCGGCAACTTGATCGATCGCATCTACTTCGGCGTCGTGACCGACTTCACGTTGTGGCACTGGCAGGACAAGGCGGAGTGGCCGGTCTTCAACGTCGCCGACGTCGTGCTCGTGATCGGAGTGGGATTGCTGCTCCTCGACGTCGGCAAGGACGACAAGAAGAAGAAAAAGAAGAAGCCGAAGCCGGAGCCCAAGCCGGAAATACCGGAGGCCAAGGCTCAGTTGAAGTGACATGGCCCTGGCGCGACGGTGGAGATGGTTCCTCGCGATCGGGGCGATCGCGATCCTCGCGGATCAACTGACGAAGCTGTGGGCGCGGCACGCGCTGGTGCCGGGGCAGCGCGTCGCGCTGGTCGACGGCTACTGGGACTGGCGGCTCTCGTTCAACCCGGGCGCGTCGTTCAACCTGTTCGAGAGCGCGACCGGCGCGCGCATCTTCTTGTCGGTCGTCGGCGTGGCCGCGCTCGGCGTGATCGGGTGGATGGTGAAGCGCGCGAGCGACGCGCAGCGGCTGCACGTGATCGGGCTGGGGCTGATCGCGGGCGGCGCGGCGGGCAACCTCGTCGATCGGATCGCGAACGGCGTCGTGACCGACTTCGCGCTCTGGCACTGGGGCGAGCGTGCGTTCTGGCCGATGTTCAACGTCGCCGATGCGGCGCTGGTGCTCGGTGTGGCGATCTTGCTCGTGTCGGGATCAGCGAAATCGCGAGTCGTCGCCGCGCCTGCGCTCCAGCGCTAGGCTGCGATCATGCGTTGGGCATTGATCGCGATCCTGATCGGAGCATGCGCGACGAATGGCGGCGATGATCGGCCGCAGCTGAACGGCGGCGGGGGCGTCGGCGGGACGACGCCCGGCGGTTCGGGTGGCGGCGGCGGCGGCGGCGGCGGCGATGCGTCGACGATCGTCAGCGGGCGCGTCTGCGCGGTGACCGATCTGCGCAACACGACCGCGTGCGCGTCGACGGTCGCGGGCGTCGCGGTGACCTCGTTCGCGAGCGGCGCGACGACGACGACGGATCAGAACGGCGCGTTCACGATCGAGACCGGCTCGGTAGGCGGATCGATCCTGCAGGTCGGCACCGGCAGCGAGACGAACGTGCCGACGATCGTGCGCGTCGACGTGCCGGGCGCGCAGGTCACGATCCCGGTGGTCAACGCGAACGATCTGACCGACCTCGAGCTCGGGCTCGGCACGGTCGTGCCCGACGGCATGGGCCTGGTCGCGCTCCACCTCGTCGACAGCAACGGCGCCGGCGCGACCGGCTTCACGGTGACGCCGCCGCCGGGCACGACGGGCGGACCGTTCTTCGACGATCAGAGCGCGCTCGGCTTCGCGAACGGCGGCACGACCGGCCCCGCGGGCACGGCGCTCTTGTTCGGCGTGCCGTCGGGCAACTTCGACATCGCGTTCGGCGACGCGACCACGCAGGGCACGTTCGCCGGCGTGCCCGTCTTCCCCGGCGCGTTCACGTTCGTGAATTCGACGATCGGGACGCCGTAGCGCTCACGCCCGTTCGCCCTGAGCGGAGCGCGAGCGCGAGCGAGCGCGGAGTCGAAGGGCGAAGGCGAGCGCGAAGAAGGTCATCGCGAACGCCGCGGTCGTGCCGCCATCGGTCGCAGCGCAGCCACCCGCGGGCGCGGTTGGATCCGATCCGGAATCGGAGCCGACGTCGCTGCCGGTGCCGGTGCCGGTGCCGGTCCCGCTGCCGACGCTGCTGCCGCTGCCGCTGCCGCTACCGGATCCCGATCCGCTCCCACTGCCGCTACCGGATCCACCGCTGCCGCTCGCGCACGTCCCGTTGCATCGCTCGAGCGCGCCGGCGTCGACGCCCGCGCCCTGCGGCCGCGCGACCCCGTCGAGATCCACCGACGGCGCGCCGCTCGCCGCGCCCATGTCGATCGCGGGGCTGCCGCTCGCGAGCGCGAAGCCCGACGCATCGGTCGCGTTCGGATTCACGAACACGTCGCTCGCGCTCGCGACCACCGACGCGCGATCGAACCCGAGCGCGCGCCACGCGTTCAGATCGATCACGGTGTTGTCGCCGTCCGCCGTGAACCTCCCCGTGACGACGTTGTGATCGCTCACCGTGCCCGCGACGCTGTCCGCCGACAGGTTGATCGCGCCGCGCGTGCCGCCGTTCAACACGATGTCGTTCACGATGCGATTTCCGGTCGAGCCGTCCTGCACGTTGATCGCCCACCGCGATCCCGACGCCATCAGGATCGTGTCGTTCACGATCGTGTTGCCCGTCGACGGCTGCGCGCCGTCCTCCATGTACAGCGAGATGCCCGACGCGTGGTTCGCGAACATGAGGTTGTTGCGGATCGTCGCGTGCTGGATGCCGTCGCCGTTGATCGCGCTGCCGCCGCCGCGGCCGTTGTCGCCGATCACGTTGTCCTCGACGAGCGCGTCGGAGATCACGCCGTCGCCGCCTTGCGAGCCGTCGCCGTTCAGATGAATGCCCGCGGCGTAGTTGCCGATCACGGTGTTGCCGCGGATCACCGGGCGATCACCGCTGTTCGAGACGTAGATGCCGTGCTCCTGCACCGAGTGCGAGCACGTGTTGCCCTCGATCAGCGCGTCGTCGACGAAGGCCGTGAAGATTCCCCAGTGGCCGTTCGCGTCCGCGTGGTTCGCGCGCAAGGTCACGTGCGAGCCCAGGACCGCGCGGATGCCCGCGCGCGAGCGCCCGTCGATCGTGAAGCCCTCGACGCGCACGTACGACGCGCCCTCGAGGTTGATGCCGTCGGGCGTGTACGCGTTGTCGGCGGTGATCGACGCGCCGGGATCCGCGACGAACGCGATCGGCGCGGAGGACGTCCCGGTCGTCTCGAGCTGGAAGCCCACGTAGCTGCCGGCGCGCACGCTGACCGTGTCGCCGGCCGCGACCGAGTCGGCCGCGTGCTGCAGCGTGCGCCACGGATGCGCCGATGATCCGTCGGCGCCGTCGTTGCCCGACGGCGCGACGACGAACGAGCCGGCCACCGCCGGCGTTGCGAGACACACGAGCGCGAGCGCGCTCGCACGAGCGAGGTTCCTCCGGGCCATGCGCCCGTTATGCAGGACGAGCCGCGCGGGCGCGATGTACGTTGTTTCCGTCTCAGGGCGCGCCCGAGCTCGACGACGACAGCATCGCGAGCGCGCGCCGCCATCCCGCGGCCTTCGCCTCGGTCTCGGCGAGCTCCGCATGCGGATCGCTGTCTGCGACGATTCCCCCGCCGACATGTAGCGTGATCGCGGCGTCGTCGAGCACGGCGATGCGGATCGCGATCGAGAGATCGAGCGCGCCGCCGTCGCCGAACCAACCGATCGCGCCGCAGTACGGGCCGCGCGGCGCCGGCTCGAGCTCGCGGATGATCTGCATCGCGCGGATCTTGGGCGCGCCGGTGATCGACCCGCCCGGGAAGGTCGCGCGCAACAGCTCGGCGAGACCGACGTCGGGGCGCAGCGCCGCCGACACGCGCGAGACGAGGTGGTGCACGGTCGGCAGCTCGACGACGTACGCCATCTCGTCGACGGCGACGCTGCCGGTGACCGCGACGCGCCCGAGATCGTTGCGCTCGAGATCGACGATCATCAGGTGCTCGGCGGCGTCCTTGGGCGCGGCGAGCAGATCCTCTTTCGCGACGAGATCGTCGGCGGCCGACGCGCCGCGCGGCCGCGTGCCCTTGATCGGCCGCGTCTCGATGCGACCGCCGGGCGCGCGGGCGAGAAACCGTTCCGGAGAGGACGAGACGATCGTCGCGCGCGACGTCTCGAGGAACGCGCTGTAGGGCGCCGGCGACGCCGAGACCAGCGCGCGATGGATCGCGAACGCATCGCCGCGCGCGATCAGCGGCGCGACCAGGCGGCGCGCGAGGTTGACCTGATAGACGTCGCCGGCGCGCAGGTACTCGAGGATGCGTAGGGCGCGCGCGAGGTACGCGGCGCCGCCCTCGCCGTCGTCGGGCGCGTCGAGCGCGCCGAAGCGCGGCGGCGCGCCGGGCTCGCTCGATCCGAGCTCGAGGCATCGCGCGAGCGCGGGCGCGCCAGCCCCGATCAATTCGAGCTCGTCGCCGCGCCAGCGCGCGATCGCGTCGTACGCGCCGAGCCAGCCGCCGCCTTCGTAGTCGATCCACCCGATCACGCGCGGCACCGGATCGCGCGCGTGCCACGAACGCAGATCATGTCCGTGCGCGCGACAGAACGCTTCGATCTGCGCGAACGATCCGTCCTCGAGCACGTCGATCGGATCGCTGCCCGCGAACGACCAGCCGCCGAGGCCGTCGGCGTCGCTCGCGCTGTGCAGCAAGAACCGGCCCGGGCGTCCCGCGAGCCGGGCGCAGGCGTCGAGCGGCTTCATCGCCGTCATCCGTGCGTGCCCTTGCGCCGGCGCGGCGGTCGCGGCCCGCGACGCTTGCGCTCCGCGCGCGCCTGGCGCTTCTGCTCGCGCACCTCGAGCTTGTGCGCGCGGCGCCGATCGCGCCGTTCGCGTCGCCGCGCGAGCGCCCGCTCGCGCAGCCCTTCGCGCGTGATGCCCTGCGCGGCGAGCGCCTCGGCCTGGCGCGCCGCCGCCTGCGCGAAGAAGCGGAAGTACTCGATCGCGGAGATCAAGCTCATCGCGAGCGACGCGTAGATGATGTACGTGCCGACCTCGTGGCAATCGATCTCGATCCCGAACGGATAGATCGGGTAGTGCACGAGCAGGAACGCGATGCCCGAGAGCTGGAAGACCGTCTTGATCTTGCCGCTCGTGCCCGCCGCGATCACGAGCCCCTCCGACGACGCGATCGCGCGCAGGCCGGTGACCGCGAGCTCGCGCGCCATGAGGAGCACCGTGAGCCACGCGGGCGCGCGCCCCGCGCCGACGAGGATCACGAGCGTCGACAGCACGATCAACTTGTCGGCGAGCGGATCGAGGAACTTGCCGAGCACGGTGACGAGCCCGAGGCGGCGCGCGAGGTAGCCGTCGAGCCAATCGGTCGCCGCCGCGGTGACGAACAAGACGCACGCGACGATCGCCATCCCGCGCCCGCCGCGCGCGGTGAGCGCGAGCACCGCGGGGATCAGCGCGATCCGCGCGAGCGTGATCAGGTTGGGGAGGTCGGTGATCTCGTCGCGCAGCGGGCGGAGCTTCTTGGGTCGCCCGCCCGGTGGCGTCATGACACCGGAACCTTAGCAGGCGGCGCGGTTTCTTCTTGCACGAGCACGACGCCCTCGCCCGTGCACTCGACGAACAGCTCCGACGTGCCCGGGCTGCCCGCCGCCTGCACCGCGCGCGGCACGACGCGCCCGATCCAACCGGCGAGCGCGTGCGCGTCGACGTAGAGCACGCGATCGGGCGCGAGCTTCACGGCGAGCAGCGGATGATCGGTGCGGAACGCGACCGCGCCGGTGCCGCGGAACTGCACCATCAAGAGCTGCGCCTGCGAGCCGGGCACGTGGCCGTTCTCCCAGCGCAGGTGCGGCTCGAACGCGAAGACGAGATCCTCGCGCAGGTAGAAGATGTCGTCGTCGAGCTGCACCGCGGTGAACTGGCCGCCGAGCGGCGACGCGATGAGATGTCCGTTGCCGGTGACGACGAACATCGAGCGTCCGTCCATCGAGAACGGCTCGTGCTGCTCGCGCCCGCGCGCGCGCCGCTGCGCGGGCTCGTACGACAGCGCGCCGCCGGTGACGTCGACGCCTTCGGTGCGCGTGTAGATCTTGCCGTTCACGCGCACGACGAGCACGCCGGTGCCGGAGATCTCGAACGCGTGATCGCCGTCTTCGGGACGCACGAGGCGCGAGGTCGCGAGCTCCGAGAGCGGTTGCGGCGGCCGCGAGCCGGGCGCGACGCGCGTGCCGGTGCCGGTGACGAGCGACGCGGGCACCGCGCGCGCGACCGCTTGCGAGATCGCGGTCTGCGGCGTCTGCGGCTCGGGGATGGCGTCGGACTCCGGCGCTTTCTCGACCGGAGGCTCCGGCTTCGGCGCGGGCTCGTCGCGCTGGATCTGGATCTCGGGCTCGCTGAACTGCGCGCGCGCGTCGTCGAACTCGGCAGGGTGCACGCTGCCCTTGCGATTGACGAGCTTCGCCTTGAGGCCGGCGTCGACCTCGGCGCGCACGGTCGCCGCGCGCGGCGGCGGGCGGACCGGCTCGGGCTTCTCTTCGTCGACGCCCTCGAACGAGATCTCGTCGGCGTCGGCCTTCGCGTCGGCTTTCGGCGCGGGCGCGGGGGCGGGCGCGGGCGCGGGCTCCGGCGTCGGCATCACGAAGCGGCCCGACACGCTCGTGCTCAGCTGCTCCGCTTGGCGCAGCGCCGCCTCGATCACCTGGCGCTGCTCCTTCGTGAGGTGCTGCTCGATCTCCTTCGCGAGATCGTTCTGGCCCGCCTTCAAGAACGCGCCGTACGCCTCGACGAAGCGACCGGCGCGCGCGTACGCGAGGCCGAGGTAGCTGACCGCGCGCCCTTGGCTCGGATCGAGATCGCGGCTCTTCTCGAGCTCGCTGATCGCCTTGTCGGCGTCGCCGACCTTGAGATAGACGAGGCCGAGGTTCAAGTGGTGCGCGGGATCGCCGGGCAGGAGCGCGACCAGCTCTTCGTAGACCGGGCGCGCCTGCGCGTAGTTGCCGCCGCGGAAGTACGTGAGGCCGAGCAGCGCGAGCGCTTTCGGATGACCGGGCTGCGCCTCGAGCGCGGCGATGAACGCGCGCTGCGCGTCGGCGAGGCGGCTCTGCCGGAGGTGCTCGCTGCCCGCGACGATCTGCTGTTCGAACGGATCGAAGCCCCCAGCAGAGGGGATGGACGCTTCCGGCACGGGGCGATCAAAGCATGTCGTAGGTGCTCGTGTCGAGCCGGCCGTCCGGGTGGACCTCGACGGTGACCGCGCCGCGCCGATCGGTCCGAAGGACCTGCGCGCCCGCCGCCTGCCAGCGCGCGACCACCGCAGGCGACGGGAAGCCGAAGCGGTTCGCGACGCCGCACGAGATGATCGCCGTCGACGGTCGGGTGGCGCCGACCAGCGCGGGCGATGAAGACGTCGGCGAGCCGTGGTGCGGGACCTTGACGACGTCGGCGGCGAGGTCGAAGTGGTGCGCGACGAGCTCGGCCTCGCCTTCGGCTTCGAGATCACCCGTGAGCACGATGCGTCGGCCCGCGTACTCGATCGCCACGACGAGCGAGTCGTCGTTCACGCTGCGCACCGGATCGGCGGTCGCGATCGGGCTCGGGCCATCGCCGAGATCGGTGATCGGCGCGAGGACGACGAGCGCCGCGCCGCGCGCGCTGCGCGCGAGCCCGAGCGGCGGGTGCACGACGCGCGTGCCGTAGGCTTCGAGCGCGCGCTCGGCGGCGGCGAAGCTGAACGGCGCGGGGACGAGCGGCTCGTCTTCGGAAGCCGACCACAGCTCGCCGATCGGCACGCGGCCCGCGAGCGCGTACAGGCCCGAGTAATGATCGGGGTGCGGGTGCGAGATGATCGCGACGTCGATGTGATCGATCCCGCGCGCGGCGAGGTAGCGCACGAGCGTCTCGCCCTCGGGGCCGGCGTCGACCAGCCAGATCTCGCCGCCCGGCGCCTCGATCACCGCGGCGTCGCCCTGCCCCACGTCGAGGAAGGTCACGCGCAGATCGCCGCGTGGCGCGCGCGCGACGATCACGGCGAGCGCGACGATCGCGGTCGAGAGCATCGCGCCGGCGGCGGCGCGCACCGGCGCGATCGCGGCGCGCGCGGCGGCGATCAGCAGCGCGATCGCGCCGAGCCACGCGACGATCGCGACCGCCGGCAAGGGCGGCGCCGCGGCGCTCGGCATGACGCTCGCGATCGCGCGCGCGATCGCGTCGCCGAGCCGGCACGCGAGGATCGCGAGATCGACGAGCGGCCCGAGGTGGAGCGCGACGCCGACCAGCGCGAGCGGGATCGCGACGAGCTCGACCAGCGGCGTGACGATCAAGTTGCCGACGACGCCCCCGAGCGAGACCTGGTGGAAGTGCGCCGCGGTGATCGGCGCGGTCACCGCGGTGACGGTCGCGCTCGCGATCACGCCGCGCACGATCCAGCCCACGATCCGTCGCGCCCCTCGACTTCGCTCGGGGCGAACGGGTGTGGTGGCAAGCGTCATCGCCGCCGCGAACGACAGCTGGAACGACGGATCCCCGAGCGCGCTCGGGCGCGCCGCCAAGATCGCGATCGCCGCGACGCCGAGCGCATCGGCCAACCGCGCGCGCCTCCCGCTCGCCGCGCCGGCGATCATCACGATCACGACGACCAGCGCGCGCTCGGTCGCGACCTGCGCGCCGGTCATCGCCGTGTACGCCATCGCCAGGATCCCCGCGACGATCGCCGCCGCGATCACCGCCCTCCGCGACGACATCCACAAGACCAACCCGCGCCGCAAGCCCGCGAACGCGAGCAGCGCGACGACCGCCAGGTGCAGGCCGCTCACGCTCAGCACGTGATAGACGCCCGCCGCGCGCCACGCCGCGTCGGTCGACGGCCCGATCGCGCTGCGATCGCCGAGCACCGCGCCGCGCACGATCGCGTTCGCCTCGGCGTCGCCGCCGCGATCGCGCACGAACGCGCTGCCCCACCGCTGCGCCGCGACCGGCCACGCCCACCACGATCGTTCCGACCCGGCGCGTACCATCGACGCGCTGACCAGCTCCGCGTCGACGCCGCGATCGCGCGCGACCTGCTCGCGATCGATCGCGCCCGGATCGCGGAACCCGCGCGGCGTCATCAGCCGCCCGGTCGCGCGCACCCGATCGCCGGGCGACCACGCGCCCGGCGCGACCCACGCGCCGACACGCCCGCCCTCGATCGAGATCATCACGTAATCGCCGCCCGGTCCGCGCTCGATCGGCCCGTCGATCACGCCCTCGATCGTGTCGTCCACTCGATCATCGGCGCCTTTCACCGGCGAAGGCGACGACGTCCTCGCGATCGCCGCGCCCGCGCACGCGATCGCCGCCAACCACGCGACCCGCGCGCGCGCCGGCCCGAGCGCGCCGATCGCGATCATCCCGAGCCCGATCGCCGCCGCCGCCCACACCCCGACCGGCCCGGTCCCGGCCACCGCGATCCCGACCGCCATCGCCAACGCGGCGTGCGCCGCTCTCACGAACATGAGCGCCCCTATCGGCACGCCTCCCGCCCGGTTGCCGATCCTAACAACCCCGAGCAGCACCCAAGATCCGGGGACCTGGCCTTTACCTGCGCGCGGCCCCCCGCCTACCATCGGCTGGGAGCAACCGCATCCATGGCCCACGTGACGCCTCGGATCCGCGCTGCCGCGTTCGCGATCACCACGATCGCCGCGGCCGCCACCGCCCGCGCCGGCAACGTCTCCGGCAAGCTCGATCTTCCACCGTCGGGCGCGCCGCCGTTGCGCGACCCCGGGTTCCTCGACCGCGTCGAGAACCCGCACATGCCGGTGAAGACGATCGATCCCACGCCGCTCATGGTCGTCGTGCTGGAGCCGGCCGCGCCTCCTTCGGAAGGCGCGTCGCCGTCGCAGGTGACGTGGGACCTGCTCGGCGCGTCGTTCGCCAAGCCGCTCCTGCCGGTAGTCGCCGGCACCGAGGTCACGATCGCGAACTGCCGCGCGTGCCGGCCCGCGTCGCTGTTCGTCGACGGCGCGCCCGACGCGATCGCGAAGGGCGTGCTCAACCCGAAGGGCACCAAGCAGCTGAAGACCTCGAAGCCCGGCGTCCTGGTCGTGAAGGACGACGAGCTGCCGAGCCTGATCGGCCGCGTCGCGGTCTTCTCGTCGCCGTACTTCGCGCAGCCCGACCCGTCGGGCAAGTTCGAGATCAAGGACGTGCCGAACGGCAGCTACACGGTGAAGGTCTGGTACCTCGATCACTTCGTCGAGCGCGGCAACGAGACGATCAACGTCGAGGGCAAGCACTCGGCCGAGGTGCCGACCGTGCGCGTACCGACGGGCTTCCCAGGCCCCGGCGGCGCGGGGGGCAAGTAGATGTTCCTCTCCAAGATCTGGCTCTTCGTGATCACGATCCTCGCGGCGGTCGCGCTCGTGATCGCGCTCGTGCTGCCGCGGCCGGCGCAGCGCACGCGCGCGCAGACCGAGCAGCAGCGGCTCGTGCTCGCGTGCTCGGTCGTCGACATCCTGCTCGCCGACAACGCGCGCAACCGCGTCGAGATCGCGGCCTCGTTCGCGCGCGATCAGGACATCGTCAACACGCTGACCGCCGCGTCGGAGGCCAAGGAGATCGACGACGCGCGCGCGAAGGCCGCGGGCGATCTCGCGAAGGCGGTGCGCGAGAAGATCGGCGTGGCGGGATCTGCTGATGCCGGCAAAGCCAAGTCCGACGAGGTCAAGCCCGACTTCGTGATCCTCTTGGATCGCACCGGCCGCGTGGTCGCGCGCTTCGGCGGCGACAAGGCCGGCGACTTCGGCGACACGCTCGCGGGTCGCGCGATCGTCGACGACGCGCTCGCCGGATACCTCCGCGATGATCTGTGGGCCGACAAGAACGGCATGTTCCTCGTCTCGGCGTCGCCGGTCGTGAAGCGCGATCCGCCGGTCGCGTACGAGGGCGCGGTCGTGCTCGGCCACGCGGTGTCGACCAACCTCGCCAAGACGTTGGTCAAGGCGCTCGACGTCGACATCGGCTTCTACATCGGCGGCGACGCGGTCGCGTCGACGAGCGAGGCGGTGTTCGCGAAGGACACGCTCGCGTCGGCGGTGCCGAAGGGCGCATCGATCGCGGAGGACTGCAAGGCGTCGGCGCAGACGCCGCTCGAGCTGAAGAGCGGCGACAAGACGTACAGCGCGGTGCTCGCGCGGCTGCCCGGCGAGGCGAGCCACCAAGGCGCGTTCTACTCGGTCTACGTCGAGAAGCCGGCCGCGGTCGGCTTCTCCGGAACGCTCGGCGCGGTGAAGCAGAACGACCTCGGCTTCGGATCGTTCCCGTGGCTCTTGGTCGGCGCGCTGCTCGTGCTCGCGCTCGCCGCCGGCATGTTCCTCATGATCTGGGAGGTCGACCGTCCGCTGCGTCGCTTGAACGCCGACGCGGTGCGCCTCGCGAAGAGCGAGGCCGAGCGCCTCGCCGAAGAGGAGCACCACGGAAAGTTCGGATCGATCGCGCGCAGCGTGAACATCCAGATCGACAAGCTGCACCGCGACGCCAAGTCGGCGCGCAAGGACCTCGATCAATTGCTCGGCCCTGCGCCGGAGGGCTCGCTCGGCGCGATGGATCTCGTCGCGGCGACCGCGCTGCCCGCGGCGCGTCCCGGCTTGCCGCTCGGCATGCCCGCGCCGTCGGCGCCGCCGCCTCCGTCGGAGTTCCGGTTCGGCGACCCCGCGCCTGCGCCGTCGTCTTCCGGCGCGCCGCGCGCCGCCGCCGGCCCCGCGCCCGCGCTCGATCTCGGCCCGCCGCCGTCGCCGGTCGCCGCGCGTCCGTCCGCGCCGCCCGCCCGTCCGACGCCGCCGCCGAAGCCCGCGGTCAAGCCGCCGATCCCGACCGCCGCGCCCGCCGCGCGCCCGCGCGCCGTCGAGGACGACATCCTCGGCGCGATCGAAGATCCGAGCGATCCGACCTCGGTCGGCGCCGAGCCCAACTCGCCCGCCGAAGATCAGTACTTCCACACGGTCTTCGATCAGTTCGTCGACATGAAGAAGAAGTGCGGCGAGACGATCACCGGCCTCACCTTCGCGAAGTTCGCCGAGAAGCTCCGCAAGAACCGCGACGAGCTGATGTCGAAGACGGTCTGCAAGTCGGTGAAGTTCACGGTCTACGT
>DATJIA010000166.1:0-23197 GCA_035493675.1 Kofleriaceae bacterium | reverse complement strand
GTCAGCAGCGACGCGGGCCGATTCAAGTGCTCCCAGCGCACCTGCACCATCGCGACCTGCGCGTCGGCGAAGTAGCCGACCGTCTCGCACAGGAGCGACGGCGCCGGCACGAAGTCCGCATCGAGCACGAGCAAGAACGATCCGCGCGCGATCGCGCGTCCCGCCTCGAGCGCGCCGGCCTTGAAGCCCGCGCGATCGCTCCGCCGCAGATGCACGACGTGGAAGCCGTCTTCGCGCAGGCGAGCCGCCGACGCCGCGCAGATCGCGCTCGTCTCGTCGCGCGAGTCGTCGAGGATCTGGATCTCGAGCCGATCGCGCGGCCAGTCGAGCGCGGCCGCCGCGTCGATCAAGCGCGCGCACACCGCGGGCTCGTCGAAGAGCGGCAGCTGCACGGTGACGATCGGGATCTCCGCGACGACCGCAGGCAACGGCGCGCGCACGCGCCGCGCGAGGACGACCAACCACAGGCGATGCGCCCCGAACACCGCGAGCACGCCGAGCGATGCGAGGTACATCGCCCACGCGATGCTCACCACGGACCTCCACACGGCCCCTTGCCCACCGGCGGACAGTAGCCGAGCGCGAGCACGTCCATCGAGATCGCGACGCCGACGTGGATCATCACGCCGCCCCAGATCGATCGCGTGCGCATCGCGAGCGTGCCGAGGATCAAGCCCGCCCCGATCGCGCCGATCGTCTCCGGCATCGGCTTGCCGTAATGGATCATGCAGTACGGCACGATCATCACGAAGATCGCGTTCGAGCCGGCGACGCGACGCAGGCACGACAACATCACGCCGCGGAAGAAGAACTCGAGCGACAGGAACTGCGCCGCGTACATCGCCTCCCAGCTCCACAGATCCGTCGAGCTGCGGTTGGCGAGCTTGTAGAACGGATAGGTCTCCTGGAACGCGGCGGTGCGCGACGCGAGCACGACGAGCGGAAACACCGCCGCGAACAGCGCCGCGTAGACCCACAGATGTTGGATCGTCCCGCGCGGCGACACGTGTTGATCGCGCACGCGCACGCCCGGGATGAACAGGATCGCGAGCGCGGGGAGGACGAGGTAGCCGATCACGCGCCAGCCGGCCCACCAGCCGAAGCCGTACAACCCGCCCCAGTGCGGATCGCGCGCCGCGTGCGGGAAGAACTTGTCCATCATCGCGCGGTCGCCGAGGTACTCCTGCGCGGTCAAGGACGCGGTCACGAGGATCAAGACCGCGACCGTGCGCCGATCGATCGCCTGCTTCCACGGACGATCGCCGAGCACGAGCACGAGCCCCGCGACGCCCGCGCCGTAGACCTCGCCGATCGGGCGCTGGTAGTGGTACATCGCGAACGGGATCAGCGCGACGAAGACCGCGTGACCGCCGAAGCGCGGGCGCAGCGTCTCGACGACGTACCCGAACAAGAGGATCACGAGCGAGAGCAGCACGACCGCGTGCGAGAGGCGGTGCACGCCGACGCCCTCGCCCTTCGGCGCCCACGCGATCGCGCACGCGACGCCGCCGGCGATCGCGATCCACGTGCTCGGCGTCGCGAGCACGCGGCCGATTTGCCGCACGTGATCCGCGGCGGCGAGGCCGGGCACGCACGCGCGCACGATCACCGGGATGAACAAGCACGACGCCGCCGTGATCCCCGCCTCCCACAGATAGCCGCGCGCGAGCCACGCGGCCTCGTCGGTGCCGGGCTTGTACGGGAAGTGCTTGTCGTAGAACTCGGAGCCGCCGATGTACCAGGCGACCGTCAGCGCGAGCGCGGTCGCGAGCAAGACGACCATCACGCCGAGGTCGAAGCCCGGGCGACCGTCACGATCGTCGGCGTCGATCGCGCGCCACGTGTCGATCGACACGCGCCGGAATTGCCGCGCGATCCAGCCCACGCTCACTCCCCGACGAAGGTCGGGATCGTCTCGGCGGCGACGCGCAAGCGGCGACGCACGATCTCCTTGCCGAGCACCGCCATCGTGTCGAACAGCGGCGGCGACGCCTTGCGCCCGGTGATCACCAGGCGCAGCAGCATGAACGTGACCTTGCTCTTCTGGCCGGTCGCGTCGCTCCACACACGCGCGACCTCCTCGAGCATCTTCGCGTCCCACCCCTCGCGCGCCTCGAGCGCCTCGACCAGCGCGAGCAGCTGCTTCGCGACGTCCTTCGGCGGCCACGCCGCCTTCATCTTCTTCAGCTCGTCGACCACCTCGGGCTTGGACTTCAGATCGAGATCGCCGGAGAAGAAGTACTCGGTCGCCGGGATGACCTCGTCGAGCTTCTTGATGCGCTCGCGCACCAGCGGCAGGAGCTTGATCAAGAAGTCGCGATTCAAGCGCCACGCGATCAGCGCGTCGGCGAGCTGCTCGTAGCTGAGATCGTGGATGTACTGCTCGTTGAGCCAGGTCAGCTTGTCGAGGTTGAAGACCGGGCCGCCGAGCGACATGCGATCCCACGAGAAGACGTCGACCATCTCCTGCAGCGTGAACTTCTCCCGATCCCCGCCGAACGACCATCCCATCAGGCCGAGGAAGTTGAGCAGCGCGTGCGGGAGAATCCCCGCGTCGCGGTAGTAGTTGATCGAGACCGGGTTCTTGCGCTTCGAGATCTTCGACTTGTCGGCGTTGCGCAGGAGCGGCATGTGGAACCACTGCGGCTCCTCCCAGCCGAACGCGTGATAGAGCTGCACGTGCTTCGGCGTCGACGAGATCCACTCCTCGGCGCGGATCACGTGCGTGATCTCCATCAGGTGATCGTCGACGACGTTGGCGAGGTGATAGGTCGGCAGGCCGTCGGACTTCAGGAGCACCTGATCGTCGACGGTCGTCCACTCGAACGGCGTGTCGCCGCGCAGGCGATCCTTCACGACGACCGTGCCCTCGGTCGGGACCGCGAGGCGGATCACGTGGGTCTCGCCGGCGGCGGCGCGGCGCTCGCTCTCGGCGCGATCGATCGAACGGCAGTGACGGTCGTAGCCGATCACGGCGCGCTTCTCGGCCTGCTGCTGCAGGCGCACCTGCTGCAACCGCTCGGCGGTGCAGAAGCAGCGATAGGCGTTGCCGTTGCTCAGCAACGTCTCCGCGTGCGTGCGATAGATCGCAGCGCGCTCCGACTGTCGGTACGGCGCGTGCGGACCGCCGACATCGGGGCCCTCGTCCCACGACAGGCCGACCCAGTGGAGCGCGTCGTAGATCATCTGTTCGCTGTCGGCGCGCGCGCGGGTCTGGTCGGTGTCCTCGATGCGGAGGATGAACTTCCCGCCTCGTGACTTGGCGAACACGTAGTTGAACAGCGCGATGTACGCCGTCCCGACGTGCGGATCTCCCGTCGGAGACGGGGCGATGCGGACGCGAACCGGGCGGTCCATGGTTCGGCGCTTGTAACACGGCGTGATAGAGTCGAACAGTGCAGCTCGTCGTCGCGTCGCTGATCAGCGGTCACGTGATCTCGACGCAGGCGCGGTGGACGGACTCCGACGTCGACGGGGCGCGGATCATCACGGACGCCGTGGTCGAGACCGACACCGGCGCGCGCGTCACCGTCAGCGAGCTCGGCGGCGAGCTCGACGGTTTCGGCCAGATCAGCTTTCCGGGGCCGGCGCTGCTCGCGCCCGGCATGTTCGTGACCGTCGACGCGCACGACGGCGTCACGCTGCGCGGCGCGCACGCGATGGTCGTCGACGACGTCGCGATCGATCGCGTCGCCGGCGCCGGATCCTCCGATCCGTTCGTGCGCGAAGGGCCGACGCCGGCGGGCAGCTACCTGTTCTGGCCGAACGGCTGCATCTTCATGACGTACGACGCGGCGGGCACCACCGCGCTGTCCGGCGACACCGAGTTCCCGATCCTCGACGCCGCGATCGCGACGTGGAACAACGGCGTCGCGGGCTGCGGCTACATCAAGCTGATGTCCGCGGGCAAGACGTCGAACCACGAGGTCGGCAAGGACTACATCAACCTGATCAAGTTCCGCGACACCGCGTGGTGCATCCCGGCGACCGACACCGAGCCGCAGCACTGCCACGCGGCGGCGGCGGCCGGCATCACGACGCTGACGTTCATCAAGCACGCGGGCGCGTCCGACGACGGCGCGATCGTCGACGCCGACGTCGAGATCAACGGCGTGAACTTCGCGATCACCAACGGCACCAGCGGCGGCGGCAAGTGCGCCGCCGATCTCGGCAACACGATCACGCACGAGCTCGGCCACGTGCTCGGGCTCGAGCACACGTGCGTCACCGCCGACGATCCCCCGCGCAAGGACAACAACGGCAACGCGGTGGTCGCGTGCCCCTCGACCGATCCGCTGATCTTCGACGCGACCATGTACCCGTACCAGACTTGCGGCGAGACGAAGAAGAAGACGCTCTCCGACGACGACATCGCCGGCGCGTGCGCGATCTATCCGACCGCCTCCGATCCGAAGACGTGCTCCGCCGCGCAAGCGCCGACCGGCTGCTGCGACGCGAGCGCAGCGCCGGGCCCGAGCTCGCTCCTGCTCGCGGGCGCGATCGCGATGTCCTTCCGCAAGCGACGATCGCGAACGTGAACGTTGTCGTGGTCTTGGTCTTGGACGTGGACGTTGGGCGTTGACCGCGACGGCGACGGCGACTTGGTCGTCGACGTCGATAGGCGTCCAGGTTCACGTCGCCGTCGCCGTCGCCGTCAAAGTCGGACGACCAAGACCAAGACCAAGACAACGCCTACGTCTACGACCACGTAAGATCAGTGCGCCTCGTCGTCGGCGATCTCTTCGACCGTAGCGAGCACGTCTTTCACGTCGAGGACGCGCAACCGCTCGTCCCACGGCACGCGCACGCCGGCGTCCTTGCGGAACAGCACGCGCGCGCCGTGCGGCACGCCGCTGACGTTCTCGGCGATGTCGTCGGTGGTCGGGCGATCGCGCGCGACCTCGATCACCTCGCCGTAGAGCGCCTCCATCTGCGACTCCTTGGCGCCCGCCGGCAGATAGAGCCCGGCGTCGGTGCGATCCTCGTCGCGCAGCACGTTGACCAGCACGCGCATGCCGAGCGGGAGGATCAAGCGGTGCGGTTTGCGCGGCGGGACGAGCGACATCGCCCGTGGATACTACAGATCTAGAGATCCAGGGCCCACACCGGGGCGCCGGCCTTCTCGAGACAGCGGACCGCCTTGAAGCCGAGCGACGCGAGCGCGTCGTGCGCCGCGGTGACGCGCGCCGCGACGCCGCGGTCGGCGCAGAACGACGAGCGGATCTCGATGTTGTCACCGCCGGCGGTCACCGTCGCCCACAGCTTGTCGCTCGCGAGCGTGTGCTCGAGCGTCGCGAGCGCTTCGAGGCGCTGGCGCGGGCGCGGATCGACGACCGGCGCGGGCGGCGGCTCGGGCTCGCGCGACGAAGATCCGGCCGCCGACCCCGGCGCGACCATCGCGGCGAGATCCACTTGATCAGCGGGCACGGGCGCATCCGCCGCGCGCGCGCCGCCCGATTGCACGTACCAGACGATCGCGGCGATCGCGGCGGCCGCGCACACGCCGGCGAGCAGCCACGGGAAGCCGCCGCTCTCCGGCTCGGGCACCGCCGTGCCGCCGGCGACCGCGTCGCGCATCGTGTTGCGCTTCGCGCGCGCGGCGAGCGGTTGCGTCGCGGGCATCGGCGCATGACAGCGCGGGCACTTCACGTAGCCCAACGGGACCGCGACGCCGCACTTCGCACACGGGGACGTCGTCGCCGGGTCGGGGCTCACCCCGCGATCATACCTAAAGCACGAGCTTGTAGCCGAATCCGTACACCGTGAGGATGTGGCGCGGGTTCTTCTGGTCTTCTTCGAGCTTGCGGCGCAGCTTGACGATGAAGTTGTCGACCGTGCGGTTGGTGGCGTTGGGCGCGACGCCCCAGACCTTCTCGAGCAGCTCGTCGCGCGAGACCGCCTCGTCGGACTTCTCGCGCAGGAGCTTCAGGACCTCGAGCTCGTAGAACGTCAGCCGCTTCGACGCGCGGCCCTTGCTCATCGTGTGCTTGCGCGCGTTGATCGTCCACGCGCCGATCGCGAAGGTCTCGTCGGACTGCGTGAGGCGCGCTTGGCGCCGGAAGATGGCGTTGATGCGCGCGATCAGCTCGGCGATCGAGAACGGCTTGGTGACGTAGTCGTCGGCGCCGGCCTCGAGGCCGCGGACCTTATCGGCCTCCTGCGCCTTCGCGGTCAAGATGATGATCGGCACGACCGGGTTGCGGCTGCGCAGGGTCTCGCACACGCGATAGCCGTTGTCGTCGGGCAGCATGAGATCGAGGAGCACGAGATCGGGCTCCCACTCCATCGCCGCGTCGAGGCCGTCGCCGCCGGTGCCGCGCGATTGCACCTCGAAGCCCTCGAACTCGAGCGCATCGGTCAAGCCGCGCACGATGTCGGGCTCGTCCTCGATCACGAGGATCTTGCGCTGGGCCTCGACCGGCTCCGCCGTCGTCACGCGACGGTTCTACCACGGACCGCCGTCGCCGACGGGACGGGCAGCGAGATCGTGAACGTCGCGCCCTGCCCCGGCGTCGACGCGCACGAGACGGTGCCGTGGTGCGCCTGCACGATGTGCTCGACCAGCGCGAGGCCAATGCCCGAGCCGCGGATCGGTTTCAATCTGACCGCGCGCGCGCGATAGAAGCGCTCGAAGATCCGCGCCTGCTCGTCGGGCTCGATGCCCTGTCCCCAATCGCGCACGCGCAGGACGACGCGATCGTCGAGGTGCTTGAGCGTGATCGCGATCTTCTTGCCGTCGGGCGCGTACTTGATCGCGTTGTCGATCAGGTTGAGGACGGCGAGCGTGAACGCGTTCGGATCGAGCCGCACCGGCGGCAGCTCGGGATCGAGCTCGGCCTCGATCGTCATCTCCGCCTTCGCGAGCCGATGCTGCGACAGCTCGATCGCGCGTGCGACGACCTCGCCGACGTCGGCGTCGGTGAACTCGTAGGCGTCGACCCCGCGCTCGATCTTCGCGAAGTCGAGCACGTTGTCGATCAGGCGCGCGAGCCGCACGCTCTCGCGCCAGATGATCTCCGCGTACTCGGTGCCCTGCGCCGGCGACTTCACGCGCCCGAGCGCGAGCAGCTCGCCGAACATCGAGATGATCGACAGCGGCGTCTTGAGCTCGTGCGACACGTTCGAGATGAACTCGCTCTTGAGCTCGTTGGCGCGGCGCTCGCGACGGATCGCGAGCGCGAGCACGCCGAGGCCGGCGAGGATCACGGCGAGCGATCCGCCGATCAGGACGAAGTCGAGGATCTGGCGGCGGCCGGCGCGCTCCTGCGACGAGACGTCCTTCTGCGCGACGCGCAGGCGCCACTTGTCGAACGTCTCGTTGAACGGCTGCTCGATCACGACGTTCGACGGATCGGCGGCGAAGTCGAAGCCGTAGCGCAAGAGGCCGTCTTGATCGACGACTTGATAGAGCCGCGGCGAGCGCGGGAAGAACTCGGGGAAGACGTTGATGAACAGGTACGTCAGGTTGGTCTCGACCACGACGTAGTAGGTGCGATCGTCGATCTGCTTCTTCGCGAACGAGAAGAGATACGGGCGGCCTTCCCAGGTGCCGTGGACGTGGCCGCGCACGTTGAGCGGCTGATCGCGGAGCGGCAGGCTCGGCGCGATCGCGGTCAAGAACAGGGTTCGCGCGCGCAGCCGCTCGTCGCCGGTGCGGCGCGAGACCAGGCCGTCGAGCACCGGCGCGACGCGATCGTCGAGCACGTAGATCGACTCCACCAACGGCTCGCCGGCGATCGTCTGCAGGTCGTCGCGGAGGCGGTCGAGCTCGATGGCGCGCGCGACCTCGGCGAAGACCTTGTCATCCGTGCTGGTGATCAGGCTCTCGATGCCGATGACCTTCTCCTCGGCCAGGTCGCGCATCGTGTCCTGGATGATTTCCCGTTCGCGGGTCGAGACCTCGCTGGTGTAGCTGTAGCCGTAATAGGCGAGGCCCACCGCGGAAGCCAAGACCGCGAAGATCAAGGCGTTTACGAGGAGGAGCCGGCGCATTCGGGCGGGAAATCCTAGCCTGGAATCGACCGGATACCGACGATCTCGGGCGATCTTGTAAATGGGCGGCGTTGCTCGATAGCGCTGGTTGTGTTAAGTCGCTGACTAATGAAGGGGATCAATCCGGATTGCCTAAGTCCGGATTGAAGCCCTTTCAGGACGTTAGGCACGCGACCAGAGGCAGGGATGGACTCCATCTTCGACGAAGACGTGGACGAGGTCGGCGGAGAGATCGAGGCGTATTGCCCGTCTCCGCGATGCAAGGCTGACACGACCCACACCATCATCAGCATGTACGAGGACGAAGTTCGTCGCGTGCAGTGCGTGGTGTGCGGCGAAGTCCATGCCTATCGCAAGCCACGCGGCGACGCACCCGAGGAGGGTAGCGCGCAGACCGGCCCGATCGACACGCCGAAGCGAAAGCCGGGCGCGAAGATGGGCTGGGAAGACGCGATGGCGCGAGTCCCGGAACCGGAGCTCGCGAACTGTCGGCCCTACTCGATCCGGGACACGTACGAGCCCGGCGATCTGGTCGCGCACCCGGTGTTCGACATCGGGTTCGTCGCCGAGCTCTTGCCCGACAACAAGGTCGAGATCCAATTCCGCGACGGCCCGCGCGTGCTCGTGCACAACCGCGGTGATCTCGCGTCGCGCATGCCGGGCATCAGCGAGATCCCGCCGCCGCGCGACGCGAAGAAGAAGAAGCGCTCGAAGAAGAAAGAAGAGCCGGCCGCGCCGGTCGCGGTCCGCAGCAAGGCGGACATCGACGACGCGCTCGAGGTCGCGCGCGCCGCGGCGTCGGCGAAGATGGACGAGTCGCAGCGCACGGTCAGCTCGCGCCTCGACGCCGCGAAGGGCAAGGGCGGCAAGGCCGCGGCCGCGAAGGGCGGCAAGGTCGCCGCGCCGCCGCCCGCCGCCGCGAAGGGCGCGGCCGCCGCGAAGGGCGCCGCCGCCGCCGCGAAGGGCGCTGCGCCGGTGAAGGGCGCTGCGCCGGTGAAGGGCAAGGAGCCGCCCAAGGCCGCGAAGGGCGCCGACAAGAAGCCGCCCGCCAAGCCGGCCGCGAAGCCGTCCAAGGCTGCGAAGCCGGTGAAGGCCGCGAAGCCCGCGCCGAAGAAGGCCGCCGCGAAGCCCGCGCCGAAGAAGGCCGCCGCGAAGAAGCCCGTCGCGAAGAAGCCCGCCGCGAAGAAGCCGGCCGCGAAGAAGCCCGCGAAGAAGAAGAAGTAGCGCGCGCTCTGGGAAGAAGGCGCGCGCGATCGCTGACGCGCGCGATCGCTGACGCGCGCGATCGCTGTCGCGCGCGATCGCTGACGCGCGCGATCGCTGATCCGCAGGCGATCGTTGATCGACTACGCATCGACGATCGCTCGTCGATGATCGTTGATCGACGCGCGCGCGAGCTCTGACCCTGGCGACTGGTCCCTGGTTCCTGGCCCCTGCTACTGGCCCCTGGCGACTGGCTCCTGGCTCCTGCCTCTGCCTCTGCCTCTGCCCCTGAACGTTAGGCCAGCGGCAGCAGCACCGTGAACTCGGTGTACACCTGCTCTTCGCTGTCGACGGCGATCAAGCCGCCGTGCAGCTCGATCAACCCGCGCGCGATGTACAAGCCCAACCCCGCGCTGTCGGGCCCGCTCGACGTGTGGTGCTTCGCCGGCGTGCTGACGTCGGTGAACGGCTCGAACAAGCGCGAGCGCTGCGACGACGCGATGCCGATGCCGTCGTCGCGCACGCGCAAGCGCGCCCATCGCCCCGGGAAGCGATCGACCGGCGGGCGATCGACCGTGAGCTTGATGCTGCCGGCCTCGGGGGTGTAGCGGATCGAGTTCTGCAGCAGGTTGACGACGATCTGGTGCACCTTGTCGACGTCGCCGTCGACCGGCGGCACGTCGGCGACCTCGCACGTCACGACCTGACGCTTCGCCTCGGCGAGCGGCGCGAGCTCGGTCGCGACATCGTGCACGACGTCGCCGAGCGCGAGCGGCACGCGGCGCAGGATGACCTTGCCCGCCTCGATGCGGCTGACGTCGAGCATCTCGTCGACGAGCCGCTTGAGCCGGTGCGCGTTGCGGCGCAGCGAGCTGATCGGGCGCTCCGCGGTCTCGGGCATCTCGCCGAAGCGGCCCTCGGCCATGAGATCCAGGTAGCCGACGATCGAGGTCAGCGGCGTGCGCAGCTCGTGCGCGACGATCGAGATGAACTCCGCCTTCGCGGTCGACTGCCGCTCGAGCTCCTTGTTCTTCTCGCGCAGCTGCTGCTCGCTCTCGGCGAGCGCGCGCGTCCGCTGCCGCACGATCTGATCGAGGTTCGAGGTCACCGCGCGCAGCTCGGCGTTCGCCGCCTCGACCTCGCGCGTGCGCGCGTCGACGAGCTGCTCCATGCGCGCCGCTTCCTCGAAGAGCGCCGACTGCGACGTCGCGTCGCGCGGGCGCGCCTCGGCCTTGTCGAGCAGGACGTCGATCGTGCGATGCGCGGCGGTGAGCTCGGCCTCGAGCTCGGCGATGCGATCGCGATCGCTGTCGGGCGTCGGACGCCGCGTGCGCCGCTCAGCCACCCTGGCCTCCGAGCACGAGCGCGGTCAGCGTGTGATTGACGAGCAGCGATCCGGCCTGCTCGCCGAACGAGTGGAAGCCGACCACCGGCGCGCGCGCGTAGAGCTGCGCGAGCGGCGCGCGCAAGCCGCGCGTCATCGCCTCGTTGTGGCGACCGAGGCACGAGAACGCGACGATCGCCTCCGGCGCGCCGCCGACCTCGGCCGCCGCGTCGGCGAGCGCCTGCTCGGTCGTGCCGACCAGATCGCCGGGCCGCATGAGGCGCAGGACCGCGCCGACCTCGATCGCGCACGCGAAGTGGAGATCGTCGCCGCCGAGGTGCGCGACCGAGCGCACGTACGGCCGCCCGCCGACGTACGCCGCGAACGGATAGCTCGACGCGACGACGTCGTCGAGAATCTCGTCGCTGCCGGTCGCGCGGATCAGCTCCTGGTAGCGCTTCACCGCCGGGAAGCCGTCGAGCTCGTGCACGATCCGCCGGCGGTGATCCGCCGCGGTCACGACCGTGCGCAGCTCGGTCGGGATCATGTGCTCGCTCTCGATCACCGCGAACGGCTGACCGGGCTCGAGGATCGCGACCACGCCGGCGTCGCCGTGCGCGCGGCCCGCGAAGAAGACGCGGGTCGCCGCCTCGGGCGGGAAGCCGTCCGACGCCGAGCCGCCGACGAACCGGATCTGCGGCGCCGTCGACGCCGAGCCGAGACAGAAGCTCTCCTCGAAGCCGCAGCGTCCGTCGACCAACGTGATCGCGACGTGGCGCTTCGGATCGAGCTCCTCGGGCGCGATGCCGAGCGCCGACGCCGCCTCGATCACCGCCGCGCGGCTCGAGCGCAGCGCCTGCCGCGTCAGCTCGGGCGCGAGCGCGATCCCCAAGCGCAACCGATCCGAGCAGAGCGCGAGCGCGGTGATCGTGCCCTCGACGTCGCCGTCGGCGCCGATCTCGCCGTTCGACGTGCAGCCGATCACCGGCGCGGGCGCGAACGCCTCGGCGAGCCGCCGCGCGGTGTCGTCGGGATCGAGCTTCCACGACGCGAACGCGATGATCGCCGTCGGACGAAGATCGCCGAGCGCGGCGACCAAGGCCGCGACCGCCGACTCCGGGCTCGATCCGGACACGGTTACCCTGCGCGAGCGGGCCCCCACGGCCATCATTCTAGTGCGCGTATACCACCAAAAAGTTGCCCCGGCGCGCGACTGGTCGCTTCGATAAGGGCATGGAGAAGCCCTGCAGCGCGTGCGGACAGACATTCACCCCGCAGTTCGTCTTCCAAGTCGCCGTCTCCGACGGTCAGCGGCGGTACTACTGCTCGCTCGACTGTCGGAAGGCCTCGCTCGGCGAGGAAGCGTTCCGCGCGAAGCGCGCGCGCCGCATCGCGATCCTCAACCAGAAGGGCGGCACGGGTAAGACCACGACGTCGGTCAACCTCGCCGCGGGAGTCGCCGAGCGCGGGCACAAGACGCTCTTGATCGACACCGACGCGCAGGGCAACGTCGGCGTGTCGCTCGGCGTCGCCGGCGAGCAGACGCTCTATCACGTCTTGGTCGACGGGCTCGATCCGACCGAGGCCGCGGTGCCGGTGCGCCAGCACCTCGACGTCATCACCGCCGATCAGACGCTCGCCGCCGCCGAAATCTGGCTCGCGCGCCAGGATCCCGCGACCCGCTCGCGCGTGATGACGAAGCGCTTGAACCTGATGCAGGTGTCGCGTCGTTACGATTACGTCGTCGTCGACTGCGGCCCGTCGCTCAACCTGCTCAACCAGAACGCGCTCTCCTACGCCGACGAGGTCGTGATCCCGGTGACGTGCGATTACCTCGCGCTCGTCGGCGTGAAGCAGGTGCTCCGCACGATCAAGGACGTCGAGCGCCACCTGCAGCACGCGGTGCGCGTCTCCGCGGTGCTGCCGACCTTCTACGACGGCCGCACCCGCCTCGCGCGCGAGGTGCTCGAGACGCTCCAGGGCCACTTCAAGCAGAAGTGCCTCGAGCCGATCCGCAACAACACGCGCCTCGCCGAGGCGCCGTCGCATCGCAAGAGCATCTTCGAGTACGCGCCGCAATCCCACGGCGCGGCCGATTACAACCGCGTCGTCGACTGGCTGATCCAGTCGACCGCCACCACCAACGCCACGGCCGACGCCACCGTCGCCGCGTGAGGACCCCATGAAAGAAGAAAAGCTCCTCGCGCACGATCCCCTCGCCGAGGCCGACCAGATCCTCAGCGAGGAGTACTACGGTCGCCGCGCGCGTACGGATTCGGACGACGACGGCGACGCCGAGCCGCGACGCCGCCGCGCCACCGGCCCGCGCCCGACCCACTACAAGGTCATCTGCATCTCGATGTACACGCGCGATCTCGAAGAGCTCGACGCGAAGGTCGCCGAGCTCAAGCGCCGCGGCTGGACGAAGGCGAACAAGTCGCAGCTGATCCGGCTCGCGCTGTCGATGATCGATCTCGACAAGCTGCCGACGCCGCAGCAGTGATGATCACACCGGGCTGGTCAAGACCAGCTCGGCCGCGCGATCGCGCACCAAGCGCACCACCACGTCGTTGATCGTGTCGCCACGATCCAATGACTGGAAGTAGTGCGACGCGAGCTCGAGGTACTCCTTGTTCTTCACCTCGAACTCGTCGGGGGCGAGCTTCTTGATCAGCTTGCCCTTGTACTTCGCGAAGCCTCCGACCTGGACGTCGTCCTCGACGGCCTTGTCGAAGCGCGCGACGTAGTCGGCGTACTCGTCGGCGGCCATGCCGCGCGACTATATCAGAACGACTTCGCGAGACCGATCGTGAGGATGTGCGACAGGTCGGTACGCGCCGCGGTGGTCGCGTTGGTCCCGCGCATCGAGCCGGTCGCCGCGCCCGCCCACTGCGTCGACGCGTAGCCGAGGCGGTAGCCGGCATCGAGGGTCAGATCGTCCTTCCACTGGTACGACACGACCGCGGTGACCCACGCGGCCATCGCCTTCGACGCGGCGCCGTCCTCGAGGCCCTTGGTCTGCGACCGCGTGCCCGGGTAGAGGAGATCCGCGGTCGCGCGCGCGCCGACCTTCTCGCCGAGCTTCGGCATGTCCATCCCGAAGCCGACGGTCGGACCCGAGAGGATCTCCGACGGGAGGTGCGCGAGGTTCTTGGTCAGATCGCCGACGTTGTCGACGGAGAACATGCCGTAGTGGTAGCCGGCGCGGCCCCACAGCACGGTGCCCTTCGCGCTGTGCAGGTCGTAGCCGACCTTCAGGCGCGCGTCGATGTCGTGGGTCGTGAAGCCGATGTCCGCGGCGTTGGTGCCGTCGTTGTAGCGAACGCCGGGCGTCGCCTTGTCCATCACGTACGAGAGATCGGCGCCGATGCGGTAGTTGGTGCCGTACTTCCAGTCGGCCGAGCCCGCGAGCGCGACCGCGACCGCCGCCGAGCCGAGGTTGTAGTTGGCGAGGCCGCCGGTGCCGTTCGACTTGAACGACTCACCGATCGACGCGAAGCCGAGCCGCGCGTCGAGGTGGATCTCGCGCTCCTTGTGACCGTCGGCCGCGACGTCCTTCGCGCGGATCCAACCGGAGTCGCCGTCCTCGTTCTCGACCTCGACCCACTTGCCGTCGTCGGATTCCTCGACGAAGGCGAGGCGATCGCCCTTGCCGACGGTGAGGAGCGCGCGGCTCTTCTTCGACGGCTTCGACCGCAGATCGACCTCGTCGGCCGTCACGGTCATCATCTTCTTCTCGGGCTCCTTCGCCTCTTCGTCGTCGGCCGAGGCCTCGTCGTCGTCGCCATCCGAGGCCGCGGCCTCGTCGTCGTCGCCGTCGTCGCGCGAGCGGGTGTGCTTCTTCGCGTGCTTCTTCGGCTTCGGCGCGTCCTCGTCGTCGTCCGCCTCGTCGGCGTCGGCGTCGTGCCGCGCCTTGACCTTCTTCGCGGCGACCTTCTTCTTCGGCCGCGCGGTGTCGTCGTCGTCGTCCGAAGCGGGCGCCGCTTCGTCATCGGCGCCGGTCGCGTCCTCGCCGACGCGATCGTCCGGCGCGTCGCCGGACCAGCCGCGGCGCAGCGAGCGACCGTCCACGAACGGGCGCCGGCGCGTGTTGCGCTGCACCTCGCGCGCTTCGGCCGTGCTCTCGACCGACGTGCGCGTGACCCAGCCGGTGTGGCCCTCGACGCGCACCTTGATCCAGCGGCCCTGCTCTTCCAGGACCGTCATCTCGTGTCCCGCGGACACTCGGATCACGACGGGCGATTGCTCGCCGGGACGCTTCAAGATCTTCGTCGTGTGGGTCGTCCGCACCTCGTCGGCCTGCGCCGACGACGCCGCGACCAGGAGTCCACACGCCAGGCTCGTGAGGAGGATCCGGTTCCGCATGTCGGCTGCTCACTACAAGGCCCGTGCCGATCTTCGCCGGGCCGAACTCTCGTTGTTCCGGCTACTTCCGGAGGCGGATCGCGGTGGGGTCCGAGAGACCCCCGGAGACCCGACTCCCAGGCCGGGGGCGCCGAACCGGGGGGAGGTCCGAAGCTTCCACGCCGTACAAAGATGCGCGATACCATCGGTTCCTCGCGCGGAGAGACAACTCCATGGCCCTCGGTACTACCCGTTCATACGCCGTCAGTCAGTTCGAGTTCTCGCTCGAAAAAGAGGAGCCGTTCCACGTCAAGTCGATCGAAGGCGGTCTGCCCAAGGGCAACGTCGTCGAGGAACAGATCGGCACCAACGTCGAGTTCGTGAAGCACCTCTCGACCGTCGACGTCGAGCCGCTCTCGATCGAGCTCGGCATGCAGGAAGCGCGGTCGATGCTCTGCTGGATCCAGCAGTCGTGGAACAACGACTTCTGCCGCAAGAACGGCCACGTGGTCCACGCCGACTTCGACTACAAGCAGCAGTTCCAGTACGACTTCATCAACGCGCTGATCACCGAGACGACCTTCCCGACCCTCGACGCCGCCGGCAAGGAGATGGCCATGCTCAAGGTCAAGCTCCAGCCCGAGGACGTCAACTTCAAGAAGGGCGGCGGACCGAAGCTGAAGGCGCAGGCGCACAACTTCCAGCGTCAGAAGATGTGGCCGACCTCGTGCTTCAAGTTCGAGCTCGAGGGCGTCGACACCAGCCACGTCGCGAAGATCGAAGGCTTCACCGTCAAGCAGGGCGTGAAGAGCTACCACACCGGCCGCGCGCGCTACGCGCGTTGGGAGCCGACCAAGCTGACGTTCCCGGACCTCAGCGTCCACGTCCCGTTCGCGTACGCCGGCGATCTCTTCGACTGGTACAAGGAGTCGATGGACGGGGCGCAGGATCCGTCGCTCCAGACCACGGGCTCGATCGTCTACCTCGCGCCGAACAAGGAAGACGTCGTGTTCGAGATCGAGCTCAGCGGCGTCGGCATCAAGGCGCTGACGATCGACAAGTCGGAGCGAGCCGAGTCGGTCAAGCGCGCGAAGTGCGACCTGTACGTCAGCAACATGAAGCTGATCGTGCACGGCGTGAAGGCCTGGTAGCGGTCGCGCTTCAGCGGATCAGCAGCACGTACAGATCGTAGAGGACGTGCGCGTAGACCGCGTGTGCGAACGATCGGTACCAGAACACGATGCCGAACAACGCGCCGGCGATCGCGCGGTAGACGAAGGCGTGGACGCGGAACGGCTCGCCGTATGCGCCCATGTGGTGCGCGAGGCTGAACAAGATCGCCGAGCCGACGAGCGCGATCACGAACGCCGCGCGCGGTGACAGGCTCGTGCGGCGCAGGAGCGCGATGCCGCCCGCCATCGCGCCGAGCCGGAACACGAGCTCCTCGTGCACGCCGGCGCCGAGCGAGATCACGATCGCGTCTCCCGTGGCGCCTAGCGCCAGGTGCGCCTGCGCGAGGACGAGCGGGAGGATCAAGCCGAGCGTGAGCGCGTAGAGCGCGGCCTCGACGACCAGCGGCCCGACGATGTCGAGCGCGAGCGTGCGATCGCGGTGGCGCGCGCGGATCCACGCGAGGTACGCGAGCGCGAGCGTCACGTGGACGAGCAGGTACATCGCGCGGTCGTGACCGCACGCCGCGAACACCGCGCGCGTGATCACGTCGACGCCGTTGACCGTCGACGAGAACAAGACGCCGACCTCGTACGCGAGCAGGAGCGGGAAGACGAGCACGAGGCTCGCGGTGAGATCGCCGCGGCCGAACGCCGACTCGCGGGCCGCGCGCCGGCGCGTCAACTGTTCTCCTTCGGGCGGCGCGGCGGATGCTCGTGCCTAGACCTGTCGATCTGCTGTCGCAGGCGCGCGCGCTTGGCGGCGCCGGGCGACAAGGCCGGCGGCCGCACCGTCGCGGTGACCGCGAGATCCCACGACAGGTAGCGCTTCGCGACGCGCGCGACGTCCTTCGCCGTCACCGCGTGCATGTGATCCGGATAGCGCGACCACTCGCTCCAGCCGAGGCCGTACGCCTCGTGGAACGCGAGCGCGGTCGCGACGGCGCTGCGCCGCTGCAGCGCGACCTCGTGCGCGCCGACCAGGTAGGTCACCGCGCGCGCGACCTCGTCGTCGGTGACGCCGTCCGCGACGACGCGATCGATCTCGCCGGTCACCGCGGCCTGCGCGCGATCGATCGCGTCGGGGCTGCACGACAGGTAGATCGCGACGTAGCCGGGATCGAGCCCGGGCGCCGAGTGCGCGCTGACGCGATACGCGAGGCCCTGGCGATCGCGCACCTCGGCGAACAAGCGGCCGCTCGGTCCGCCGAGGATCGTCGCGAGCACCTCGAGCGCGAAGCGATCCGGCGAGTCGACGGTCGTGCCCGGGAAGCCGATCACGAGGTGCGCCTGCTCGCGATCCAGGTAGCGATAGACCTCGCGCTCGGTCGCCTTGCGATCCGCGAACTGCTCCTTCGCGACTTTCGGCGCGCTCGTCTTGGCCTTCGGCGCGGCGCCGAAGCGCGCGCGCACGCGGGCGAGGACCTGATCGGGATCGACGTCACCGACGATCGCGAGCGTCATCGCGCCGACCGGGAAGTGATCGCGATAGAACTGCGCGACGGTGTCGGCGTCGAGCGTCGCGATCGCGTCGGGCGATCCGGCGACGTCGAGCCGATACGGGTGGCTCTTGTAGAGCGCCTCGCTGAACAAGCGGAACGCCGCCGCCGACGCGCTGTCGTCGCGCGCGCCGAGATCGTCGAGCAGGCGGCGCCGCTCGCCGGCGAGCTCGGTGCCGTCGAAGCGGGGCGCGATCACGCAGTCGGCGAGCAGATCGAGGCCTTGATCCCAGGAGCGCGCGAGCCACTCGGCGCGCAGGCCGAAGCTGTTGCGCCCCGCGGCGCCGGCGAGCCCGCCGCCCATCCGATCGATCGTCTCGGTCAGCGCGGCGGCGTCGCGATCGCCGCAGCCGCGCGTGATCCAGTGCGCGAGCAAGGACGTGATGCCGTTGGTCGACGCGTCTTCGAGGCGCACGCCGCCGGGCCACACCGCGCGCATCGCGACCACCGGTACCGAGGGATCCGGCTTGATCAGGACGACCATGCCGTTGGGCAGGACCTCGCGGACGACCGCGTCCTTCGGCTTCTGCGCGGCCGGCGCCTTCGCGACGCGCTTCATCCCGCGGCGCGCGTGGGTGACGAGCGAACGCGCGAGCGCGGTGCGCGCGCGATCGCCGCGCGCGATCGCGCGCGGCACGGTGGCCGCGACGCTCGCGCGCTCGATCACGAGGTGACGGCGCACGGCGGCGCGCACCGACGCGGGCGTCGCCGCGCGCACGCGCTCGAGGTGCACGCGCTCGAACGCGACGTCGCCGGCGGTGGCGTGATACCAGCCGAGCTTGCGCGCGACGCCCTGCGCGGTCTCGAGCTGATAGATCTGATCGGCTTCGATCGCGGCCTTCGCCTTGTCGACCTCCGCCGAACCGATCGTCTCGACGGCCACGAGCTCCTCGCCGATCGCGCGCACCGCGTCGCGCAGATCGCGCGCGCGGGCGGTCGCGCTGATCACGAACAGGCCCGGATCGCGCATCGCCTGCTGATACGCCCACACGCCCGTCACCAGCTGGCGATCTCGCTGGATCGTCCGCTCGAGCCGCGACGACTGGCCCTGGCCGAGCACGACCGCGGCGACGTCGAGCAGCGCCGAGTCCGGCGACGCCAGCGGCGGCGCGTGGAAGCCGAGCCCGAGGTACGCCTCGCGCACGTCCTGCACGAGCACGCGCGCGCGGGGCGCGACCTGCGGCGGCTCCGACGCCGGCCGCCGGCGCGGCGCACCCTCCGGCATCCGCGCGAACGCGCGCGCGATCTGCGCGCGCGCGTGATCCTCGTCGACGTCGCCGGCGATCACGAGCGTCGTGTTGCCCGCGACGTACCACGATCGATAGAACTCCATCAGCTGGCGCCGCGTGATCGCGCGGACGCGCTCGGCGCTGCCGATCACCGGCCGCCGGTACGGATGCGCGACGAACGCGGTGTCGAACAGCGCGCGCGCGACGTTCTTGACCGGATCGTCGGCGCTCTGCCGGATCTCCTCGAGGATCACCGCGCGCTCGCGCTCCCACTCGCCGGCGTCGAGGCGCGCGTCGATCAAGGTATCGGCGAGGACGTCGAGCCCGACGTCGAAGCTCCGGCGCGCGACGACGACGTGCATCACGGTCTGATCGAACGAGGTCCACGCGTTGATGTCGCCGCCGGCCGCCTCGATCGCGCCGGTGACCTCGCCGACCCCGCGCTTCGCGGTGCCCTTGAAGAGCATGTGCTCGACCGCGTGGGCGATGCCCGCCTCGCGCGGTCCCTCGTCGGCGCTGCCGACCCCGACCCACGCCTGCATCGCGACCACAGGGGCGACCCGATGAGGCGCGATCACGACGGTCAGCCCGTTGTCGAGCCGGTATGTGTGAGCCATCTCCATCGCGCAAAGCGCGGCCACGACGCAGGTCGCGGCGCCGGCGTGATGATAGGCACGTGATCGCGAGGTGGGCACGTTTCGGGGGGTCGCGAGCTTAACTCACTGCGCTTCCGTTCACTCCGGGCCCCTCCTATGATCGCGTCATGCGTGGTCTTCCTCTCTTGATCGTCATGGCCGCCTGCAGCTCGACGCCGGCCAACGTCGGCGGCAACTACACCGTCGCGGTGACCAACCGCGACAACGGCTGCAACCTGATGAACTGGACCGTCGGCAACAGCGCGACCAACATCGGCGTCACCGTCACGCAGAACGGGACCCAGGCGGTCGCGTCGGTCAACGGCCTCGTCGGCGGCTACCTCGACGTCGTGCTCGGCGCGCACGACTTCACCGGCACCGTCGACGGCGATCACCTGAGCCTGACGCTGTTCGGCACGCGCACGTCGAACTCGGGCAACTGCACGTGGACCTACAACGCCGACCTCGAGGCCGAGCTCAACGGCGACATCCTCACCGGCACGATCGACTACCGGCCCAAGACCAACGGCAACCCCGACTGCACCGAGATGCAGAACACCTGCTCGAGTCGGCAGGACTTCAACGGCACGCGCCCGCCGACGTGATGTAAAACCGGGCGTGCATCGCGTCCCGCCGACCCTGCGCACCGAGCGCCTCGTGCTGCGCCCGTTCGCGCGCGAGGACGCGTCGGAGGTCGCGAGCGTCCTCGACGACGCCGAGGTGGGCCGCTTCCTCCTGCACGTGCCGCATCCCTACTCCGACGTCGAGGCGATGCGCTGGATCACCGCGTGGGCGCGGCGCTGGCTCAACGGGCGCGGCGTCGCGCTCGCGGTCACGGCGAAGGACGAGATCATCGGCGCGGTCACGCTGACCTTGCAGCCGGATCATCGACGCGCGGAGCTCGGCTACTGGCTCGGCACCTCGCACTGGGGCAAGGGGCTCGCCGTCGAGGCCGCGCACGCCGCGATCGACTGGGGCTTTCGCGAGCTGAAGCTCGAGCGCGTGTTCGCGCAATACCTCGACGGCAACAAGCGCTCGGGCCGCGTGCTCGAGAAGCTCGGCATGATGCGCGAGGGCGTCCGGCGCGCCCACGTGCGCAAGGGCAATCGCAACTTCGACGCACACCAGTTCGGCGTGCTCAAGAAAGAGTGGAGGCAGCGGTGGCAAGACAGATCGTGATCTCGAAAGCGGGCGGGCCCGAGGTGATGGTCGATCGCGAGGCGCCGCACGAAGCGGTGCCCGCCGGCCACGTGCGGATCAAGGTCGCCGCCGCCGGCGTGAACTTCGCCGACGTCGTCGGGAGATTGGGCAACTATCCCGACGCGCCGCCGATCCCGTACTGCCCCGGCTACGAAGTCTCGGGGACGGTGAGCGAGGTCGGCGCGGGCGTCGCGGAGCTGAGCGTCGGCGCGCGCGTGTGCGCGCTCGTGAAGTTCGGCGGCTACGCGGACGAGGTGATCGCGCGCAGCGAGGGCGTGTTCCCGCTGCCCGACGGCGTCGAGCTGATCGCCGCGTCCGCGATCCCGGTGACGTACCTGACCGCGCACACCTGCTTGTTCGACGCCGGCGCGCTCGTGCGGGGGAAGAGCGTGTTGGTGATGGGCGGCGCCGGCGGCGTCGGCAGCGCGGCGGTGCAGCTGCTCCGCAACACGGGGATCAAGGTGATCTCGACGGCGGGCTCGAGCGCGAAGTGCGACTGGCTGCGCGCGCAGGGCGTCGAGCACGCGATCAACTACAACGAAGAAGACGTCGCGGCGGCGGTGAAGACGGCGACCGGCGGGCGCGGCGTCGACGCCGTGCTCGATCCGATGGGCGGGCGATCGCTGTCGGCGTCGGTCGCGATGTGCGCGCCGCTGGGGCGCGTGATCTCGTACGGCGTGAGCGCGATGAACCCGGGCAAGACGCGCTCGATCCTCGCGATGGCGCGCGAGGGCCTGCCGATGCGCTTCTTCAACCTGATCCCGCTGTTCGGCGCGAACGTCGGCATCCACGGCATCAACATGCTCGCGCTCGCCGAGGCCGACCCGCAGCTCATGCGCGTGAAGATGGCCGAGATCCTCGCGAAGGTCGCGAAGGGCGAGCTGGCGCCGGTGGTCGCCGAGCGCTACGCGCTCGACGCGAAGGGCGCGGCCCAGGCGCATCACTATCTGCAGGACCGCAAGAACATCGGGAAGGTCGTCCTGGTCCGGTGATTGCTGTGTTGGCGCGGGGCCGGATATGCGTCATCGGATCTCGGGGACTTCCGTTCATCGCGCGTTGCGAATCGCAACGCTCCTGCTCGTGGGCTGCGGGGGGACGCGCTCGTCGTCGCCGCCCGACGGCGCGCCCGGCGCGCCCGACGGCAGTGTTTCGTCGGTCGATGCCTCGCTGACTCCCGACGCGGGTGGATCGTGCGCGCCGGGATCGCCCGGGGTCGCGTGCCTGATCGATCTGCACGATCGGCTGCGCGCGAATTGCGATGCTTCCTTGCTCGCTTCGTTCGAGTCGCAGATCTCCGATCGCCGCGCGCGCGGCGAATTCCCGCTGTGGTCCGAAGGACGCGCGCTGTTCGTCGCGGACAAGCAGGTCGCGATCGCCGGCGGCTGGAACGACTGGAACGCCGATCTCTTGAAGACGTCGCAGCTGTGCGGCGGCGCGCTCTACACCGCGGTCGATCACGTCGCGAAGGGGCGCTGGCCGTACAAGCTCGTCGACGGCGCCGACTGGATCATGGATCCGGCGAGCTGGAGCTTCGAGTACGACGACTACGCCGGCAACGTCGACGGCAAGAACAGCGTGCTCGACACGCCCGACTCGGGGCTCGGGCATCTCGTCCGGCTTCCGGACCTTTTGTGCTCGAACGACTTGGGCAACTGCCGTCCGCTGACGACCTACCTGCCCGCCGGCTACGACGATCCCGCGAACTACGCGAAGAAGTATCCCGTGCTCTTCATGCACGACGGCCAGAACGTCTACGACGATCACGACTGCTGCTTCGGCCACACCGGGTGGGAAGTGAACGTGCAGCTCGACGCCGACATCGCGGCGGGCAACGTCGCGCCGATCGTCGTCGTCGCGGCGGATCACGGCGGCGCCGCGCGCAACAGCGAGTACGGCACCGACGAGGCGATCGGCGGCGAGCTCGAGACGTTCATGAAGTTCCAGGTCGAGACGATCCAGCCGCGCGCCGCGGAAGCCTGGCGCATCGATCTGCAGCAGGCGTACGTCGCCGGCTCCTCGCTCGGCGGCCTCTTGTCCGTGCGCCTCGCGCTCGCGTACCCCGACACGTACCGCGGGGCCGCTTCACTCAGCGGCGCGTTCTGGTTCGGCATGGACTCGCACACCGCGGTCACCGACTTCCTCGCCAAGAAGGGCCGCGTGCCGGTCGCGATCTACCTCGATCACGGCGGCGATCCACAGCAGGGCACCGACGACGCCACCGACTCGGTCGCGATCCGCGATCAGATGATCGCGCTCGGCTGGCAGCGCGAGGACTCCGCGTCCTGCACGCTCGCCGCGAATCACGTTTGCTACTACTGGGAGCCGGGCGCCACGCACGACGAATTGGCGTGGAAGGCGCGGAGCTGGCGGTTCCTGCGCTACTTCTTCCCGGCCCACTGACCCCAGCAGAGGGTGGGAGAAGCCGCACCGAGTGGGGGTTCTCTCCTCCGCGATCCGCGGTGCGACCTTCGTGATTTCGCGGCCTCCTACGGGCACGCATGTTGCGAAGGGGTTACATCATGTCGAGCTTCGTCCGTCTGGCCGGTCTCTCCCTCCTCTTCTCGGCGGCGTGTACGGTGGGCACCTTGGACCCGGGCGGCGG
>DATJIA010000165.1:0-34119 GCA_035493675.1 Kofleriaceae bacterium | reverse complement strand
GATCCGGGGCGCGCGTCGGCGAGCGTCGCGGTCTACGCGGACGACGACGACATGCTGGTCGTGTCGCCGGCGGCGGGCGTGCAAGCGCAGGCGGGCGCGCACGCGACGATCGACGCCGCGATCGCGGCCGACACCGTGACGGGCGCGTCGGTCGACGTCGTGACGTCGGCGTCGCCGGCGCCGGTGCGCGAGCAACGGGAGGAGGGCGCGCTCGGCGTCACCCTCGCGCTGCCGCGCGACACGACCGTGACCGCGCGCGCGATCGGGTCGCACGAGCACGACGACGACGTCGTGTGGGGCTGGGCGCTGGCGTCGCGCGAGCTCGCCGATCGCAACACGACGATCGAGCTCGGCTGGGGCCACGGCGAGTCGTGGATCACCAACGCGATCGACGCGAGCTTCCGCGCGCGGCGCACCGACGATCGCGCGACCGCGCGCGTGACGCAGGTGATCGACGCGCGCACCTACGTCGATCTGCTCGTCGATCTTTCGCGCACGAGCGGCTACCAGGCGAGCCCGTATCGCGCGATCGCGATCGCGGAGCCCGCGATGCCGGCGGTCGTCTTCGAGGACGAAGCGACGCCGCGGCTCCGTCACACCGGCGCGATCGCGATCCGCGTGCGGCGCGCGATCGGCGACCGCTGGTTCGCGCACGCCGGCTATCGCGCGGTCGCCGACGACTGGGGCGTCGCGAGCCACACCGCGGACGCGCGCGCGATCGTCGAGACCGACGACGCGACGTGGCGCTTCGGCGCATCGCTGCGCGCGTACACGCAGACCGCCGCCGACTTCTGGCGCGCGCGCTACACGATCGAAGACGCGCTGCGGACGCGCGATCGCACGCTCGCGCGCATGCGGAGCCTGGGCGCCGCGCTCACGATCGATCGCCTGATCGACGACGATCGCGCGGCGCGCGTGCAGCTCCAGGTCGGCGCGACGTCTTACACGTGGCCCGACGATCCGCTCGAGCGCGCGCGGATCGCGCTCGTCACGATGATCGCGATCACGTCCGACTACTGACACCCGTAGCCGGACGCCGCGTGCCACGTGCGCGCGGCCGGCGCGACGTCGATGATCGGCACGCGGGTCGCGAGCCCGGGCGCGAGATCGCCGGTGCGCTCGAGCTCGCGGAACACGCCGGCGCCGATCGCGGTGACGCGCAGGTGCATCTCGACCTCATCGGCGACGGGCAGGGCGTACGTGCGCGTGACCGCGTGGTAGTAGCGCGGGTCCTGCGGATCGGTCGTGACCGCGGCGCCGAGCAAGGTCGCGTCGACCTGCGCCGCCTCCCACGGCATCTCGACCTCGGCGCCGGCGTCGTCGAGCAAGCGCTGGCGCATGAGCCACAGATCCGGATCGCTCGAGTCGGCGGGATCCTCGCCCGGCGCGAAGACGCCGCTCTCGTACACGATCGCGCCGTCCTTACGCGCGACCAGCTCGACCCACGCGCGCCGTGCGTGCGTGACGCCCGACGGCCACGCGTGCCCGGCGAGCAGGTTGTCGAGCGTGACGTCGACGGCGAGGCCGTTGCCGCCGGGCCGCGTGCACAGCTTGGCCATCACGCTCGGATCGAGATCGCGCGCGATCTTCGCGCGGAGCAGCGCGCGATCGGGCCAGTCGCCGAGCGCTTGATCGATGCCGGGGAACGTGTGGTCGTGGACGCGGCGCGCGGGCATCGACGCGCCGCTCGCCGCCGCGCCGTCGCGCCCCATCATGTGGCAGGTCGCGCAGCCGACACCGAGCGGCGGCGGCCGCGAGAACAGGCTCGCCTGCCACTCGGCGAAGGTCCGCTCGACGCGCACGCCGGCGGGCGTGACGACGTCGTGGCACGCGCCGCACATCGCCGACGACTCGGCCGCCGCGCCGTCGACGAACGCCGATCGCGCCGAGCCGTGCGCCGGGTTGGGGGCGGCGCCGTCGAAGCCGCCGCGCATCACGCCGTCGGTCGCGAGCGTGATCGCGCCGTCGTGATCCGCGGTGACCGCCTCGACCTGATGACACGCCACGCAGGTCACGCCCTGCATCCCGCGCGCGACCTGATCGAGCGCGAGGCCGTCGGTGGTCGCGCCCTCGCGGAACGCGACCGGCGCGTGGCAGGTCACGCAGAAGCCGCCGAGCCCACCGTCGAGCTCGCGCTGGCCGCGCCGCACGATCGCGCGGAACACCGGATCATCGCTCGCGTACGCGTGCGAGCTCGCGGCCCACTCGCGATACGCGTCGGGATGACAGCCGGCGCAGGTCGCCGGATCGAGCAACGCCTCGCGATCGATCGCTTCGCGCGCACATCCGCACGCGATCAATCCGATCGCCGCGCACCATCTGCGCGAAACGGCAGCCATTCGCTCTCTCGAGCGACATGGCTGCATTTTCCGAACCGGACGACGGAAGCCGGACGACGGAAGTCGAAGGGCTTAGTGCTCGAGATGCCCGCGGTGCTCGCGCTCGAGCGCCTTCTTCAGCTTGTCGAGCGCCGAGTTCTGGATCTGGCGGATGCGCTCGCGCGACAGGTGGTACTGGTCGCCGATCTCGCGGAACGTGCGCTCTTCGTCGTCGACCAGGCCGAAGCGCTGGCGGAGGACGTCGGCCTCGATCGGCGAGAGGTGATGGAGCAGGCGCGAGACCTGATCGGTCAGCTTCTGCGTCGTCATCTCGTCGGCGGGCGAGTGCTCCTCGCTGTCCGGATCGGCGAGCAGCTCGCCGAACGCGCGATCGTCGTCCTCGTGCACCGGACGATCGAGGGACATCGGCTGTCCCATGAGGTACCGGTGCATCTGGTTGAGCTTCGCGAGCGGGACCCGCGCCGCCTTGGCCAGCTCCTGCGGCGTCGGCTGGCGGCCGAGCTCGCCGATCAGCGCCTGGCGCACCTTCTCGAGCTGCTGCTGCGCCTCGAGCATGTGCACCGGGATGCGCACCGCGCGCGCCTTGTCGGCGAGCGCGCGGCCGATCGCGTGGCGGATCCACCAGCACGCGTAGGTCGAGAAGCGCAGGCCGCGGCGATAGTCGAAGCGCGACACCGCGTGCATGAGGCCGAGGTTGCCTTCCTGGATCAGGTCGGCCAGCGGCATGCCGCCGCGATCGTAGCGACGCGCCATCGTGACGACGAGCCGCAGGTTCGCGCGCACGAACTCCTCGCGCAGCGAGGACGCGCCGCGATACGCCTCGCGGATGCGATCGAGGTAGTCCGCGAAGTCGCGCGTGCCCGCCTCGAGCGGCAGATCCTTGTCGCCGCGACGCGCGTGCGCGTCGACGCGCTCGAGCTCGCGGATCACGAGATCGATGTGCAGGCGATCGAGATCCTGCGCGCGCAGCGGCGCCGCGGTCTCGCGCGCCGCGCGGGCGAGCCGGCCGGCCACGCGCGCGTCGCGCTTCTTCTTCGGGATCTCGAGCGTGACCTCGGCGGTCTTCTGCAGCTTCTTCCACGGCACCGGCTGCTCGGTCTTGCCCTCGACCAGCCGCTGCGCGAACGCGACGACCTCGGGGCGCTCGAAGACGCGCTCCCAGGTCATGATCTCTTGATCCTCGATGCCCTGCGCGAGCTCGCGCTCCTCCTCGGGGCCGAGCAGCTCGTGGACGGCGAGATCGCGGAAGTAGGTCGAGAGGTGATCCTCCGGATCCGTCTTCGGCAGCTTCTTCTCGTCGGCCTTGACCGGCGCCTTGACGACCTCGGCCGCGGCCTCGTCGCCGAGCTCGAGCAACGCCTCGAGCTCCGAGTCCGGCTTCACGGACTCGGCCTCTGCCGGTTTGGCGGCCTCGGCCTTCGCCTTGGTCGTCCGGGTCGCGCGCGCGTGGCGGGCGTCGGACGTCGTCGTCTTACGGCGGGGGGGACGGGAGGTATGTTGTTCCTTGGTCGCCATATCGCTTCGCTCCGTGGGGAACCCACACTGGGCGCTCGTGGATCAGAAAACGGTGCAAGACGAGCGCCGGACTTGGGCCGCGGGTTCCACGGCTCGGGGACACCTACGTCGGGCCATCCTGTTCATGTAGTAGGCTCGGCGCAACCCTCCGGACGGGTAGCCCTGAAAAAAAGCTCAGGTCCCCTCCGAAGCGCGCGGGATGATTTACGATCAGGTCTGAGCGTCGGCGACGAGCACAGGCCCCGCGCCGTCGGCGAGCAAGCGCTCGAGCCGATCCAGGAAGACCGCTTGATCGGGATGGATGATGCGACGCGCTCGGGAAATCTCGATGAATTCCGCCTTGTCGACCTCCCACGAGGCGCAGCGCGGCGGCTGGTCCTCGGGCGCAGGCCCGGCGAAGGCATGGACGCGCTTCTTCGAGCGCGAGTAATCGACGTAACCGATCGCGACCAAGGTGCCGGAGGTGATGCCGGTTTCCTCCGACGTCTCCCGACGCGCGGCGGCCTCGAGCTCCTCCCCAGGATCCGGCTGTCCTTTCGGGATTCCCCAGGGCGCGCGGCGGTTGTAGTTCCCGGCCGGATGAACGAGCAGCACTTCGAGCTCCACGCCCACCTTGCGGTACAAGAGCGTGCCCGAGGACTCCTTCGCCCGTCCTCTGGGATCCGACATGCGACAGGGTTACCACACGTGCGGCCCTGATCGGAGATCCGACAGTCGCAGCGACTCGCATGCCCGAGGCTCATCCGCTCACCCGTGCGGAGGTGCCACGCCGCATGACCGCGGTCTCGGACCATCGACATGCGGGCGCTCCCTCGTGTAGCGTCTTCGTTGGGGCAGGGCGCAGTTGCGCTCGCCCGGGAGGAAGCATGAGCCTCGAGGCCCGGCAGCGCTGGTTCGCCCGGATGATGGAATCGGGACTGGAGCAGAAGATCTTCGCTCCGTCCGACGTGCTCGTTCACGCGACGCCCGACGTGCTCGCGACCAACCTGCCGCCCGAGCTGCTCTCGAAGGTGCTCGCGGCCTCGCTCGCCGCCGGCGCGATGACGCCCGAGCGCGTGCTCGAGACCGTCACGCCCGAGGTGATGTCCCAGCACCTGCCGCACGAAGTCTTGTGGGACTGCATCGCGCGCGCCGCCGAGCGCGCCGGTGTCACCGGGTCGGGCCGCAGCTGATGGCGACGGCGGCGATCACGAAGTTCTTCGTCGACGCGTTCGCGAGCGCGCTCGAGCTCGGGATCGCCTCGCCTGACGACATGATCAAGCACGCCACGCCGGACGTGCTGTCGAAGCACCTGCCGCGTCCGATCTGGGCGAAGCTGATCGCCGCGTGCCTCGCCGCGCCGCGCACCGACGCGGCGCTCGTGGTGAGCACGATCGGCGTTCCGGATCTTTGCGAGCACGTGCCCGCGACGATCTTGTGGGCGTGCCTCGCCGAGATCGGGACGCGCGCGCTCGGCAAGTCGCTGCTCGCGATGGCGCCGCCGCCGCCGGCGGTCGCGCCCACGGGAGTCAGTGATTCGAAGCTCGCGGTCGGCACGTCGCCGGGCACGCAGCCCGCGCCCGCCGCGCCGATCGCCGCCAGCGGATCGCAGCCGGTGATGACGCACATCCCGACGCGCGCGCAGACCGAGCCGCCCGCGCCGCTCGGCGAGCTCCCGCCGGTCGGATCGCGCACGCCGACGCCGGTGCCCGCGCGCACGCAGACCGGATCGTTCCCGCGCCCCGGCACCGGCCCGGTCGTCTCGACGACGGCACCGCCGGCCTCCGCGAGCGGCGGCAACGGCCTGCGCGCGTCGAGCGCCGGCGCCTCGACGCGCCGCCCGCAGGCGGCGGCCACGCCGACCGCGACGGTCCCCGCCGAGCCCGCGCCGCCCGCAAGCGGCGGTCGCGAGCGCAAGGGCCCGCGCACCGCGCCGCCGGGACCGAAGCGCGGCGCGACCGCGCCCGCGAGCGCCGCCGATTTCGAGATCGACACCGACGTGAGCGAGTGGAAGCAGACGTCGAAGCCCGAGGCGGTCGTCGTCGACGACGATCTCGTCGACTGGGCGCAGGCCGAAGAGACCGCGACCGGCGGCGTCGATCTCGAACGCAAGCGGTAAGCTGTTCGCATGCGGAGCCCGGGCCGAGCCGATCGCATCCGGCAGGTCGCGAAGCTGCTCCGCGACGCCGAGCGTCCGGTCCGCATCCTGCGCACGGTCGCGTGGCCCGCGCGGCTGCGCGACGAGTTCTTCGCGAGCGGCGAGAGCGCGCTGCCGCGCCCGCAGTACGAGCCGCTCGATCCGAGCGCGACGCTCGCGCTGGTCGCCGAGGCGCGCCGGCTCGCGACCGCCGACGACGACATCGACGAGTGGCTGCGCCGCCAGGCGTGGGCGATCGAGCTCGGCGCGCGCATGCTCGCCGCGGTCGGGACGCGCGAGTTCACCGCGCTCTCGATCGAGCTCTACGGCGAGCCGTCGTCGTTCCTGAACGATCAGGCGTCGACCTCGCTCGATCTCGCGCGCGCGTTCGAGCACACGCTCAGCGATGCGAACACGATGAACCTCGGGCCGGAGACGGAGCACACCGCCGAGGAGATCGCGCAGCGCGTGGGCAAGGCGGTCGTGCGCTTCTTCGGCCCGCGCGCGCCCGAGGTCCACATCGTCGACGAGCTCAGCGCGAACGCGCTCGCGCAGACCGGCGACATCAAGCTGCGCCGCGGCGCGCGCTTCACCGATCGCGACGCCGCGCAGCTGGTGCAACACGAGGCCTTCATCCACATCGCGACCTCGCTCAACGGCCGCGATCAGATCGATCTCCCGATCCTCGGCGCCGGCCACCCGGGCACGACGCGCACGCAGGAAGGCCTCGCGGTCTTCGCCGAGTTCATCTCGGGCGCGATCGATCCGGATCGCCTCGGCCGCCTCGCCGATCGCGTGCTCGCGATCCAGATGGCGCAGGACGGCGCCGATTTCCTCGACGTCTACCGCTGGTTCCTCACGCAGACCGCGGGCAACAAGGATCAAGCGTTCGAGAACACGCGGCGCGTCTTCCGCGGCGGCACGCTCACCGGCGGCGCGCCGTTCACCAAGGACGTCGTCTACCTCGACGGGCTCCTGCGCGTGCACAACTTCCTGCGCGCCGCGGTGCTGAGCGGCCGCAGCGACTGCCTGCGCCTCTTGTTCGCCGGCAAGCTCGAGATCGAGGACGTCCCCGCGCTCTGTCACCTCTCCGAGATCGGGCTCCTGCGGCCGCCGACGTTCCTGCCGCCGTGGGCCCACGATCTCCGCTTCCTCGTCGCGTACCTCGCGTACTCCGGCTTCTTGAACTCGGTCGACCTCGGCAAGATCCGCGCGCACTACGATGCGCTCCTCGCCGACGCGCCGCCCGTGCACTTCGATTGACAGCGGCGCGCGGCTTGGCTACAAGCATCCCCCTCGGGCGTTTAACTCAGTGGCAGAGTGGCATCTTCACACGGTGCAAGTCGTAGGTTCGACCCCTACAACGCCCACGAGACAACCGGTCAGAAGGTCGCGCTGGTGATGTGGCTCGTGCAGCCGTCGCCGACCGGCGCCCCGTTCGAGTCGACGTGCTGGAACGTGACGTCCGACAGCGTCGCGGCGAGCGGGTCGACGCTGGTGATCGTCACGGTGCCGCCGGTCGCGAAGTAGAAGTCGGTGACCGCGTTGCCGTCGTAGTCGGTGTACAGGTTCACGCACAGGCCGCAGGTCGCCGGATCGAGCTCGTCGCCGGCGAGCGTGTACGTGCCGGGGGCGAGGCCGTTCGCGAAGACGCCGTAGCCGTCCCAGAGATCGATCGCGACGCCGTCGACGTCGGTGTTGAGATCGCCGGTGGCGAACATCTCGTCGGGCAGGTTGCTATCGTCCGGGGTGACGTTGGTCAGCGTCGCCGCGCCGTAGTCGGCGGCGGCGGTGCAGGTCGGCGGCGTGCCGCCCTCGTCGAGCGTGACCGACGTGATCGTCGCGGTGCAGCCGTCGCCGACCGGCGTCGAGTGGAAGGTCGTGCCGTCGATCGTCACGTGCTCGAAGGCGACGTCGTCGAGGGTCGCCGCGAACGGCGTCAAGGACGTGATCGTGACCGAGCCGCCGGTCGCGAAGTAGTCGTCGGTCCCGTTGCCCTTCATGCGCACGCACAGGCCGCAGGTCTCGTAGTCGAGATCGTCGCCCGCGATCGTGTACGTGCCGGTCGCGATCCCGCCGGTCATCACGCCGTGGCCGTTGTAGAGCTCGATCTGGACCTGATCGGGATCGGCGTTCAGATCGCCGCGCGCGCCGAGCGAGTCGGGCAGCGAGGTCGAGTCGACGACCAGGTTGGTGACCGTCGGCGTGCCGTACGCGCTCTCGACCGTGCAGGTGACGCACGACGGATCGGTGGCGCACTCGGCGTCCGCGCAGTCGACGGCGCCGTCGCCGTCGTCGTCGGTCGTGTTGCCGCAGATCTCGCCGGTCGGGCACGCGGTCGTGCCGGTGCAGTCCGGATCGGCGCAGTCGGCGAGCGTGTCGCCATCGTCGTCGGTCGTGTTGTCGCAGATCTCTTGCGGCGTCACCACGACGTCGAAGCCGCCCGACGTCAGCGACGACGTGCACCCGTCGGCGCTCGGGGTCGTCTCGGAGGTGTCCTGATCGACGTCGACGTGCTGGAACGTGAGGTTCGAGAACGAGACCTGGAGCGACGGCTCGATCGAGGTGATCTCGACCGTGCCGCCGGTCGCCAGGTACATGTCCTGGCCGTCGCCGACGACGTAGACGCACAGGCCGCAGGTCGCGTAGTCGAGGTCGGCGCCCGCGAGCGTGTACGTGCCCGGGGCGATGCCGCCGGTCATCACGCCGTAGCCGTTGAACAGCTCGATCACGAGCTGGTCGGGGTCGCCGTTGAGGTCGCCGGTCGCGGCGAGATGATCGGGCAAGGTGTCGTCGGCGATCGTCTGGTTGCCGAGGGTCGCCGCGCCGTAGCTCGACGACGCGCTGCACGACGCCGTGGCGCACGAAGGATCGCTCGCGCAGTCGGAGTCGGCGCAGTCGGCCTGGCCGTCGCCGTCGTCGTCGGTGCCGTTGGTGCAGTTCTCGGCGGTCGGGGTGCAGGCGGGCGTGCTCGCGCAGTCGGAGTCGGCGCAGTCGACCTGCCCGTCGCCGTCGTCGTCGGTGCCGTTGGTGCAGTTCTCGACGGCGTGCATGCACGCCGCCTCGCCCGCGCAGTCGGGGTCGGCGCAGTCGGCCTTCCCGTCACCGTCGTCGTCGACGCCGTTGGCGCAGACCTCGGCCGGGTTGTCCTTGGTGCCGCCGGCGCACGCCGGGACGAGGAGGGTGCACGTGACCCACAGCGCGGCCGCGACGAACCCGATGCCTCCGAATCGCTTCTCCATGATGTATCCGCCCCCGATGAAGACTTCGAGCCGCGCAGATAGCGCGGATGCGGGTCGCCTATCAAGAGGCGACTCGATCCGCCACCCGCGCGCGGAGAACGCGGTAAACACGAGGCATGCAGCGCACCGTGATCCGCACGCCGGCCGCGCCCGCGGCCATCGGCCCGTACTCGCAAGCCATCACCGTCCCCGTCGGCGACGCGACGATGATCTTCCTGTCGGGCCAGATCCCGCTCGATCCCGCGACCGGCGCGATCGTCGACGGTGACATCGGCGTGCAGACGCGGCGCGTGCTCGACAACATCGGCGCGGTCCTGGCCGCCGCCGACGCGACGTTCGCCGACGTCGTGAAGACGACGATCTTCCTCGCCGACCTCGCCGACTTCGCCGCGGTCAACGTCGTGTACGGGGAGCGCTTCGGCGGTCCGCCGCCGCCGCGCTCGACGGTGCAGGTCGCGCGCTTGCCGAAGGACGCGCGCGTCGAGATCGAAGTCGTCGCCATCCGCCGCTAGCCGCTACTCGAGAGGAGAGCTCATGTCGCAGGCGATCGATTCCGTACTGCAGGAGCACCGCGTCTTCCCGCCGTCGCGCGAGTTCAGCGAGCACGCGCGCGTGAAGAGCATGGACGAGTACGAAGCGCTGTACCAACGCGCCGACGCCGACCCCGAGGGCTATTGGGGCGAGGTCGCCGCGCAGCTCGAGTGGGCGAAGCCGTGGACGAAGGTCCTCGAGTGGAACCCGCCCGACGCCAAGTGGTTCGTCGGCGGCGCGCTCAACCTGAGCGTGAGCTGCCTCGATCGCCACGCCGCGAGCTGGCGCAAGAACAAGGCGGCGATCCTGTTCGAGGGCGAGCCCGGCGACACGCGGGTGTACACGTACGGCCAGCTGCACCGCGAGGTGTGTCGCGCCGCGAACGCGCTCAGCGCGCTCGGCGTGAAGGCCGGCGACTTCGTCGCGATCTACCTGCCGATGATCCCGGAGGCGGCGATCGCGATGCTCGCGTGCGCGCGGCTCGGCGCGCCGCACACCGTCGTGTTCGGCGGCTTCAGCGCCGAGGCGCTCGCCGATCGCATCAAGGACGCGAAGGCGAAGTTCGTGATCACCGCCGACGGCGGCTGGCGGCGAGGCGCGATCGTGCCGCTCAAGGCCAACGTCGATCGCGCGTGCGAGATGGCGCAGGTCGACAAGGTCGTCGTCGTCAAGCGGACCGGCAACGAGGTCGCGTGGGATCAACGCCGCGACATGTGGTGGCACGAGCTGGTCGCCGGCGCGAAGCCGACGCACACGCCGCAGGCGTTCGACAGCGAGCACCCGTTGTTCTCGCTCTACACGTCGGGCACGACCGGCAAGCCCAAGGGCATCCTGCATACCACCGGGGGGTATCTGACCGGCGCGTACCAATCGACGCGCATGGTCTTCGATCTGCGCGAGGACGACATCTTCTGGTGCACCGCCGACGTCGGCTGGGTGACGGGGCACTCGTACGTCGTGTACGGGCCGCTCGCGAACGGCGCGACCGTGCTCATGTACGAGGGCGCGCCGAACCAGCCCGGGCCCGATCGCTTCTGGGACATCATCGCGCGCTGGGGCGTGACCGTCTTCTACACGGCGCCGACCGCGATCCGCGCGTTCATGCGCTGGGGCGACGAGCACCCGGCGAAGCACGATCTGTCGTCCTTGCGCTTGCTCGGGTCGGTCGGCGAGCCGATCAACCCCGAGGCGTGGATGTGGTACCGCAAGACGATCGGCGGCGATCGCTGCCCGATCGTCGACACCTGGTGGCAGACCGAGACCGGCTCGATCATGATCTCGCCCTTGCCGGGCGCGACGCCGACCAAGCCGGGCTCGGCGACGCGGCCCTTGCCGGGCGTCGCCGCCGACGTCGTGAAGAAGGACGGCACGCCGTGCGGGCCCAACGAGGGCGGCTTCCTCGTGATCAAGAAGCCGTGGCCTTCGATGCTGCGCACGATCTTCGGCGATCACGATCGCTACGTGAAGACGTACTTCGGCGAGGTGCCGGGCGTGTACTTCGCGGGCGACGGCGCGCGCAAGGATCCCGACGGCTACGTCTGGGTGATGGGCCGCGTCGACGACGTGATCAACGTGGCGGGCCATCGCCTGTCGACGATGGAGGTCGAGAGCGCGCTGGTCTCGCACCCGAAGGTCGCCGAGGCCGCGGTCGTCGGTCGCCCCGACGAGCTGAAGGGGCAGGCGATCGTCGCGTTCGTGACGCCGCGCTCGGGCGTCAAGGCCGACGACGCGCTCGCCGCCGAGCTGCGCCAGCACGTCGTCACGCAGATCGGCGCGCTCGCGCGTCCCGAGGAGCTGCGCTTCGCCGAGGCGCTGCCCAAGACGCGCTCGGGCAAGATCATGCGCCGCTTGCTGCGCGAGGTCGCGAGCGGCTCGACGGCGCGCGGCGACACGACGACGCTCGAGGATCAAGCGGTGCTCGAGAAGCTCGCGCAGTCGTTCGCCAGCGACGACTGAGCTACGGCGGGCCGCCGGGGATGACCGCGGCGGGATCGTCGCTGTCTTCGCTGCTGTCGTCGCCGAGATCCGGCGCCGGGGTCGATGACGGCGTGATGACCGGCGTGTCGATCACCGGCGCCGCGGCCGGCTTCGGATCGGAGGCCGCGAGCGAGGTCGCGTAGTCGGCGAGGATCGTGACGAGGCGCTCGTGGGCGGCGCGCACCTGCTTGTGCGAGCCGGACGGATTGCCGTTGGTGACGAGCGCGAAGGCGAGCGTGTGGCCGGGCGCGACGTCGAGGAAGCCCGAGAGCGCGATCGCGCCGTTCAGCGTGCCGGTCTTCGCGTGCAGCTTGCCGCGCAGCGTGCCGTGGAAGCGGCCGCGCAGCGTGCCGTCGACGCCGCCGACCGAGAGCGACGCGAGGTACGCCGCATGACACGCCTGCGCGTGCGCGTCACCGGCGGCAGGCGCGGTGGCCGCGTCGGCGAGGCCCGACGCCGCGCGCAGGACGTTCACGATCTGCCGCGCGCTGAAGGTCGTCTTGTGCGAGAGGCCGCTGCCGGTGTCGACGTAGAGCGACGCGCGATCGATCGACGCGTGCGCGTGCAGCCAGTCGTACATCGCGTCGAGCGCGCGCGACATCGACGGCGCCGCGCCGAACTTCGCCGCGCCCGCGGTCATCACGATCCGATCCGCGAGCCAGTTGATCGAGCGCTTGTTGACCTGCGCGACGATCGCCGCGAGCGGCTCCGACTCGTGCGCCGCGAGCTCGACCGGCAGCCAGCCCTTGGTGCCGGCCTCGGTCGCGTAGTCGCTGAGATCGTCGACGCGGACCTCGCCGCCGACCGTGATGCCGGCCTTCGCGAGATCCGAGACGAGGAGCGAGGCGGTCAGCTCGCCGCGCGGATCCGGCCAGATCGTGTACGTCGCGCTCCGGCCGCGGCCGATCGTGCCGGTCAAGTGCACCGACCAGCGCGCGTGGCCCTTGGCGTCGGTCGACGCGCCGTCGGTGACCTTCATCGCCGACTTCTTGCGCTTCGAGGTCGTGACGTCGTTCGTCACGATCGCGAACGGCGTCAGCGGCGTGATCGAGATCGTCGGCGGCTTGCCCGGCGTGGTCGCGTCGACCGAGATCTGGATCTTGCCGCGGATCATGCCCTCGCGATCGTCGTCCTTGCCGACCACGATGCCGCCCTTGATCGCGTGCACGCCGCGGGCGGCGAGCGCGGCGGCGAGATCGTGCACGCCGTCGGCGTCGAGGGTCGGGTCGTAGCTGCCCAGCAGGTAGAGATCGCCGTCGACGGTGCCGTCCTGCTCCGGCGTCGGGCCGAGCAGGCGCGTGCGATAGCGGAAGTCGGCGCCGAGCACGTCGAGCGCGGTCGCGGTCGAGATCAGCTTCACGTTCGACGCGGGGTTGAGCGGATCGTCGGGGTGCACCGCGAACAGCTCTTGTCCGGTCACCGCGTCGACGACGTAGAGCGCGGTCGTGCCGTAGCGCAGCGGCCCGGTCCGCAGCATCTCTTCGATCTTCTTCGCCGTGCGCTCGTCGAGCGACAGCTCGCTGTCCTTCTGCCGGCGCCACGTCTCGTCCTCGCCGTCGCGCGCGCTGCCGCGGATCACGACGCGCGCGTGGGAAGCCGAGACCGCGACTGCGGGCGTCTTCGCTTTCGGCGTCGACTTGTGGCGGGTGCGCGGCGCGGCGATGGCCGTGGAGCTGATGGAGCCGATCAAGAGCAGCGCGAGCAGCGTCTTCATCCTCATCGTGCTCATCCGCGCACCATCACGTAGGTGGCGCCGCTGCCGCCGTCGGCGGGCGCCGCGGCGCTCAAGCAATGGACGTATCCGGACAGCGATCCCATCAGCGAGCCGATCACGCTCTCGCGCAACACGGCGACGCCGTCGGAGTGCAGGCCGCGGCCGTGGATCACGAGCACGCAGCGCCGGCGCGCCCGCGCGCTCTCCGCCAAGAACCGCTTCAAGGCCGTGTCCGCCGCGTCGACGGTCATGCCGTGCAGATCGAGCTCGGCTTCGGGACGCACGCGCCCGCGCCGCAGCTCGGCGACCTGCGCGCGATTCACGCCGGGCGCGCGCGCCGCGATCTGCGCGCCGCCTTCGTCGATCGTCAGCGCGATGGGCGAGGGCACCACGTCGCGGACAACCGGCGCCGCGGCCGCGGGCTTCGGCTCGATGCGCACGCGATTCGCGCCGTGCATCGGTGTGGTGCCCGCGATCGCGTCGATGAACATCGCCTGTTCTTCAGGAGACACCAGGGGACGTTTCGGTCGACTCGACTTGGGCGGGCGGCCCATGATCAATTTGTAAACGTGCGCGGGCCGTTCGCAAAGATTTCCGCGCAGGTAAGGCAATGTGTGTGTAGGCTCGCGCCATGACGCGATGGCTCTTCGTGATCGCGATCGCGGCGTGCGGGAAGTCGTCGGCGACCGACCCCGACACCCGACTCCCCGACGGGAATCCACCCGGATCGTGCACCGCGTTGCAGGGGATCTATCACGCGGATCTGCACTTCGAGGGCTACGAGTCGGCGACCTCCTTCCGGATCGATCAGACCGGCTCCACCTACCAGCTCGCGACCGGGCTGGGCACGGTCCCGCTGACGGTCGGCGCGACCTTGACCGCGACGATCGGCGACACCGCGAGCAGCCGCACGCTCGCCGTGGACCAGCTCGACGCCGACTGCACGATGCACGGCACCTGGACCTCGTGCCGCAACGGCGACTGCTACGCCTACACGCTCTTCGCGAAGAAGACCGATCGCCTCGCCGAGCCGGTCGCGCACGGCATGACGCTCCTCTCCGAGTTCGTCGGCAATCCGGGCGACGAGTGGTGGAACGCCGGCCTCGCGGTCAACGTGCGCGTCGCGAACGGGCTCGCGTACATGGCGAACTACGAGGACGGGCTCCGCATCGTCGACGTCCACGATCCCGCGCATCCCGTCGAGCTCGGCCACCAGAAGCCGATGTTCCCGACCGACGGCGAGATCTACAACGACGTGAAGATCGTCGGCGCGAGCGGCAAGACGTACGCGCTCATGGCGTCGAACTTCCGCGGGGTCGACGTCGTCGACGTCACCGATCCGCACGCGCCGTCGATCGTGACGAGCTTCGGCACCGCCGCGCCGCAGCAGACGTCGATCAACGTGCACACGATCTTCGTCGACGGCGGCAAGGCCTACCTCGCGAACATCGACGTCGGCCTCGAGATCTGGGACCTCGCGGATCCCGCGCACCCCGTGAAGCTCGGCCAGTGGGCGCACGACGCGACGCCGCCCGCGCAGCCGTTCCCGCACGACCTCTACGTCAGCGGCGCGCGCGCGTACGTCAACTACTGGGACGCGGGCATGTCGATCGTCGACGTCTCGACGCCCGCCGCGCCGAAGCTCGTCGGTGAGTTCACCGGCTACGGCCAGCACACGAGCCACTCGAGCTGGGTGACGAAGATCGGCGACCGCATGATCGCGGTGCACGGCGACGAGCAATGGAATTCGCACCTGCACCTCGTCGACGTCACCGAGGGCACGCCCGCGTTCGGCACGTCGATCGCGGAGTGGGGCACGCGCGAGGAGGTCAGCGCGCACAACATCATGGCGTTCGGCTCGCGCGCGTACGTCGCCTATTACCAGGACGGCGTCCGCGTGCTCGATCTCAGCGACCCGGCGCACCCGCAGCCGATCGCGTGGTTCGACACCTGGCCCGGGTACGACCAGGACTACGGCACCAGCTTCTACGAGGGCGCGATCGGGATCGACGTCGATCTGGACGCGAAGCTCGTCTATGTCGCCGATTCGCACCGCGGTTTGATCGTCTTGCATCTCGACGTCTAGTCGTTTCCTCGTTCGGTTCCTCGTTGCCTTTCGCAACGCGGCGGCGGTAACGCGGCGATTCCGTTGTCGGCACCGATCTTGATCGTCTAAGGTCGGATTCCCCGATGACGATCGCTTACTTCTGTATGGAGTACGGGCTCGATCCCGCGCTCACGATCTACGCCGGTGGCCTCGGCATCCTCGCCGGTGATCACATGAAGTCCGTCGGCGATCTGCACGTGCCGCTGGTCGGCATCGGCCTCTTGTGGGACGAGGGCTACACGGTCCAGACGATCGGGCCCGACGGTCACCCCGAGGATCACTATCCGAAGACCAACCGCGACGCGCTGACCAAGCTCGACGCGCGGATCGAGGTGACGGTCGCGGGCAAGGTCGTGCCGTGCATCGCGTGGCGCGTCGATCGCTACGTGAAGAGCACGCTGTACCTGCTCGAGCCCGAGCACGACCACGATCGCTGGATCACGCGGCGCCTCTACGGCGGCGGCGAAGAGGATCGCCTCGCGCAGGAGATCGTCCTCGGCGTCGGCGGCGTGCGCCTCTTGCGCGCGCTCGGCATCGAGGCGACGGTCCATCACTTCAACGAAGGCCACGCGGTGTTCGCGGGCCTCGAGCTGCTGCGCGAGAACCGCTTCGGCGGCGGCTCGCTCGACGAGCGCATCGCGCGGCTGCGCCCGCACGTCGTCTTCACCACGCACACGCCGGTCGCCGCGGGCAACGAGGTCCACGGCCTCGACGTCATGCGCCGCATGGACGCCGACCTGGGCTTCACCGATCAGGAGCTCGCCAAGATCGGCGGCACGCCGTTCTCGATGACGGTCGCCGGGCTGCGGCTGGCGCGGATCGCGAACGCGGTGGCGGAGCTGCACGGCGAGACCGCGCGCGCGATGTGGAAGGACGTCGCCGGCGCCGCGCCGATCACGGCGATCACCAACGGCGTGCACGCGCCGACCTGGCAGGACGCGCGCGTCCGCGCGGCGGTCGTGCCCGACAAGCCCGCCGCCGATGGCGACGCCGAGCTGTGGGCGTCGCACCAGGACATCAAGGGCGAGCTGCTCGACGAGATCAAGCGGCGCACCGGGCGCATCTTCCGCAAGGACGCGCTCTTGATCGGCTTCGCGCGGCGCGCGGCGGCGTACAAGCGCGCCGATCTGATCCTCGGCGACGAGGCGCGGCTCGCGCGGCTGCTCGAGGGCGGGCGCGTGCAGCTCGTCTACGCCGGCAAAGCGCACCCGCGCGATCAAGCGGGCAAGCACCTCGTGCAGAAGCTGGTCGAGGCGTCGCGCCGATGGGCGGGGCACATCGTCTTCTGCGAGGGCTACGACATGACGCTCGGCGCGCTGCTCACGCGCGGCTGCGACGTGTGGCTCAACAACCCGCGCCGCCCGCTCGAGGCCTCGGGCACGAGCGGCATGAAGGCCGCGATGAACGGCGTCTTGAACCTCTCGATCCTCGACGGCTGGTGGCCCGAAGGCTGCCGCCACGGCGAGACCGGCTGGAAGATCGGCGATCCCGATCCGCACGAGGACGGCCTCGACGACGCGCACGCCGCCTCGATCGACGCGCGCGATCGCGGCCGCCTCTACGACGTCCTCGAGCACGAGGTCGTGCCGACCTACTACGACGATCGCGCGCGCTGGACCCGCATGATGCGCGCGTCGATCGCGATGTCGTCGTGGCACTTCTCGTCGGATCGCATGGTCCAGGACTACGTGCGGCGCATCTACGCGATGTGAACGCTGGGAGCCTGGCCCCGTAAGACGGGGCCAGGCGGCTTCCGGCTTCCGGCTTCCGGCTTCCGGCCCCGGAGGCGGCCAGTCGCTACGCTCCGGCCGCGATCAGCGTGCGCACGTTGTGAGCGGTTGCGACGAGTCGCCACTCGCCGCGGACCTTCGCGAGACCGCGAAGCAGGAGCGGCAGCAATCACGTTTGCTCGACGTCCCACGGCCCGAAGCTCTTCGCCATCGGCAGCACTGGATCACAGCCGAGCCGCCGGGTCGATCCGGAGACGACGCGCTTCGTCTTCAACCGGAAGTCGGAAGTCGGAAGTCGGAGGTCGCTGGCCCCGTCTTACGGGGCCAGCTCCTAGCCGGCGAGCAGCGCATCGAGCTGGCCGAACGACTCGGGCATGCCGTCGTACGAGCCCTTGGCCGCCTCCAACGCCTCGGCCGACGGATACAGCTCGTGCAAGACGGCTCGCGTCGTGTCGCCGTGCTCCTCGAGCGTCAGCGTGCTGAGCTGGCCGGCGTCGCCGCTCTCGTCGTTGGTCCACACCAGGCGCGAGCACGGCGTCACCTCGAGATAACGGCCGAAGAACGCCATCGGCTCGGGCTCGGCGGCGAACACGAAGCGATAGCCGCCGCCGGTGCGGACGTCCATCTCGCACGAGAGCAGCGTGATGCCGCTCGACTTCGGGACCCACCAGCGCCGCATCAGCTCGGCCTTGGTCCACGCCTCGAACACGAGGCGCGCGGGCGCATCGAACGTGCGCGTGACGATCATCTCGCGCTCCGACTTCCGTTCCACTCTGGTCTCGTTCTTCATCGCGATCTCGCTTTCTCTTGCTGCTTCAGGTCCTCGATCACCTGGTCGAGCTCGTCGAAGCGCGCGCTCCACATCCGGCGATAGCGATCGATCCACGCCGTGACCTCGTCGAGCTGGCGGGGGCCGAGCCGGCACGTCCGCACGCGACCGACCTTCGCGGTCGCGACCAGCCCCGCCGCCTCCAGCACGCCGACGTGCTTCTTCATGCCGGTCAGCGTCATGTCGAACCTCGCGGCGAGATCCGTGATCGACGCGTCCGCCCGCCCCAGCTGCTCCAGCACGCCTCGCCGCGTCGCATCGGCCAACGCGGCGAAGGCGGCGTCGAGCTGCGCGGTCCTCGAAAGCTGAACCATGTGGTTCAGTATTATCGGATGAAGGGGCCGAAGGCAAGACCAAAGCACGCGCGCTAACGCTCGCGGTGGAGGACCTGGCGGCGCTTGCCGCGCCACTCGAGCTCGAGGAACGCGCCGTCGCGCTCGGCGGTCAGCGAGTCGAGCAGGCGCGTCGGCGTCGTCGTGAGGCACGGGTGCGTGCCCGGATCCGACGCGGTCTCGGTGAGCGTGAGCAGATCGTTCGTGACGTGGCCCTCGAGGACGTAGCGATCGACGTACGACCAGCGGCGCGTGCCCGCGCACGTGATCGGATGATCGTCTTTGGAGACGGTCGAAACGGTGCGCACGTAGGTCGCGCTGGCGAGGCCGTCCTCGCCGACGGTGATCTGCCAGTCCTCGCGCTCGTCGCGGAGGTTGCCGTCGTCGTCCATCGTGTGCGCGGACCACGCCCACGCGCCGTTCCACGACGGATGCGCGCCGGGCCACTCCGGCGGCGCGCGGTCGGGCGCGCGACGCAGCGTCTCTTCGCCGTGATCCCATTGCAGGAGCACCTCGTCGTGCGCGACCAGCACCTTGTACGCGCCGATCTTGCGGAAGCCGTGATCGCACGGCGACGGCTCGGCCTGGTAGCCGGTCTCCGTGATCGTCACGCCGTCGGCGGTGACGTCGGCGCGCACGGTGAAGCGCGCGCGCTGGTGATAGATCGGCTGCTCGTTGCAGGTGAACGGCACGCCGTCGGTCGAGCGGAACTCGACGTCGCGATCGTAGCCGCCGATCGCGCGCAGCGTGTCGGCGGGCGCCGACGGATCGACCGCGAGGTGCCAGTGCTCGAGCTCGGTGCGGTGCGCGCCGTCACCGTCGGACTCGTGCGACCACTCCCAGTCGCCGAGCAGGTGCGCGAGCGTGAGCGCGTCGGCGGTGCGCACCGGCTTGGGCGCGTTGGGCGCGGGCGCGGGCGGGTGGCAGCTCGCGACGACGGCGAGGCCGAACGAGAAGATCGCGACGATCTTCACTTCTTCTTCTCCGGATCCTCTTCTTCGCCTTCTTTGACCGCGCCGACGTGCAGGTAATACGACAGCGCGGGGTCGCGCGGGCGCGGCGTCTCCGGGACGATCAGCGGCGCCTTGGGCGCGTCGGGATCGTCGACCGGCTCGCTCGGCTGATCCTCGATCTCTTCGATCGGCGGCGACGCCTCCATGACCGTGCCCTCTCGTTGCGCGCGCGGCGACAGCCGCGGCGACGGCAGCCGGCGATCCTTCCACGCGAGCACGCCTTGCTCGATCTCGGGGCGCGCGGGCGGACCGCACAGGCTGACGACCTCGCTCCACAAGCCGGCCTCGCTCGGCCACGCGTTCGCGCGCACCGCGGCGGCCTCGAGCGCGTCGGCGAACGCGCCCGCGCTCGGCCAGCGCCGATCGGGATCGCGCTCGAGCGCGGTCATCACGACGTCGGCGATCGCGCGCGGCACGTCGTCGCGCACGGTCTGCGGGTGTGGGATCGGCGCGTTGCGCACGCGCTCGCAGGTGTCGAGATCCGAGCTGCCCTGGAACAGCGCGCGCCCGACCAGCAGCTCGTGCATCATCGCGCCCAGCGAGAACAGATCGGCGCGGCCGTCGAGCTGCGCGGCGAGCCCGAGCTGCTCCGGCGCCATGTACGCGTACTTCCCTTTGACCACGCCGGTCTCGGTCCGATGCGACTGGATCGCGGCGCGCGCGATGCCGAGATCGATCAGCTTCACGACGCCGCCCGGCGCGACGATCACGTTGTGCGGCGAGACGTCGCGGTGGATCACGTGCAGCGGCGTGCCGTCGACGTCGGTGAGCGCGTGCAGGTGCTCGAGCGCGCGCGCGATGCCGATGCCGAGCGCGGCGGCCGACGCGATGCCGACGCCGCGCCCCGCGGTCGCGACCGCGCGCAGCACCTGCAAGACGGCGTGACCGCGCAGGTACTCGAGCACGAGGAACGCGCGGCCGTCGGCTTCGCCGAGCTCGTACGCGAAGGGTAGGTTGGGGTGGTGACAGAGCAGCGAGACGCGCCCTTCGGTGAGGAAGAACTGCGCGTACTCGGGATCGGCGCCGTAGTCTTCGCGCACGCGCTTGACGACGACGAAGCGGCGCCCGCCGAGCGCGCTCTCGTCGATCGCCAGGTAGACCTCCGCCATGCCGCCGGTGGCGAGTCGCTCGAGCAGCAGGTAGCCGCCCCAGCGCGCGGGAAGCGACTCGCGCGCCATCGATCAGGCGGGGCGGCGCGCGTACGCGTCTCGGACGAGCGCGGCGATCGCTTGATCGCTGAGCTCGCTGGGACGAACGTGCGCGCTCCGCGCCCCTCCGTTCCCTGACGGGGGCTCGAACTCCCACGCGACCGCGGCGGCGAGGCGTTGCGCGCAGGCGTCGGCGGTGAAGCCGAGGCGGTAGTACACGCCCGCGCGCGCGCGGAGATCGCGGAGCGCGGCCTCGACACGGCGCGCGCTCTGTCGCCCACCGGTCTGCGAATCGAGCCACGGGAACGTGGACATGCGTCGAGTATACGCGCGCGTGTTACCGTCCTGGGGATGGTCCGGGGTGTGATCGCGATCGGGATCCTGCTCGCGGGTCTCGGCGTCGCGCGCGCCGACACGATCGGCGCCGTCCCGATCGCGCCGCCGAAGGGGCCGGTCGGCGCGCAGGAGCTCGGCCGGGCGCTCGAGGTCGCGGCCGCCGGCTCCGGCGATCGCGTCGTGATCGATCCGGTGACGCGCGCGCGCGACGCGATCGACGCGGGCGCGATCCCCGTCGAGGAGCTCGCGCAGTTCAAGCGCGTCGCCGAGATCGCCGCCGAGGGCTGGCGCGCGTACCTGCAGGTCGCGGCGGAGTTCGCGGCGGCGCGGCTCGGCGCGGCGCGGCGCGACGCCGAGGATCTGCTCGCGCTCGACGGCGGCATCGAGCTGTACGCGGATGTCTCGCTGCGGTTGGGCGCGGTGCTCGATCAGCTCGGGCAGAAGGCGCAGGCGGGCGACGCGTTCCGCCTGGCGTCGGCGCTCGATCCCTCGCGCACGGTGACGACCGCCGAGTTCTCGCCCGACGTGGTCGCGGCGTTCGACGCGGCGAAGGCGGCGACGGTCGCGACCGCGCTCGTCACGATCCGCAGCGAGGCGCACGCGCAGATCGAGATCGACGGGCGCGCGGTCGGCGCCGCGCCGACGCAAGGGCAGCTCGCGATCGGACCGCACGTCGTGATCGCGCGCGCGCCCGGGCATCGCGCGCGCGGCGTCGCGTTCGCGGTGCCGCCCGAAGGCACGCTGGTCGACGTCGCGCTCGATCCCGACGGGGCGCCGATCGTGATCGACGTCGGCGCGCCCGAGGTGATCGCGGCCCAGTCGATCGACGCCGCGCTCGTCTACGGCGAGGTCGACGGCGTCGTGCTCGCTGCGGTGGTCGCGAAGAGCGGCGGCACCTCGCTGCTCGGGCAATGGTGCGCGGGATCGCCCGTGAGGTGCACGCCCGTGGTGGAAGTCGGATTCCAAGGATCGGAGCTGTCGCTGGCGGCGACGCGGATGTGGACGACCTTGCGCGACGCGCGCGGCGCCGCGCGCTACCCGCCGTCGCTGCCGAGCGATCCGCGGGTCGTCTCGGGCAGCGGCGGAGATCATCGATGCAAGCTGTGCCGCAACCCGTGGGTGTGGGCGGGCGTCGGCGCGGCGGTGATCGCGGCCGGCGTGACGACCGCGGTGGTCGCGGGCGGCGGATCGAAGCAGCCCCACGTGATCCTCGATCCCAACGATTTCACGACACCGTGATCGCCTGCCACGGGTAGCGACGCGTGCTCTCGCGAGTATGCGAGGGGCATGCGGCTTGCTGTTCCCGACGAGGCATGAGGTACAAATTCTTCGCTTGTCTCCTCGTCGCGAGCGCGGGCTGCGCCGGCGACGGTACTGATCAAACCGCCGCGGATCTGAGTGGTGCCACCTTCACGACCAACGGCGACGGCACGCAGGTCGACGGCAACGTCTACGCGTCGAAGTCCGACGTCTACATCGACGGCGGCCCCGGCGCGCACGCGCCGTCGAAGGCGGCCGCGCTGCCCGAGGGCAACTACTACTTCCAGGTCACCGATCCGTCGGGCAAGACGCTCTTGTCCTCGGATGACATCTCGTGCCGCGAATTCCACGTCAACGCGAGCGGCGTGATCGACGCGGTCGTCGGATCGTGCGCGCACGTGACCGGCACCGACTCCGATCACGGCGGGATCACCGTGCAGCTGATGCCGTTCGACGACACGCCGAACGCCGGCGGCGAGTACAAGGTGTGGGTGACGCCGGTCGAGAATTACGGCGACGGTCACGGCGTGAAGAACGGCTTCGTGCCGCGCTACTCGAAGACCGACAACTTCAAGATCGGCTCGGCGACGTCGCCGACGCCCGACGCCGGCGTGCCCACGCCGACGCCCGACGCGCCGTGCGCCGACGCGGCGCCGCCGCCCCCGCCGCCGCCCGCCGACGCGAACACCGGCCCCGACGCGTGCACCGACGCCGGCGTCGACACCAACGCGTTCAACCGCACCGACGTGACCTTCTCCTCGCCGACGCGCGGGATCTGATCGTCACGGCGTGAAGTCGGCTTGCAGCGGCGGGTTCGCGCCCGCCGCGAGGTCGACGTCGAACGTCTTCTCTTGCGGCGGATCGCCCGGGTTCGGCGCGGGGAAGCGCACGACGACCGTGTGGTGGCCGGCGGGCACGTCCCATTCGTGCGGCGCGTTGCCGAGCTTCTGGCCGTCGAGATAGACCTCGCCCCACGGCGACGCGCCGACCTTGAGCTTCGCGGTCGCGCGCGAGGTCGGGCGCGCGTCGGGCGGAGGAGGGCGGGTGCCGGCGTCTCGCGCGGGCGGCAAGGCGCCGCGCGGCGCGTCCGGAGGCGGCGGCGCCGCGTCGAAGACGATCGGCGCGTCGATCACGATCGGCGCATCGGGATTGATCGCCGCGTCGATCGCCGGCGCGACGATCGGCTTCGCGCCCGGGCGGCGCGCGTACCAGACGACGATCGCGATCCCCGCGGCGATCGCCGCGAGCACGAGCCACGCGCCCCAGCGCGGCGAGCCGGGGCGCGGCTGCCTCTCGATCTCGAGCGTGGTCTCGGGCGAAGGCTGCGCGGCCTCGCGCGCGACCTCGACCGACGGCGGGAGGTCCTCGTCGCGGATCGCGGCGATCGGGAACAGCGGCGTCGCGCGCGCGAGCACGCGCTCGAAGTCGACGTGGGTCGCGAAGCTCTGCTCGCGAACCGTGCCCGGCCGCTTGCCGCGCGGCTGGGTCTTCACCGGCGTGGTCAGCTCGTGGTCGCCGCGCGCGTGCACGAGGGTCGCGGGCCCGTCGTGCGGCATCGTGTGGCCCGCGTCGTCGGGCTGCTCGACCATCGTGTGGCCACCGCCCTCGGTGAGCGCGCGCTCGGGCGGGCAGTAGCGCGCGATCAGCGCCGCGAGATCGCGCGCGCCCGGCACCGGATCGAGCGTGTAGAGGTAGCGGTTGAGCGCGGCGAGGTACTCGGCGGCGTTGCTCCACCGATCGGCCGCCTCGCGCGCGAGCCCGCGCATCACGATCTCGTCGAGCTTCGGCGAGACCTCGGGACGGAGCCGCGACGGCGGCTCGATCTTCGCCTCGAGCACCGCCTTCAGCGTGTCATCGGCGTTCGAACGCGCGAACAAGCGCCGCCCGGTCAACATCTCCCACAACAAGACCGAGACGCTGAACAGATCGCTCTGCCCGGTGAGCTTCTGGCGGCGCACCTGCTCGGGCGACATGTACGGGAACGATCCGGTCGGCGCGCCGTCGGTCTCGTCCTCGGCACCCGCGTCGAGCGCGACCGCGATGCCGAAATCGACGAGCTTGACCTCGCCGTCGCGCGACAACATCACGTTGCGCGGCGACAGGTCGCGATGGATCACGCCTTCGCCCTTGCGATGCGCGTAGTCGAGGCCGTCGAGGATCTCGCCGGCGAGCCAGGTCGCGAGCGGCGGCGCGATCAAGCCGCCGGCGCGCCACACCGCCTCCTGCACGCGGTAGAGCGTGGGCCCGTCGATGTACTCCATCGCGATGAAGTAGATGTCGTCGACGACGCCGAGCTCGTAGACCGGGACGATGTTGCCGTGCGCGAGCGAGACCAGGATCTTCGCCTCGGCGACGAACAGGTCGACGAAGTGCCGCTGGCCCGACAGCTTCGGGTGGATCTGCTTGATCACGAGCTGCTTCTCGAAGCCGGCCGGCCCGAGGATCTTGGCGAGATAGATCTCGGCCATGCCTCCGGTCGCGAGCTTCTCGGTCAAGTAGTACTTGCCGAACGTCGCCGGCAGCTCGTGCATCCGCGGCGAATGTATCATCCGTGCATGCGCATCGCGCCGGCGCTGCTGCTCCTTGCCTGCTGCGGGCCGGGCGAGGTGCACGTCACGCTCGATCCGGTGCCCGCGGTCGCGGGCTGCGGGCGGATCGCGAACGCGCAGAAGCTCTTGGTCTCGGCCTTGGGCGACTTCCCGAGCGACACGCGCCAGGTCGACGTCGGCGCGGCGGTCGATCTCGCGACGTTCCCGCCGGAGACGCGGCAGCTCGCGGTCGAGGTGCTCGGGCCCGGCGGCGTGAAGGCCGCGGTCGGCGCGACCGCGCCGCTCCAGCTCGCCGAGCTCGCGGAGGGCGAGCACGTGCCGATCTTCATGGCGCCGAAGGACGGCTTCTGTCGGACGTCGTCGATGAGCGAGCCGCGCGATCGCCCGCTGATCGTGCGCGCGGGCGCGGGCGTGCTCGTGATCGGCGGCCTGGGCGCGAGCGGGCCCGTGAAGACCGCCGAGTACTACGATCCGGCGACGGCGACCTTCACGCCGGTGACGGTGCCGACCACGCTCGCGGCGATGGGCTTCACCGGCGCGACCGCGACCGAGCTCGCCGACGGGCGCGCGGTGATCGCCGGCGGACCGCCGGTCGTGTACGGGGTGTTCGATCCGAAGACGCTCTCGTTCGGACGGCCGGGCACGCTGCTCGAGGTGCGCGCGTACCACGCGGCGGCCGCCCTCGACGGCGCCAAGATCATCGTCGCGGGCGGCTGCGGATTCCTCGGCGCGACCGGGATGTGCGCGGCGGGCTCGGAGCGCACGACGACCAAGATCATCGACGTCGACTCGGGCGATATTTCGGATGGACCGGCGCTCGGCGGCGTGCGGCTCGGCGGCACCGCGACCCTCGAGGCTTCCGGCGCCGATCTCACCGGCGCGCCCGAGGTCTTGCTCGCGGGCGGGATCGATCTCGCGGGCAATCCCGTCGCGACGATCGAACGCTTCGATCCGAGCGAGGGCGCGCCGGCCGCGATCGCCACGCCGGGCGCCGCGGGGCTGACCGCGCCGCTCGCGGCGGGCGGCGTGCTGGTCGCGCTCGCGTCGCCGGGCGCGCCGGCCGCCGGGGGCGCTTCGGTCGTCGCGCCCGGGACCGCGCCGCACGTGGTCGGCGCCGCGAGCGCGCGCGCGGGCGCCGTGCTGGTCCCGCTCGAGGACGGCACGGTCGCCGCGATCGGCGGCCGCGCCGGCACCGCGGTCGATCGCTACCTGCCGGCCCTGCGCGCGTGGAAGTTGGTCTCGGCCGGCGCCGCCAGCGACGCGCCCGACGGCGTCGCGGGCTCCGGCGCGGTCCGCCTCGACGACGGCAGCGTGCTGGTCGTCGGCGGTCACGACTCGGTCGGCGCGCCGCTCGATCAGGCGTGGATCTATCGGCCCGCGGTCGATCGCGGCCCGTTCGACGCCGCGACCGTCACGCCGACCGACGAAGCCTCGGCGCAGCTCGATCCGCTCGATCCGGCGAACGTCAACACGACCAGCGGCGACTGGATCCTGTCGTCCTCCGGGCCCGCGCTCGCGTCGTGGGCGGTCATCGCCGGCCCGTCGCTCGTCAGCGGGACGATCACCGCGAGCGTGCGCCCGTCGGGCGGCGTCGCGATCCTGGTCGGCTTCGTCGATCCGTCGCACTTCGACGCGCTCGTGCTGCCGATGGGCGGCGCCGCGCACCTCGAGCGCCACACGCCGGGCGCGGTCACGCCGCTGTGCACCGGCTCGCCGGTCCCGATGACGCTCGGCGAAGGCGGCAGCGTGACGATCACGGTCACGCGCAAGCCCGATCGCATCAGCGCGACCGTCGGCGCCGACGCCGTGATCGACTGCGCACCCGGCACCAGCGCGCGCGGGAGGGTGGGGATCGCCCCGTCCGGAAGCGGCGCGAGCCTCACCGTCGACACGATTTCGGTCAACCGGTGAATTGAACGCGCGCGCGGCCTCGCGTTAGCGTCGCGGCATGTCGTTCTCGCGTCGAGCGGCCGCGATCCTCGCGCTCACGCTCGTCGCGGCTACGGCTACCGGCGCCCACGCGTACGACTTCTCGATCCACACGCGGATCATCGCGCAGGCCTACGATCTGCGATCGATCCGGCTCACCGGCGCGGACATGTGGCTCGGGCGCCGTCGCTACACGCAGACGCTCGCGCTCGATCTCGTCGATCTCGGCGACTTCGCCGCGCGCCGCCGGAAAGAGAAGAAGCACTTCGGTCCGACCGTGAGCTTCTCGAGCTACGTGCGCGTCGATCACGATTTCGGCGACTGGACCCAGGGCCGCGTGATGTCGGGCAGCCACGCGATGGACGCGTCCGACGCGATCCCCGAGCTGCGCGCGTCGTCGCTCGATCTCGATCTGCTCTACGCGTACCTCGACGTCAGCGGCCTCGCCGACGGCGCGGTCGATCTGCGCCTCGGCCGCCAGCTGCGCGTCGACGCGCTCGACTGGTTCGCGATGGACGGGCTCACCGCGCGCGTCGAGACGCCGATGCACGTCGCGATCGAGGCGTTCGGCGGGCTGCGCGTGCGCGACGCGTCGCCGCTCGGCAGCTACCAGGTCGAGCTCGACGGCACGACCGGCGCCGACTGCCGCGAGTACGTCGAGCAGGTCTTCAACCCGGGGCTCGGCCACGGCCGCTGGGACATCATCGATCGCACGCAGGCGCTGCTCGATCACCCGCGCGCCGACGACACCGGCTACTGCCCGCAGCGCAGCGAGCTGATGCCGACCTACGGCGCGGCGATCGAGACGTCGAAGATCCACTCGATCTACGCGCGCGTGATGTACCGCCGCAGCGAATCGAAGACCGCGATGGCGCTCTACGATCCGAGCTGCCAGACCACGCAGTGCCTGAACGACGAAGGTTTGTACCCCAACGAATGGAACCAGGCGCCGCGCTGGGGCGTCGACGAGGAGCGGGTCGCCGCGACCGTGCGCGGCAGCATCGAGTGGGCCGACGGCCGCGGCCAGGCGTCGCCGTACGTCGCCGCGCGCTACAGCCTCCTGCACGCGCTGGTCGACGAGGCCGAGGCGGGCGTGCGCGTGCGCTGGCGCGACTGGGCGCTCGAGCCGGAGGTCGCGCGCTACGTGCCGACCTTCGACGGCGACTCGATCTGGAACGTCTTCGGCGCGCTGCCGTCGACCGAGGCGCGGCTCTCGGGCAGCTGGACGCCGCGCGACAGCTGGCTGCGCGCGACCGCGAGCCTGTGGCTGCGCGCGTTCGAGCACGACGACGAGAGCCGTACGATCAAGCCGCCGTCGACGACCGACACCGCGGCGGGCTTCACCGCGAGCGCGGACGCGCGCATCGACGACACCTGGACCGCGCGCGTCGACGCCTTCAGCGACAACGGCTACGGCGGCCTGCGCTCGGGCGGCGCCGGCGCGCTTCGCTGGGCGAAGAACCGCGTCAGCGCGATGGGACGCGCGTCGGTCTTGTACGTCGCGACCGATTCGACCAAGCCGGATCTGCGCACGCTGACGTCGGCGCTGCAGCTCGGCGGCGGCTGGCAGCTCGCCGACGGCGTCGCGGTGCACGGCGTGCTCGAGACCACCTACGACACCTACGTCAAACCCGATGTCCGCGCGCTCGCGGTCGTCGATCTCGCGTTCGCGCCGGAGATGTGAGCCGACCATGAAGCGCGGCGTCTTTTTCGTACTGATCATCGTCGCCGCCGGCGCGATCGGCGCGAGCGCCGCGCCCGACTACGCGACCGACGGGCCGCCGTCGGACGTGATCTTCCCGAAGCAGGTCCTGCCGATCACGTTCTCGCACGCGAAGCACCTCGCGCGCGCGAAGGACCTGCAGTGCGTCGATTGTCACGACAACGCGCAGGACTCGCGCTCGTCGGTGGATCTGCTCACGCCCGGCGAGGACGCATGCACGATGTGCCACCCGATCGATCGCGCGCAGCCCGAGCTGAAGATCGAAGGCAAGCCGCCGGTCGACTGCAAGGCGTGTCATCCCGGCTTCGTCGCCGGGCGTCCCGTCGAGCGCATCTCGATCCCGACGCCGAACTTGAAGTTCGACCACGCCGCGCACAAGACCACCGACTGCAAGACGTGCCACGGCGATCTCGCCGCCGAGGGCGTGGGCCTCGCGACGCGCGATCAGCTGCCGCGCATGCGCTTGTGCCTCGGCTGTCACGACGATCAGCGCGGCAGCTCGGCGTGCACGACCTGCCACATGGCCGACGCCGAGAGCCGCGTGCGGATCACGTACGTCGACGGAGAATTGCAGCCTTCGGGGCGCTTGGAAGGCGACGCGCACACGCCCGACTTCCGCATGCACCACGAAGCGGCGGCGAAGACGACCGGCAACTACTGCGGCAACTGCCACGCCGAGCGCTTCTGCAGCGACTGCCACATGGGCGTCGAGAAGCCGATGGACTTCCACGGCGGCGACTACGTCACGATCCACGCGGTCGAGGCGCGGCGCGGCGTGCCCGACTGCTCCGCGTGTCATCGCCTGCAGAGCTTCTGCGTCGGATGTCACGAGCGGAGCGGCGTCGGCGCGCGCGTCGACATCACCGGCGCGGGCACGCCGGGGCTCTCCGACTTCGTGCCGCTCAGCAAGGACGCCGGGCAGCGCTTCCATCCGAAGGACTACGCGAGCTCGGCCGGCCGCGGCGCGCAGCACCACGCGCGCGACTTCCAGCGCAACCCGCAGGCGTGCGCGTCGTGCCACCGCGAAGACTTCTGCATCACGTGCCACAACGCGCAGGACAACAACCTCGCGGCGCCGGCGCACAACGGCCAGAGCTTCGATCCGCACCCGCGCAGCTGGCGCAACAGCGCGCAGTGCGAGGCGTTGATCAAGCGCGCGGGTCGCATGTGCCTGCGGTGTCACGTGCAGGCGTCGGATCTGTCCTGCGACCACATGGGCCCGGCGAGATAGGGCCTCGGGCCTCGGGCCTCAGCGAGAGAAGAGCCGCTTCGGCTGGGGGCGCATCGGGACGCGGAGCCGCGCGTTCTGCGCGTGGGTCTCGAGCGCCTGCGCGTCGCCGACCTCGAGCGCCTCGCTCGCGAGCCACGCGCTCATCGCGTGCGAGAGGACGTGCTCGCCGCGATCGTTCCACAGCCAGACCGCGAGGCGTCCGACCGCGAGGTGCGCGTGCACGAACGCGAGGCGGCGCAGCTCGAGGCCGCCGGCCTGCGCCGCGCGATCGTAGGCGTCGCGGAGCGCGTGCAGCTCGCGCCACTCGTCGATCGACGGCAGCGGCTCTTTGTGCGCGCAGCGATCGGCGAGGCGCTGGAAGGCGAGCTCGAGATCGCCGAGCAGGCGGTGGCGCACGCGCGCGGCGGCGCGCGCGAGCAGCGGCGATCCGCTACTCAGCGCCGCGAGCGCGATGCCGTGGGTCTCGGCGGTCTCGGCGAGATCGGCGGCGGCGGCCTCGGCGAGCTCGCGGAGCGCGCGATCGCCGGCGTCGGACGGCGCGCCGAGCGCGGCGGCGCGCGCCAAGACGCCGATGCGCGTGTCGGCGTCGGCGAGCGCGCGATCCCACGCGGCGGCGGTCGCGGCGAGGGCGTCGGCGCTGACGTGGCCGTTCGCGAGCGCGGCGTGCGCGGCCTTGGCGGCGGCGAGCGGATCGACGTGCGCGATCTCTTCCACGATCGTGGTGGCCGTCGTCGGTGCCGCGGCGGTCTTCGCATCGATCGCGCGGCGCACGATCGGCCACGTCATAGCGCGCCGCGGCGCCTCGAGCCAGCGCGCGATCAGATGTTCACGCGACGGCGGTCGATCCCAGCCGGCGCTCGGGGTGCTCCCCCGCGTCCTCGCGGCCGCGCTTCGCGCGGTTGCGCTCGGCTCGGCGCTCCGCGCCTCGGCGCTGCCCCTCTTCGCGCCGGCATCTCCTTCGAACCGCGCCGCGATTCCCTCGAGCAGGTACGTCGTCGGCGTCGCGGGCCAGCACGCGGGCTGCGCGGCGCGATCGAGGATGCGCGTCCACGCGCCGCGCTCGGCGTCGTCGGCGGCGAGCCACTCGCCGGCGAGCTCGCGCACCGCGGGGTGCAGCTCGGCGAGCTCGGCGGCGCTCTCGATCATCGCGCGCGCGCCGTCGCGATCGCCGCGCGCGGCCATCACGAGCCCGGTCGCGACGACCTCCGCATCGCCGATGCGCCCGCGCTTGTCGCGCGCCGCGATCACCCACGCGATCGTCTCGTCCGACGGGCGGCACGCGACCGCGCGCGCGGCCCACACCAGCGCGACCGCCTCCGGCTCGCCGCCCGACGCGATCGCGCGCTTGCCGAGGAAGTACGCGAGCCGCGGCGCGCCCATCCGCGACGCGACCTGCTCGGCGATCGGATGGGCGAACAGCGGCACCATCGCCAGATAGGCGAGCGGGATCGCCGCCCACCACCAACCGACGTGCACGAACAACCCGACCATCCCGAGGATCACGACGCCCGCGATCGTCGCGAGCAGCGCCGCCGCCGCGCTCCACGCCAGGTACGCGCTGCGCCGCCCCGCGCGCCGCGCCTCGACGGCGCGACGGTGACCGGCGACGAGCAGGGCGTAGAAGGCGCCTCTCATTCGGGCCTCGGGCCTCGGGCCTCGGGCCTCGGGCCCCAATCCAAGATCGCGCGCGCATCCGCCCACGTTTCGCGCGGCGCTTCGATCTTCGGAGCGGACGCCGCCGTCACGCCGTCGGTGAGCCAAAGCTCCGCCGCGAGTCGCTGCGCCGGATCGCGAAGCGCGGCGACCGACGCGCGCACGAGCTCGGCGGTCCGAGCACGCGGCCCGAGCGGCGTCTGATAGGTCAGCGCCTCCGCGAACCCGAGCTCGATCATCCCCAAGAGCTTCTGCGCCTCACGCTCGATCTCGATCCGACTCGCGCCCGCGCCCAGCCCCAAGACCAGCAGCGGATTCTCGGCGACACGCCTCGCGATCGACACCCATCGAGCGTAGCAGGTCTTCTCTGGGCCGAGGCCCGAGGCCCGAGGCCCGAGGCCCTACCTCACGCCGCTATCGAAGCTCGCACGCCTCGCGGCCGCGTCGACGGGAAGCAAGCCCCACAGCTCCTTCACGATCTTCTTGAGCGCCTCGGTGTCGTTCTTGGCGATCGCGAGCTTGCCCATCGCGACCAGCTCCTGCGCGCGCGGCAGGTTCGACGCCTGCGCGGCGTCGGCGGCGGCGTCCTCGAAGTACCACTCCCACGCCTCGGGGCTGCGCTGGAACGCGGCGGTGCCGAGGCGGCGCACGAGGCGGAGCTGTCGCTCGAGCTCGGAGGCGTCGCGCGCGGCGCGCGCCTTCTCCATCGCGGTCACGACCTCGTCGAGCAAGCGCTTCTCGGCCTCGCTGCCGTACATCGCGACCGACGACGCCGCGCCGATCGCCGCGCGCCGCGCCTCGTCGTCGAGCTCGGGCCACTTGCGCGCGAGCTCCGCCTCGGCGAGCGCCGCGTCGACGTCGAGCAGCGTGCGCCGCGCCTTCTGCGCCGCGTCGGTGTCGCCGCCGTGCGCCGCATCGATGTCGCGCTCCGCCTCGCCGAGCCGCGCCTCGACCTTGTCGAGGCGATCGATCACCTGCGTGAGCTGATGTCGGAACGCCTCGGTCCGCGCCGCGGACAGCCGCCGCCGCAGATCCGCGATCGAGGCATCCAGCGCCGCCGGATCCGCCTCGGGCACGAGCAGGTGCACGACGCGCTCGAACACTTGATCGATCGCGGGCACGAGCGCGCGCGCGGCGAGCCGCCCGCCGCGATCGAGCTCGATCGTGACCTCGACCGCGGCGCCGACCGGCACGGTGTCCTTGATCGCGTCGCCGGGGATGTCGAGCGTGCCGACCAGCCGGCACAGGTGCGCCTGCGCGAGCTCGCCCTGCACGATCGGGATGCGCAGGACGCTCTCGGCCGAGCCGCGCGCGACGGTCTCGACCGTCTTGTGCGTGAACGTCCGCCGCGCCGGCAGCGGCGCGCCGCGCTCGAAGTAGATCTGCACGCCGTCGTTCGCGAGCGCGACGCCGATCGCGCGCGGCAGCGGCGGATCGCCGATCGTCAGGCCCTGCACGATCGTGAACGTCGCCGGATCGACGACGACCGACGCGCCGCTCGCGTCGCGCGCCTCGATCGCGAACGTCGACGCCTTCTTCGGCGCGAGCGAGACCGTCGTGACGAAGCCGCCGTCGGCGGCGATCGGCACGTCGACGCCGCGCCACGCGCCGTCCGCGCGCGCGAGCACCAGCGACGCCGGCGCGTCGCCGCCGACGAACCGCCCGACGACGTGCGGCGACAGATCCGACGACACCGCCGGATACTGCAGCCACACGCGCCGTCCACCCGACGACGCGCCGCGCGCGGCCCGGCCGTCGATGCCCGCGGTCGCGGCGTACAAGGCCGCGCCCTGCGCGACCAAGGTCATCGGATCGAGGCCCTCGGCGATCGGCGCGTCCAAGCGCGCCGCGACGCGCGCGCGCACCATCGGCATCACGGTCGGGCCGCCGACCAAGACGATCTTCGCGAGCTGCCCGGTGGCGAGCCCGTGCGCCGCGAGCAGCCGCGCGCACACCTCGAGCGATCGATCGACGAGCGCGGCGCACGCCGCCTCGACCTCGTCGCGCGTGAGCTCGAGATCGACCTCGAGCTCGCGACCGTCGACGACCAGCGGCGAGGGCAGGGCGACCTGCGCGAGCGCGCTGCGCGACAGCTCGATCTTCGCGTCCTCGGCGGCGACGCGCAGCGCACGGAGCGCCGGCGCGTGCGCCGGGTTCGATCGCGCCAGCCCGCCGCCGAGCCGCGACGCCAACAGCTCCGTGATCGCCCAGTCGAAGTCGCGGCCGCCCAAGAAGTTGTCGCCGTCGTGCCCGACGACGCGCAAGAGGCCGTCGCGGGTCTCGAGCAGCGACGCGTCGAACGTGCCGCCGCCCAGGTCATAGACGAGCCACGTCCCGGCGGCCTCCGCGCCGTGCGAATCCGGTCGCCAGCCCGCGGCGAGCGCGCTCGCGATCGGCTCCTGCAACAGCTCGACGCGCTCGAACCCGGCGAGCCGCGCCGCTTCGCTGGTCGCCGCGCTCTGCGGCAGCTCGAACAAGGCCGGCACCGACACGACCGCGCGCACGATCTCGACGCCGAGCTGGTCGTTCACGTCCTGGCGCAGCGCGCGCAAGATCTCCGCCGACAGCTCCTCGGGCTTCCTCGACACACCCGCCGCCGGGAACTCGATCGCCTTGCCGGTCCCCATCAGGCGCTTGAACTCGGTCGCGGTGTTCGCCGGATCCTGCTCGAGCATGCGCCGCGCGCGCGAACCCACCGTCACGCGCTGCTGCTTGTCGATGCGCACGACCGACGGCGTGACCGCGCCGCCCTGCGCGTTGCGCACGACCGTCACGACGTCGCCGTCGAAGACCGCCGCTGCGCTGTTGCTCGTCCCGAGATCGAACCCCGCCCAGATCGGCTTCG
>DATJIA010000164.1:0-8006 GCA_035493675.1 Kofleriaceae bacterium | reverse complement strand
CGAGGCGCAGGCGGTCGTGTCCGCGGGCAACTCGGGCGCGGTCCTCGCGTGCGGCATCTTCGTCCTCGGGCGCACGCCGGGCGTCGAGCGTCCGCCGGTGGTCACCGTGATCCCGACGCCGGCGGGGCCGCTCGTCTTGTGCGACTCGGGCGCGAACGTCGACGTCAAGGCGACCACGCTCGCGCAGTTCGCGCTGGTCGGCGCTTGTTACGATCGCGTCGTGCACGGGCGCGCGCGCCCGCGCGTCGGCCTCTTGTCGAACGGCGCCGAGCCGGGCAAGGGCACCGAGCTGACGCGCGCCGCGCACGCGATCCTGGTCGAGGCCGCGCCGCGCGCCGCGCTGCAGTACGTCGGATACGTCGAAGGCAGCGACCTGTTCCGCGGCGCGATCGACGTCGCGGTCACCGACGGCTTCACGGGCAACGTCGTCCTGAAGACGTGCGAAGGGATCGCGGACGGCGTGTTCGGGATGATCCGCGCGGAGCTCACGTCGTCGCGCGGCGCGCGCCTCGGTGCTGCGCTGGTCTCGCCCGCGTTACGACGCCTCGCGAAGAAGCTCGACTACGCGGAGACCGGCGGCGCGCTGCTCGCCGGCGTGAACGGTCCGGTCGTGCTCGCGCACGGGCGCTCGACGCCGGCCGCGATCGCGAGCGCGCTGCGCGAGGCTCATCGCTTTGCCGAGCGGAAGATCGTCGACGAGATGCGTCGATCGATCGAAGCCTTGAATGACGCGTGGACTGGTCGGACCGCGTAGCTTTTTTCGCACGGGACGGGGCTTTGCCTCCGCCGGAAAGCGTGCGAAAGAAGCGACGCCATGACCACCGCGCTCGTCTTCCCGGGGCAGGGCTCGCAGCGCGTCGCGATGGGCAAGGAGCTCGCCGCGCGCTTCCCGCTCGCGCGTCGCACGTACGAAGAGGCCGACGACGCGCTCGGCTTCTCGATCTCGCAGATCTGCTTCGAGGGTCCGGAAGACACGCTGGTGCTCACGCAGAACGCGCAGCCCGCGATCCTCACGACCTCGATCGCGGTGCTCCGCGTGCTCCAGGCGGAGAAGGGGCTCACGTTCGCGATCGCCGCCGGTCACTCGCTCGGCGAATGGAGCGCGCTGGTCGCGGTCGGCGCGTTCTCGCTCGCCGACGCCGTCAAGCTGACCAACATCCGCGGCAAGCTGATGCAGGAGGCGGTGCCGGTCGGCGCGGGCGCGATGGCGGCGGTGATCGGCCTCGACCTCGACAAGGTGAAGGCGCTGTGCGCGGAGAGCGCCGCGCCCGGCGAGCCGTGCGAGCCGGCGAACTTGAACGGCGGCGGGCAGGTCGTGATCAGCGGCGCGACCGCGGCGATCGATCGCGCGGTGGCGGCGGCGAAGGGGAAGGGCGCGAAGCTGGTCAAGAAGCTCGACGTCTCGGCGCCGTTCCACTGCTCGATGATGAAGCCCGCGGCCGATGGCCTGCGCCTCGCGATGGACGGCGTCGAGATCCAGCCGATGCGCGCGCCGGTCGTGTCGAACGTCGAGGCGACCGCGAACCAAGACCACAAGCGCGTGAAGGATCTGCTGTGGAAGCAGGTCACCGCGCCGGTCCGCTGGGAAGAGTCGGTGCTGGCGCTCAAGGCCGCCGGCGTCACGCAGGTGTTCGAGCTCGGCTCGGGCGCGGTCTTGAAGGGCCTCGTGAAGCGCATCGCGGATCTTCCGTGCACGACGATCGGCGAGCCGCACGAGGTCGAGGCCTTCGGAGGTGCCGCGTGATCGTCGACAAGGCGCTCGAGGGACGCGTCGCGCTCGTCACCGGCGGCTCGCGCGGCATCGGTCGCGCGATCTGCGTCGGGCTCGCGCATCGCGGCGCGAAGGTGATCGTGAACTACGCGGGCCGCGAAGACGCGGCGCGCGAGACCGCCTCGCTCGTCGAAGCGGCGGGCGCGAAGGCGGCGATCGCGCAGTTCGACGTCGCGAACGGCGAGCAGGTCACCGAGTCGATCAAGGCGATCGGCAAGGACCACGGCGGTCTCGACATCCTCGTCAACAACGCGGGCGTCGCGATCAACGGCTTGCTCCTGCGCTTCAAAGACGAGCAGTGGGACAAGGTCCTCGACACCAACCTCGCCGGCGCGTTCCACACCGCGCGCGCGGCGGCGTCGCTCTTGCTGCGCGCCAAGGAGCACGGCCGCATCGTCAACATCACGAGCGTCGTCGGGGAGAGCGGCAACGGCGGCCAGGTCGCGTACGCCGCGTCGAAGGCCGGCCTGATCGGCCTCACGATGACGCTCGCGAAGGAGCTCGCGTCGCGCGGCGTCACCTGCAACGCGGTCTCGCCGGGCTTCATCGAGACCGACATGACCGCGGAGCACCTGCCCGAGGCGCAGCGCGCCGCGCTCCTCCAACAGATTCCGCTGTCCCGCATCGGCAGCGCCGACGACGTCGCCCACGCGGTCGCGTTCCTGGCCGGCCCCGAGGCCGCCTACATCACCGGCCAGGTGCTGCGCGTCAACGGCGGCATGTTGATGTAACGCACGATTTCGGACTACAAGAGACGCCGAAAGGATCGAAGCCATGTCCCCCGAAGAGATCGATACCAAGGTCAAGGAGATCATCTGCCAGCAGCTCGAGGTCTCCCCCGAGCAGCTCCGCCCCGAGGCGTCGTTCGTCGACGATCTCAAGGCCGACTCCCTGGCGGTCGTCGAGCTGGTGCTCGCCCTCGAGCAGGAGTTCAAGATCGAGATCCCCGAGGAGGACACCGAGCAGATCAAGACGGTCAAGGACGCGCTGAACTACATCAAGACCCACGCGAAGTGAGCGTCCGCCCCGATCCCGGGGTATGAGGTTTCATGCGTCGAGTCGTCATCACCGGTATCGGCATGGTCACTCCGATCGGCAGCGATCGCGAGTCGACGTGGCAGGCGCTGCTCGCTGGCAAGAGCGGCGCCGCGCCGATCACGCTGTTCGATGCGTCGCAGTTCGCGACCAAGTTCGCCTGCGAGGTGAAGAATTGGTCCGCGCTGCCGTACCTCGACAAGCGCGAGGTGAAGCACCTCGATCGCTTCCTGCAGTTCGGCGTCGTCGCCGGCCTGATGGCGATGGAGGACGCCGGCTTCCCGGACTTCAAGGTCCCGGCCGGCGAAGAAGACGCGTGGGGTTGCTACATCGGCGCGGGCCTCGGCGGCGTGCGCACGATCGAGGACACCTACGTCGCGAACGGGCAGAAGGGCCCGCGCTACGGCTTCTCGCCGTACTTCGTCACCGACATCATCATCAACGAGATCCCCGGCATGATCTCGATCCGCTCGGGCGCGCGCGGGCCGAACATCTCGCACGTCTCGGCGTGCGCGACCGGCGCGCACTCGATCGGTGAGGCGGCGCGCGCGATCCGCCACGGCTACGCCGACGCGATGATCACCGGCGGCGCCGAGGCGACGATCACGATCTTGGGCATCGGCGGGTTCAACGCGATGCGCGCGATGTCGACGCGCAACGACGACCCCGAGCACGCGAGCCGTCCGTTCGACAAGGACCGCGACGGCTTCGTGCCCGGCGAGGGCGCGGGCGTCGTGGTGATCGAGGAGCTCGAGCACGCGAAGAAGCGCGGCGCGCGGATCTACGCCGAGATCGTCGGCTACGCCGCGAACGGCGACGCGCACCACGTCGCGGCGCCGCACCCGGAGGGCCGCGGCGCGCAGAAGTGCTTCCAGCTCGCGCTGGGCGACGCGAAGATCGATCCGACGACGATCGGGTACATCAACGCGCACGGCACCTCGACCGAGCTCAACGACAAGGGCGAGACCGCGGCGGTCAAGGCGGTCTTCGGCGATCACGCGCGGAAGCTCGCGATGAGCTCGACCAAGTCGATGACCGGCCACACGCTCGGCGCGGCCGGCGGCATCGAGGCGGGCATCACGGCGCTCGCGATCGCGCGCGGCGTGCTGCCGCCGACGATCAACTACACGACGCCGGATCCCGCGTGCGATCTCGACTACGTGCCGAACACGGCGCGCGAGGTGCGCGTCGAGGCGGCGATGTCGAACAGCTTCGGCTTCGGCGGCACCAACGCGGCGCTGATCATGAAGCGGTACAAGGGCGATTGATCGATGAAGTGGATCGTCGGCAGTGACCACGCGGGATTGGCGCTCAAGCGCACGCTGGTGGAGTCGCTGCGGGCGTGGGGCGACGAGGTCGAGGACGTCGGCACGCACGACGAGAGCTCGGTCGACTATCCCGATTTCGGCGCGGAGGTCGGACGGCGCGTCGCGGCGTCTTCTGACGCGCGCGGCTTGATCATCTGCGGCACCGGCATCGGCATCTCGATCGCCGCCAACAAGGTGCCGGGCGTGCGCGCCGCCGTCGTGCACGATCACTTCACCGCCGAGATGACGCGCAAGCACAACGACGCCAACGTGCTCGCGCTCGGCGCGCGCGTGATCGGTGGGGGCGTCGCGGAGGACGCGCTGCGCACGTTCCGCGACACCGCGTTCGAGGGCGGGCGACACGCCCGCCGGGTCGCGAAGCTCGACGAGCTAGACATGAAGGGGAGGTAGCCGTGCGGTGTCCCTTCTGCGGGGGGCAGGAGGACAAGGTGATCGACTCGCGCGTCTCGAAGGACGCGCGCGAGATCCGTCGGCGCCGCGAGTGCGAGAGCTGCGCGCGCCGGTTCACCACGTACGAGCGCATCGAGGAGTCGATGCCCTTGGTCGTCAAGCGCGACGGCCGCCGCGAGCCGTTCGATCGCAACAAGATCGAGCGCGGCTTGCACTACGCGTGCGCGAAGCGGCCGGTCGCGCACGAGGCCGTCTTGCGCTTGGCCGAGGACGTGGAGCGCGAGGTCAGCGAGCTCGGCGTCGCCGAGATCGACTCGCGCGCGATCGGCGAGCGCGTCCTGCCGAAGCTGCACGAGCTCGATCAGGTCGCGTACGTGCGCTTCGCGTCGATCTACCGCGACTTCCGCGACGTCGAGCAGTTCGCGAAAGAGGTCGAGTCGCTGCGGACGCGAGATCCTGAGTGACGGATCTCGAGGGCATCGCGCGCTGTCTGGAGCTCGCGCGGAAGGCCGAGGGGCGCACGGCGCCGAACCCGATCGTCGGCGGGGTCGTCGTCGATCGGCGCGGGAAGATCGTCGGGGAAGGCTTCCATCGCGGGCCGGGCACGCCGCACGGCGAGGCGGAGGCGCTCGCGAAGGCGGGCGCGAAGGCGAAGGGCGGCACGCTCTACGTGAACCTCGAGCCGTGCGATCACCGCGACGGCGGGCGCATCCCGTGCAGCCAGCGCGTGATCGAGAGCGGCGTCGCGCGGGTCGTGATCGGCGCGATGGATCCGATCCCGGGACACGCGGGCGGCGCGAAGCGGATCGCGCGCGCGAAGATCCGCGTGACGAAGGGTGTGCTGCGCGAGGCGTGCGAGGACGCGAACGCCGCGTTCTTCACGTGGGCGACGCAGGGCCGGCCGCGGTTCATCTTGAAGGCCGCGATCACGCTCGACGGGAAGATCGCGACCGCCGGCGGCGAGTCGCAGTGGATCACGAGCGAGGCGGCGCGGGCGCACGGGAGGCGCCTGCGCGGCAAGGTCGACGCGATCCTCGTCGGCGTCGGCACCGTGCTCGCGGACGATCCGAAGCTGACCGCGCGCACGCGCGGCGCGAAGGATCCCGTGCGCATCGTGCTCGACGGATCGCTGCGCACGCCGGCGTCCGCGGCGATGCTCGCGGAGCCGGGCCGCACGATCATCGTGACGCGCGAAAAGGCGCGCGAGCTGCGCGGCGCGGAGCTGTGGCGGATGGATCCGATCGAGCTCGTCGCGCTCGCCAAGCGCCTCGGTGAAGCCAAGATGACGAGCGTGCTCGTCGAGGGCGGCGCCGAGACGCACGCGCGCTTCCTCGCGGCCGGGCTCGCCGACGAGCTGCGCGTGTACGTCGCGCCGATCGCGGTCGGCGGCGCCGCGCGGTCGTGGGTCGGCGGCGCCGGCGTGGCGACGCTGGCCGAGGCGTATCGCTTCGAGTATGCCGGCGCGCCGGAGATGATCGGCGGTGATCTCGTCGTGCGGCTGAGGAGAACGCGATGAAGTGGGCGCTCTTGTTCTTGGCGGCCTGTGGCGCGAAGTCGGTCGACGCCTCGAAGATCACCGCGTCGCCGCTATTGCCCGCGCTCGACGACGCGACGCGCTGCCCCGACGTCGACGCGTGCGAGAAGGCGTGCGACGCCAAGGACGCGCGCGCGTGCGAGAACCTCGGCAACAAGCTCGCGTACGGCGCGAACGTCGCGCTCGCGCCCGATCGCGCGGCGCGGCTCTTCTCGAAGGGCTGCGACGCCGGCCGCCCGTCGAGCTGCGCCGCGCTCGGCCTCCTCTATCAAGACGGCCGCGGCGTCGCCGAGAGCGACAGCCGCGCCGCGACGCTCTACGACTTCGCGTGCACGCACGGCGCCGGCGTCGGCTGCTTCAACCTCGCGCTGATGCACGCCGACGGCCCGCTCGACCTCGACGCGAACAAGGTCAGCGAGCTGATGCACGCCGCCGAGCCGCTCTATCGCAAGCAGTGCAGCGAGGGCGATCTCGCGTGGTGCATCAACCTCGGCGTCCTCTACGACAACGGCATGGTCGGCAAGCGCGACGGCGTGCGCGCGGCCGACGCGTATCGCGAGGCGTGCTGGGGCGGCTACGCGGAGGCGTGCGCGAACTGGGCGCTCATGTTCCTCGAGCAGCCGGAGAGCACGGCGTTCGCGTCGCGCCTGCTCGAGCACGCGTGCCGCGCGAAGAGCGCGCTCGCCTGCGGCGTGCTCGGTCAGGCGCTCTACGTCGGGCGCGGCGTGAAGGAAGACGGCGCGCGCGCCGCCGAGCTCTTGAAGCAGGGCTGCGACGGCGGCGACGGCAACGCGTGCGGGATCCTCGGCGCGGTGCTCTCGCTCGGCGACAAGGTGCCCAAGGATCTGAAGGCGGGGCACGACGCGGAGGAGCGCGGCTGCGCGCTCGGCTCGGCGCAGGCGTGCATGTCGATCGGCGCCGAGGGCATGGAGGCGCACGACGTCGCGATGGGGCAGAGCGGCTTCGAGCGCGCGTGCATGATCGGCGACGGCGAGGCGTGCTGGATGATCGCGAACCTGCGCGCGCAGAACGCGATCGAGCCGCGCGGCGAAGCGGCGGCGATGGTGAAGATGCGCGAGTCGTGCAGCCTTCGCTATCGCGCCGCGTGCATCATCCTGCTCGCGAGCGGCGAGCAGCCGCCGGTGCCCGACGCCGATCTGCCGGCCTTGCGCGCCGACGCGTGCAAGGCGGGCGTGAAGGCGTTCTGCACGCAAGCCGTGCCGGCGTCGCCGTAGCGCGGCGCATGCGGTGCGCGCGATCGCACGTGCGCGCGCGAGAGGCGCTGGTGTGCCGAGTGCTCGCCTGCGGCAAGAAGGACAGCGCGCCGGCGCAGGCCGCCGCCGCGGTCGAGGCTCCCGTCGCGCCGTCGCCGCCGCAGACCCCGCCGCTCGATCCGAACAACATCGTCAGCATCGCGGTCGGCTCCAAGGACCACACGACGCTGGTCACGGCGCTGAAGGCCGCCGACTACGTCACCGCGGTCGCGAACCCGGGTCCGCTCACGGTCTTCGCGCCGACCAACGACGCGTTCGCGAAGCTGCCCAAGGGCACCATCGAGGATCTCGTGAAGCGCGAGAACGTCGACAAGCTGAAGAACGTGCTCGAGTACGGCGACGACCTCGCGATGTCGAACGGCGCGCACGCGACGATCCCCGTGAAGGACGGCGTGGTGATGATCAACGACGCGACGATCATCGCGTCGGTTCGGGCGTCGAACGGCGTCGTGCACGTGATCGACACCGTCCTCGTCCCGCCCTCCAAGTAACCGAGATCGCGAGCGAACGCCGCGCTTGCGAATCGCTCTGGCCGCATTATAATCAGACGTATGATAAAGAATGCGGCGTGGCTGGTGGCGGTGATCGCGGGGGCGGCGGCGTGCCACAAGGCCGACCTCACCGACGGTCGCTACCAGGGGATGATCGAGTACGAGGCGCGCGACCTCTCGTTC
>DATJIA010000163.1:0-13881 GCA_035493675.1 Kofleriaceae bacterium | reverse complement strand
CGGCGCGTCGTCCGACGACAAGACCTTCGCGACGCGCACGCTGCCATCCGGCGCGATCCCGATGCAGTCGGTGAACGTCCCGCCGCGATCGATGCGGATGCGCCACCGCACGCGGATCACCCGAACAAGATGCGCGCCGCGCAGCGCGGCTTCGCTTCACCGTCGGCGGCGAGCCAACCCGCGACGCCCGCGCGATCGCCGAGCGTGAACGCGCGCACGTGGACGCGCACGCGATCGCCGGCGAAGCTCGGCTTGCGATACGCGATGTCGAGGTGGCGCACCAAGACGTCGCGCTTGCGCTTGTGCGTCGCGAAGCGCCGCAGCGCCGCCTCCGCGAACAAGCGCGGATAGACGAGCGAGTTGACGTGCTGGTTCGAGTCGGTGTGATCGAGCCCGAAACAGATCTCGGCCTCGTCGGGGACGTAGGCGTCGTCGAGCGCGGTCGCGCCGTCGGGCAATTGCATCGCGGTGTCGGCGCCGGGGAACGCGTAGTCCGCGATCGGCTCGTCGTCGACGCCGCGCACGTCGCTCGGCGAGACGCGCCGCTTGTCGGGCGGCGCGAACAAGCGCGTGAAGGTGTGCTCCGCGAACAAGCGGCCGGCGACGATGTTCGGGCCCGGGCCCTGCGGCGGCACCATGCGCCCCTGCGCGCCGCGGACCTCGACCCACATGTTCATGAACAAGCGCTCGCCGCTCTCGGCTTGGCGCGCGATCTGGTACGCGCCGGTCGCCTCGACGGGGCGATCGACGCGGATGGTCGCGTCGGTGCCGTCGACGGTGAGGCGCGTGAGGATCGAGACGATGCCGCGGTTCTCGGCGGCGCCGCGCGCGGGGTGCTTCGCGAGCAGCTGGCGCCACACCGTCCAGCCGAGCGCCGGCGGCAGCGCGGTCATCATCATGCGGCCGTCCTGCGCGAGGTCCTCGTAGCGCAGCTCGAACGAGGCGGTCGCGACGTGATCGTCGGGGAGCTCGGGCAGCGGTGGCGAGGGGAACGGCTGAGACATCGATCGACTGTAGTACGTTTGGCGCGCGTGAAGCTGGCTCCGTTGCCGATCGACGACGTCACCGCCGACGTCGTGCGTGCGCTCGACGAGCGTGGCGTGTGCGTCTTGGTCGCGCCGCCCGGCGCCGGCAAGACGACGCGGATCCCAGGAGCTGTGCTGTCGCCTGCCGGAGATGTCGTCGTGCTCGAGCCGCGGCGCCTCGCGGCGCGCATGGCGGCGGCGCGCGTCGCGCACGAGCGCGGCGCGTCGCTCGGCGGCGAGATCGGCTACGAGGTCCGCTTCGATCGGCGCGTGTCGCGTGACACGCGCATCAGGTTCGTCACCGAAGGGATCCTCACGCGACGGTTGCTCGACGATCCGAGCTTGCGCGGAACTTCGATCGTGGTCGTCGACGAGTTCCACGAGCGTCACCTCGCGGCCGATCTCGCGCTCGCCGCGGTCGCGCGCCTGCGTCGCGGCGCGCGGAAGGATCTGAAGATCGTCGTGATGTCCGCGACGCTCGAGGCCGAGCCGGTCGCGCGCTTCTTGGACGCGCCGATCGTCGTGTCCGAAGGCCGGACATTCCCGGTGTCGATCGAATACATCGATCAGCCCGACGATCGTCCGCTCGGCAAGCAGATCAGCGCCGCGGTGCGCGCGCTGGTCGCGCAGCAGCTCGACGGCGACGTGCTCGTCTTCCTGCCGGGCGCCGCCGAGATCCGCCGCGCCGAGGAGGATCTCGCGGAGATCGCGGCGCGCGCCGATCTCGTCGTCGTGCCGCTGCACGGCGATCTGCCCGCCGAGGATCAAGATCGCGCGATCGCGCGCGCGCCCGGCGGCAAGCGCAAGATCATCTTGTCGACCAACGTCGCGGAGACGTCGGTGACGATCGACGGCGTGGTCGCGGTGATCGACAGCGGGCTCGCGCGCGTCGCGCGCCACTCGCCGTGGTCGGGCTTGCCCGCGCTGCAGATCGAGCCGATCTCGCGCGCGAGCGCGGCGCAGCGCGCGGGTCGCGCCGGCCGCACGCGTCCCGGCCGCGCGCTGCGGCTGTACACGAAGCACGATCACGACACGCGGCGCGCGCACGATCCGCCCGAGGTCGTGCGCGCCGATCTCGCGGAGGCCGCGCTCGAGCTGCACGCGGCCGGCGTGGATCCGAGGGCGGCCGACGCGTGGTTCGAAGCGCCGCCGCCCGCCGCGCTCGACGCGGCCGAGGATTTGCTCGCGCGCCTCGGCGCGATCGATCCGCGCGGCGCGCTCACGCCGATCGGCAGGCGCATGCTCCGCTTCCCCGCCCACCCGCGGCAGGCGCGCATCCTCGTCGAGGCGGAGCGCCGGGGCGTCTCGTCAGAAGGCGCGATCATCGCCGCCGCGCTCGGCGCGCGCGAGATCCGGCTGGAGCGGCGCATGAGCCGCGAAGGACGATCCGCCGCCAAGCTCGCGAGCACGTCGGATCTGATCGACGACCTGGACGCGATCCTCCACATGCGCGAGTACGGCACGCGCGGCCTCGACGCCGCGGCCGCGCATCAGGTCGATCGCGCCGCGCGCCAGCTCGCGAAGCTCGCGCGCGACGAAGCGCCCGCGCCGAAGACCGCCGACGCGACCGACGACGCGCTCGAGCTCGCGATCCTCACCGGCTATCCCGATCGCGTCGGCAAGCGCCGCGCCGCGCGCTCGCACGAGATCATCATGGCCGGCGGCGGCAGCGCGCAGCTGTCACCGACCTCGAGCGTGATCGACGCCGAGCTCCTGGTCGCCGTCGACGCGGGCGAGACCGGCGAGCGGGGCCGCGCGGGCAAGACGATGATCCGCCGCGCGTCGCGGATCGATCCGAGCTGGCTGCTCGATCTCTACCTCGATCGCGTGCGCGACGAAGACGAGCTGATCTGGAACCGCGACAAGCAGCGCGTCGAGCGCCGCACGCGCCTGGTCTACGACGGGCTCGCGATCGACGAGCAAACGGATGTCGAAGGCGCGCGTCGCGCCGGCGAGGCCGCGAGCGCGGTGCTCTCACGCGAGGCGATCGCGGCCGGCATCGATCGCTTCGTCGATGCCGAGGCGTTCAAGGAATGGCGCGCCCGCGTGACGTTCGCCGCCGCGCACATCTCCGGTCTCGAGCCTCCCAGCGACGACCAGCTCGCCGCGCAGCTCGCGCGCGCGTGCGACGGCCTGATCAGCTTCGACGAGCTCCGCAAGGCGAACCCGCTCGCGCTCCTCGACGCCTCGCTCGCCGACAAGCGAGCCCTCCTCGAGAGGATCGCACCGACACACCTCGCGCTCCCCCGCCGCCGTCGCGTGCCGATCCACTACGAGCTCGATCGCCCGCCGTGGATCGCGTCGCGCATGCAGGACTTCTTCGGCCTCGCGCGCGCGCCCGCGGTCGCCGACGGCAAGGTCCCGCTCGTCCTCCACCTGCTCGCGCCGAACCAGCGCCCGGTCCAGGTCACGCAAGACCTGCCCGGCTTCTGGGTCAAGCACTACCCCGCGATCCGCCGCGAGCTCATGCGCAAGTATCCGCGCCACCAGTGGCCGGAAGATCCGACGCAGATGATCGAAGGCGACGACTAGAGCGCGAACGCGACGACCGCGGCGATCAGCGCGATCGCGATCGCCGCGACGATCCACATCTGCGAGCGCGCGCGCGATTCGTCGAGCAACTCGCGCGCGGGGATCTCCATCGCCCGCGGCGGCTCGCGAAGCGCGGGCACCTTCGCGGTGCCGCCGGTGCGCAGGCTCAACCGCGCGGCGTCCGCGGCGGAGAGCGAGCCGTCCTCACGGTATCGCTCCTCGATGGGCAACGTATTCTTCGCGGCTACATCGTCGCTGTCCGGAGCTTGCGCATCGCGACTTTCTTGCTCACCGTGCGCGAACCACATCGCCTCGGAGAATCGAGCCTTGGCACCAGCACTGCTCATCGTCGAGCCGTGCATTGCACGATTCACGCCGCGAACATCACCAAGGCGTAATCGGCGCTGTCGACGAATCCGATCGCGCGATACGCCAAGGTCGACGTCGGGTGGTGCTTGTCCGCGAACAAGACCGCGCGCTTCACGCCCAGCTCACGCGCGAACGCGAGCGAGCCGGCGACCGCGCACTGCGCGTAGCCGCGCCCGCGCAGGTCGGGCGGGGTGTACACGCCGCCGATCTGCACGATGTCGGGGAGCGTCGCGTTGAACGCGGTCGTCGACACGATCGTCTCGCCGATCACCGCGACCCACATCGTGTCGTTCGCGATGCCGCGCTCGATCTGCTCGCGCGCGAGCGCGCGCGTCGCGTCGCCCGGCTGCATGTGCAGCGCCTCGACGTTGTAGTCGTGCCGCCACTCGACGAGGAAGTCGGTATCCCACGGCAGCGCACGGCGACACACGACCGATCCGGTCTCGAGCGCGCGCGGCAGCTTCAGCTCCTCGATCGGCAGCGTCATCAGGACCTCGTCGTCGTCGAGCGACGTCGGCGTGTCGGTCATGCCGAGCGCGGCGCGCCCGGCCGCCACCATCGCCGCCGGTCCGATGAACCCCGCGACGCGACGCTGCGACCACGCGACGACCTCGCGCACGGTCTGCTCGGGCTGCACGTCCTCGATCAAGATCATGTCGTGCCACGCGTGGCACACGACGCCGGCGACCGCGCCGCGGTCGTCGATGCGCGCGACCCACTGGCCTTCTCGGAACTTCGCGGCCGGTGCGCTCCACGCGAACCCGACCGCGCGCAGGTTCGATCGCAAGAACATCGCGGTGTCGGCGTGCTGCACGAGGAACGCCTCGACCATCGCTTCGTCGCCCGCCGCGAGATGCCGATACCTCATGACGACCACAATAGATGATAGAGGCGGTGGCTCACGAGCATCAGCGCATACTCCTGCAGATCGCCGCCGGAGTCGCGCAGGACCGAGAAGTTGAAGTCCACGAGCGAGAGCCCGTCGGAGGTCGCGCCGAGCAGCTCGTCGATCCCCGGCGCGGGCGCGTTCTGGTCGTACGCCCACTGCGCGAGCCGCGCGCGCAATTCGTCGAACGGCGGGCGCGCGCGCTGGTTGAGCTGCGCGATCCGGTTCGGCCGCAGCCACGACAAGCACAGGCCCGCGAGCGCGCGCGCGTCGGCCTGCATCGCCTCGGGCGCGAGCGACGGCTCGACCAGCCCGATCATCGCGGGCTGCACGGTCCGGGTATCGGACAAGCCCTTGAACAAGAGCGCGCCCGCGTGGACGTTGTTGTGCGCCATGCCGTGCTCGTGGAGCGCGGCGACCTGCCGCGTGACCAGGAACGCGAGCGCGAGCGCGCCGTCGACGTGCAGATCGATCTCGGCGAGCTGCGTGCCGAAGCGCGGCTCGTCGACGTACTCGCTGAACAGGAGGAGCGAGCCGGTGTTCGCGTCGTAGATGACCTTGTGCAGCGAGGTCATCAAGCCGGTGCGCACCTTCTTCAACGTCGGCAGGAAGTGCGCCTGCCAGTTCTCGACGAGCGTGCGCGGATCGGTGACCGCGTGCAGGTTGATCACGGTGACCAGCTTCGGGAACGTGTTGGCGTCGGGGAACGAGCCGGCCGCGAGCAGATCCTGCCGCGGCGCCGCGACATAGATGTGGTGGCCCTTCACGCGGCCGAGCGATCGCTCGATCTGATAGCCCCAGGTCGCGACCGCGGTGTCGCCGACCTCGATCGTCGCGCGCGTGATCTTCTGATCGGTGCGCGTCGAGAACACGCTGTCGATGCGCTGGGCCGGCGCGATCTGCGGCTGCCGGTTCGTCATCGACGAGTACGTGTGCTCGTCGGCGGAGTGATCGTCGAGCTCGGGCAGGATCGCGCGCAGGTCGTGGATGATCGACTCGATGCGCGGGTAGCGCCCGCCGGGATCGCGCTCGAGGCAGCCCTCGATGATCGGGCGGATCGCGTACGGCACCGCGTCGGGGTAGTGCACGTTCGACTTGCCGCCGACGACGATGCCGTCCGCGATCCGGACCAAGAGCCCCCACATGTCGTCGGTGGGCCCGTACGGCAGCTGATCGGTGAACAGCGCGTGCATCGCGCCGCCGACCGCGAAGACGTCGAGCGCGTTCGACAGCGGCGTGTCGAACAGGCCCGGATCGACCGTCTCCGGCGCGACCGAGTAGCCCGGCGAGCCGAAGATGCGGCCGCGATAGTGCGCGCGATACGTCGTGTGGCCGACGTCGTCGAACGACAGCGCGAGATCGAAGTCGAACAGGTACGCGACCGCCGCGGCCTCGTCGAGCAGCACGTTGCGCAGCGTGAAGTCGCGATGGAGCAAGCGCTGCTCGTGCAGGCGCGACAGGCCCTCGAGCGCCTGGATCAAGAGCTTCACGCGCGCGCGCGCGGTGAGGCCCATCTTGTTGATCGCCTCGAGCAGCGTGCCGCTCATCTGCGGCGTGACGAACAGGTAGTTGTCGGCGATCGGCGCGGCGACGTAGGTCGGCAGGATGTTCGGGTGATCGATCGCCGCGATGCGCGCCATCGCCGCGAGGTTCGTGTGGTGATCGCGGCGCGTCACCTCGTCGGTGCGCAGCTGGTAGAGGTAGCTCGCCTGGAAGACCTTGCCGACGATCTTCTCGATGGTCGCGCCCTCGTCGGCGGATCGCTCGAGCGTGTAGACCGAGCCCATGCCGCCGTCGTTCAGGTGCTTCCCGGTCGTGCGATAGAGGTAGCGGTTGTAGCGGAAGCAGACGTCGGGTCGCTGCAGGTCTTCCGCCCGCAGCGTCCCGATCGAGGTGCTCTCCACCCAAGCGGCCACGCCCGACTGTACAACTCGCCGGAATGTCGGCGCAATTCACGCGACGCTACGTCGCAGGTCCTTACGCTTCGCGACCCGCGGGGGATCGTGGTACCTCCGGGCACCCCCGCTGTATGTTGGAGCACCGCCTCGCCAAGCTCGCCGCCGGCGCCACGTTCCTCCTCTTGATCATCGGAGGCATGGTCAACGCGACGGGCTCGAGCCTCGCGTGCCCCGAAGCCACGGTGATCTGCAAGGGCTCGTTCTTCCCCGAGATGACGGGCGGCGTGTTCTACGAGCACGGTCACCGGCTCGCGGCGATGACGGTCGGCCTGCTCCAGATCGCGCTCACGGTCGTGCTCCTTCGCAGGCGGCCGCAGATGAAGCGGCTCGCGTGGATCGGGCTCGGCATGGTGATCGCGCAGGGCTCGCTCGGCGCGATCACGGTGGCGGTCAAGCTGTCGCCGGTCGTGTCGAGCATGCACCTCGTGCTCGGCATGAGCTATCTCGCGACCCTCATCTATGTCGCGTTCAAGACCGCGCCGGCCTCGTTCGACAAGGCGCGCGTCGCGCACGCCACGGTCGACGAGATCGCGCGCGTGCGCCGCTGGATCTTCGTCGCGGCGGCGATCGTGATCGTGCAGCTCTTGATCGGCGGGCTCGTGCGGCACCTCGGCGCCGCGCTCGCGTGCCTCGGCATCCCGACCTGCACGAAGACCGGCGAGTGGTTCCCGAACGTCGGGCTGCAGCAGCTGCAGATGATCCACCGCGCGGTCGGCTGCCTGGTCGGCGTCGTGACGACGGTCGCCGCGATTCAAGTGTGGCGCAGCGCGAAGTCGTGGCCGGCCTTGCGCCGGCTCACGCTGATCGCGCCGGTCCTGGTCGCGACCCAGATCGTGCTCGGCGTCTACGTCATCTTGACGATGCGCGCGGTGCCGGTGGCGGTCGCGCACTTCGCCGGCGCGGCGGGCCTGTGGGCGCTGTGGATGTCGATGCTGCTGATGACGTCGCCGAAGGCGCTGGCGTCTGCGGAGCAGGAGCCGATCGAGCTGCACACGGCGGAGGTTTCGGCGTGATCGAAGCCGCCGCGCATCGCTCGACGTCGCTCGATCTCGTCGAGCTCGTGAAGCCGCGCATCATGGTGATGGCCCTGCTCACGGCGGCGGGCGGCATGTCGCTCGCGCCCGGCGCGCCGAACACCGACACCGCGCTGCTGCTCGTGCTCGGCTGCGCGCTGATCGTCGGCGCGGCGAACACGATGAACATGTACCTCGAGCGCGACATCGACTGCTTGATGGCGCGCACGATGAAGCGGCCGCTGCCGCAGAAGCGGCTCGCGCCGAACGTCGCGCTCGTCTTCGGCGTCGCGCTCGGCGCGCTCGCGCTGCCGGTCTTGTTCCTCGTCAACGGGCTCACCGCGCTGCTCGGCGCGATCGCGTTCATCGCCTACGTCGGGATGTACACGCCGCTCAAGCCGCGCACGCACTGGGCGACGTGGATCGGCGCCGTGCCGGGCGCGATGCCCGCGCTCATGGGATGGACCGCGGCGACCGGGTCCATCGACGTGAGGGGGCTCGCGGTCTTCGCGATCCTCTTCATCTGGCAGATCCCGCATTTCCACGCGATCGCGCTGTTCCGCCAGAAGGAGTACGACCGCGCGGGCCTGAAGACGCTGCCCGGCACGCACGGCGACGGCGCCGCGCGCGGCCAGATCGTCTCGTGGTTGGTCGTGCAGGTCGCGCTGTCGCTCGAGCTCGTGCCGCTCGGCGTCTGCGGCGGCCTCTACCTCGCGACCGCGATCGTCCTCGGCGCGCTCGTCCTCGGCCAGGCGCTGCCCGGCCTGTGGAAGGGCGACGCGCGCTGGGCGAAGCGCGTGTTCCTGTTGTCGATCGTGTACCTGCCGGTGCTGTTCACGGTGATGGTCCTCGACGGCCGGATGTAGCTCGTGCACTGGGACCACCCGGGCTATAACGCGTTCTTGAACGGCACCTCGGCGGTGCTGCTCTTGTGCGGCTGGATCGCGATCCGCGTCTTCCGCCAGGTGCGCTTCCACTGGCCGTTCATGATCGCCGGCTTCACGACGTCGAGCTTGTTCCTGGTCTCGTACGTCGCGCGCTACCTCACGACCGGCACGCACTACTACCAGGGCTCGGCGGCGGGCAAGGCCGTCTATCTGACGCTGCTCTTCTCGCACATGGCGTGCGCCGTCGCGCTCGTGCCGATGGTCTTGATCACGCTCCGGCGCGCGCTGCGCCGCGACGACGATCGCCATCGCGCGATCGCGCGCTGGACGTGGCCGCTGTGGATGTACACGTCGGTCACCGGCGTCGTCGTCTACTTCATGCTCTATCGCTGAGCTACTTCGACCAGGTCCACACGGTCGGCAGCTCGAGCTGGTACGCGAAGTAGATCTCGAAGCCGCTGTGCTCCATGTAGCGCACGCGGCCCGAGAACAAGCCGGCCCACGCGGTGAGCTGCGCGCCGACCTCGGGATCGAACGGATAGACCGCGGGCCCCGCGCCGACGCCGCACACGCTCCACGTGCGATTGACCTCGGCGAACAGCGGCCCGCCGATCGCGTGTTGCATCGTGTCGGTTTCGTCGTCGGGGAATTGCACGATGCCCCAGCCGACCGCGGCGCCCCACGCGCTCCACACGTACGGGAGCTCGTCGTCCTTGGAGCTCTCGCCGAAATCCTCGGCGAAGGTCCAGCGCAGCTGCGCGCCGAGCTCGACCGCGCCGGTGCGGCGTCCTTGGCCGATCCCGACGAAGCCGCCGGGCAGGATCATCGCGCGATGCTCGCCCGGATCGGTCGCGTCCTCGAACGACGCGGGATCGCCGATCTCGTGCGCGGGCGGCTTGGCGAGATCGACGTGGCCCGGCGCGTTGCGCGGCGAGCGCGCGACGAGGTTCGGGCAGCCCGCGCACAGGATCAAGAGGATCACTGATCGCGCCATCGTTGGCTCCAGCGATGCTCGACGGGGATCTTCCATGCGTGCGTCGTGTCGCCCGCGTGCAGATCGAGCTCGAGCTGCGCGGTGTGCGCGCCGTCGTTCCAGGCGGCGTCGCCGTCGAAGCGGATCGGCATCCACAGGTACGCGAGCGATCGGCCGATCATCTTCTGATCGATCGATGGCGCGGCCGCGCGCGTGCCGTCGGGGAAGATCAGCGCGAGATCGATCCGCGCGTCGCAGTCGTAGAGCGAGCGCACCTCGACGGTGACGCCGAGGCCTTCCTTGCCCGACTTGCGGACGAACGCGTCGGCGACCGCGCATCCCGCGCGCAGATCGCGCCCGCCGATCGCGACCCAGCGCGGATACGTGCGCACGCGATGCCCCGGGAGGCACGCCGTGATCGCGATCAAGCACGCGGCGAGACGCACGCGATGGGAACGCGCCTCGCGCGCGCGGCTTACAGCGAGCGCGTCGCGACGTACACGTCGCCGTCGGTGTACGTGTAGATCCGGCAGTCGTCGGGCGAGAGCCAGCCGGGCAGATCGGCGCCGGCGGTGTTCAGCTCGTCGACGAGCGTGGGCGCGGGGAAGCCGTCGTCGACGTTCGCGCGATGCGCGCGGTAGATCTCGAAGTCGCCCTTCGCGCCGCCGCCGCCGCGGTTCGACGCGAAGTAGATCGTGAGTCGATCCGCGCTGAGCATCGGCAGCCAGTCCTCCGCGCTCGAGTCGAGCGCGGGCTCCGCGACCGGCGCGCCGAACGCGTCGCCGATCTTCGACGCGCGCCAGATGTCGCGGCCGGCGCTCGGCGCGCGATTCGACGTGAACCACAGCTCGCCGCCGTCGGCGGTGAGGAACGGTTGGCCGTCGGGCGCGTCGCTGTTGACGATGCTCGCGCGCTGCGGCGCGCCGAACTCGCCGAGCACGCTCGCGCGCGTCGCGACGTAGAGGTGCTGCACGCCGCCGTCGCGATCGGAGCCGAACCACAGCGTGAGCCCGTCGGTCGAGATCGAAGGATCGAAGTCGTTCGCGGTCGACGTGACCGCGGTGAGCATCGACGGCGTCGGGAACGCGTCGTCCTTCGACGCGCGCCGCGCGACGTACAGCTTCCACGGCACGCCCGACGACCACGTCTCGAAGTAGACCGTGAGCTCGTCGGGCGAGAGGCGCGTCACCGCCTCGGTGTGATCGGGCGTCGAGAGGCTCGTGATCTTCACGGGCGCGCCGAAGCGCGCGAGCGGATCGCAGTGCTTCGGCGCGGTCGATCCGTCGGGGACGTACGGGTGCAGGTCGCGCGCGTCGGGCGGATCCGCCTGCTGCTGCGGTTGATCGACGTCACCACACGCCGCCATCGCGCACAGCGCGAACGCCGCCTTCATCGGGGTCTTCATGCCCGAGAGGCGACGCGACCCGCGCGATCACGACACCGCGGCGCGACGCTTCGCGAAGACCGGCGCGATCGCCGCGGGATCGTCGGTCATGATCCCGTCGGCGCCCAGCTCGAGCAGCTGCTCGGCGCGCACCGGATCGTCGACGGTCCAGAAGTCGACGCGCAAGCCGGCGGCGTGCGCCTTGTCGATGAACCACCGGCTCGCCATCACGATCGGCCCCGCGCGCTCGGGCACCTGCGCCGCGCTGCCGACGAACGGCAAGGTCCGCCACAGCCGCGCCGGCGTCGCGACGAACAGCATCACCTCGGGGCGCGACAGCGCGGTCTCGCCGCCGTAGCCGCGCCGGCGCACCGCGAGCAAGGTCGAGACGTGGAAGCTCGCGATCGTCACGCGCTCCTCGGCCTTGTACTTGCGGATCAAGGTGAGCATCTGCTTCACCATCGGCGGCGTGTGCTGCTTGATGTCGACGTTGATGCGCACGGGGAGCTCGGCGAGCACCTCCTCGAACGTCGGCACGCGGATGCCGCGACCGGCGTGGCGTCCGTCGCCCCAGCGCGCGCCGAGATCGATCCGCTGCGCCGCCGCGAGATCGAGATCGCGCCACGCCGCGCGCACCCCGCCCATGCGCTCGGCGGTCGGATCGTGCGAGACGACCGGCACGCCGTCGCGGGTCATGTGCACGTCCATCTCGAGCGCGTCGACGCCGATCTCGAGCGCACGCCGGAACGCGGGCATCGTGTTCTCGGGCAGCTCGGCGGTCGCGCCGCGGTGCGCGTAGAGGAGGAGCGGGTGCACGGCGCGTTTATACTCCAGGGATGCGCTTGCTCACGATCGCGCTCGTCTTGATCCCCGCGGTGGCGTTCGCCGAGGACGTGACCTTCTCGCGCGGCGGCCCGAAGGCCGAGACCGCGAAGCAGGCGATCGCCGGCGCGATCGCGGCGTCGCGTGGCGACATGGCGCCGTGCTGGCGCAAGACACAGACCGCGGTCGACGTCGCGATCACGACCGACGCGAGCGGCGCGGTGACGAGCGCGGCGGCGCGCACCGACGGACCGGTCGCGCAGTGCGTGGCGGGCATCCTGGCGGTCGCGACCTTGCCGAAGTCCGCGGGCGCGTGGTCGGGCGTGGTGACGATCGCGCCGGTCTCTGCTTCGTCCGGAGGAGATGCCGATCTCGGCGCGCTGCTCGGCAAGCACCAAGCCGAGCTGCGCGCGTGCCAGAAGGTCGATCCGAAAGCGAACGGCATCGTCGAGGTCGATCTGCGCGTCCACCCCGACGGCACGATCACCGACGTCGCGGTCTCGAAGTCGCTGTCCGCCGCGCTCGACGCGTGCCTCACGAAGGCGCTGTCGAAGATCACGCTCGGCGACTATCACGGCAAGGAGGTGCGCTATCGCCTCGGCCTGTCGTTCATGGGCGGCGGCTCCGACGACTCGTCGTCGACGGGCACGACCGTCAACAACGCGCCGGCCCCGACCAAGCGCGGCCCGCTCGAGGTCGGTCAGATGCAACCGGTGATCGAAGCGCACCGCGTCGCGATCGATCGCTGCGGCGCCGGCGTGAAAGCGAGCGGCACGCTGATCATCCGCTTCACCGTGCGCAAGGACGGCACGACCAAGAACCTCGGCGTGAAGCAGTCGATCGGCGACGCCAAGGTCGAGGCGTGCGTGCTCGATCAGTTCGGCAAGCTGGTCTTCCCGAAGGCGACCGACGAGACGCAGGTGCAGTTCCCGCTCTCGTTCGTCGCGCCCTGATGCTTCCGTTCGTCCTGAGCGAAGGGCGAGCGAAGCGAGCCCGGAGTCGAAGGACCGCTGGTCGTTCGACTTCGCCCGTCGCTTCGCTCCGGGCTCCGCTCACGACGAACGGGAGATCCGATCAGCCGTCTTCGAGCTTGAGCGCCGCGGCCGGCACCGGCGGCGGCGCCGGATCGGTGACCGCGAGCACTTCCGCTTCGAACTTGATGTCCTTGGTCGCGAGCGGATGGACGAGCCGCACCTCGACGTCGTCGCCCTGGACCTTCTCGATCCGGAGGATCACGTTCATGTGCGACTTGTCATCGGACGCCGCGACGAACTGCTCCCCGGCTTGGATCTTCTGACCCTTGGGGAACTCCGTCTTCTTCATCTTCTTCGTGGGATGCATCGACGGATCGCCGAAGGCGTTCTTCGCCTTGATGACCCCGCTCTTCTTCGCGCCCTTCTCGAGGCCGGCGAGCTCTTTCTCGAGCCCGGGCAGCATCTTCCCGCTGCCCTGGATGTACTCGACGACGCTCTTCTCGAGGGTGTCTCCGCCGACGACCGAGAGATGGACGCGCACTCGCACGCGCCTGCCTTTTTCGATCTTCACGACGCCAACGATACACCGCGCGTGACCGCGCGTTCACGTCGGGGCGGCCGCGATTCGGACTCCCGGATACTTGCCGTCTGGCACGAGGCGCGCAATATGTCCGTTCCGGTTCATGTCGTCGCCTCGCCTACACGGTCTGATCGCTCTCACGCTCTTCGCCGCCTGCACCGCTTCGACCGCGCCCCAGATGAAGGTCATCGGCGTCGAGCGCCCGCATCACGGCAACGCCGTCGTCCTGCTCCAGGTCGTCAACCACGCGCAGCGCCCGATGCAGCTCGAGCGCCTGCAGTACAGCTTCGGCGCCGCGCAGAGCGAGGTCGCGCTCGATCGCACCGTCGACGCCGGCGCCGCCGTGATCGTCCAGGTGCCGATCGATCTCGGCACCACCGCGATCCCGCCGGGCCAGCCGCTGCTCCTCGAAGGCGAGCTGTTCGCGCACGAGAACGCGACCGAGCGGACCTTCCCGGTCCGAGCTTCCGTCACGCCG
>DATJIA010000162.1:0-50344 GCA_035493675.1 Kofleriaceae bacterium | reverse complement strand
AATTGCAGCCGCATCCACCTCCGGTCGCGCCGGTCGCGCCGCCGGTGCCTTCGCGCACTTCCTGCACGTGACGCTCGTGGGGATCGATCGCGGGCCACGGCGGTTGGGCCATCGACGGTGACGCGAGCCGCTCGCGCGCGTGCGGCCGCACGCGTACGCACGCGAGAGCGCACGAGATGCCGGCGATCGCGAGCCAGCGACCCATGACCCGCGATCAGTGCAAGCGTTGTGCGCGGGCGAGGCGTACCATCGAGCGGTGGATGCATTGCCGCGACCTGGGGGGGTCGTCGCGGGGCGGTTCCGGCTCGATCGATGGGCCGCCGCCGGTGGCATGGGGACCGTGTGGCAAGCGCACGACCTCGAGACCAGCGCGCCCGTCGCGCTGAAGGTGATCCCGCACCTCGACGACGCCGGCGATGCGCGGTTCGCGCGCGAGGCCAGCATCCTGTCGCGCCTCGATCATCCCGCGATCGTGCGGTTCGTCGCGTACGGCGGCATGCCCTCGGGCGGTCGCTACCTCGCGATGGAGTGGCTCGACGGCGAGGACCTGGCGTCGCGGCTCGCGCGCGGCCCGCTCGACGCGCGCGACTGGCTCGCGCTGGCGTCGCGCATCGCCGACGGCCTCGCGGCGGTCCACGCCGGCGGCGTCGTGCACCGCGATCTCAAGCCGGCCAACATCTTCCTGGTCGGCGGCGAGCTCGCGCGCGCGAAGCTGCTCGACTTCGGGCTCGGCGCGATCGCGGGCGCGCTGCAGCTCACGAACTCGGGCGCGGTGGTCGGCACGCCGGGCTACATGGCGCCCGAGCAGGCGTGCGGCGAGAGCGCGATCCCCGCGACCGACGTCTTCGCGCTCGGCTGCGTCTTGTACGAGTGCATGGCGGGCAAGCCGGCGTTCCGCGGCGAGACGATGATGGCGGTGCTCGCGAAGATCCTCCTCGACGCCGCGCCGCGCCTGCGCGATCAGCGCGCCGACGTGTCGCCCGCGATCGAGGCGCTGATCGCGCGCATGCTGATCAAGGATCCGGCGCGGCGGCTCGCCGACGGCGGCCTCGTCGCCGCGGCGATCGGCGGGCTCGAGCACGACGTGCCGTTCCGCCCCGACTCCGTGCGGCCGTCGGCGCTCGGCAAGGGCGAGCAGAAGATCGTGTCGGTGATCGCCGCGTCACCGCCGCACCCGAGCGAGCACGACATCGCCCCGACGATGGTGGTCGGCCCCGACGACGGCCTCGCCGCGATCGAGAGCGCGGCGCGCGCGCACGGCTGTCAGGTCGTGCGGCTCGCCGACGGCACCGTGCTCGCGAGCCTGATCCGATCGGGCGAGGCGCTCGAGCAAGCGGCGCGGGCCGCGCGCGCGGCGCTCGCGATGCGGCGCGCCGCGCCGACGCCGGCGATCGCGATCGCGACCGGGCGCGCGCGCTTCGCCGAGACGCTGCCGGTCGGCGAGGTCATCGATCGGGTCGCGACCGCGCTCGAGCGGCCGTCGGTGATCGCGGGCGCGATCGGGCTCGACGAGCTGACCGCGGGCCTGTGCGAGCTCGCGTTCGAGCTGATCCACGAGCCGACCGGCGCGGTCCTCGCCGGCGAGCGCGATCCGGGCGGCGACGCGCGCCTCTTGTGCGGTCGCCCGACCCGCTGCGTCGGCCGCGATCGCGAGCTCGCGTTCCTCGAGGGGCTGTGGCGCGAGTGCGCCGACGAGCCGGTCGCGCGCGCGGTCCTGGTCGCCGCGCCGCCGGGCATGGGCAAGTCGCGCCTGCGCTACGAGCTCGTGCGTCGCCGCGCGCGCGAGACCTCGACCGTCTTGGTCGGGCGCGCCGATGCGGTCAGCGCGGGCGCGCCGTTCGGCGTGATCGCGCGCGCGATCGCCCGCGCCGCCGGCCTGCGCGACGGCGATCCGATCGATCAGCAGCGCGCGCGCTTGTCGTCGCACGTCGCGCGCGTCGTCGTCGATCCCGCCGATCGCAGGCGGATCGCCGCGTTCCTGGGCGTGCTCGCGGGAGTCCCGTTCGACGACGATCTGATCGAGCTGCGCACCGCGCGCGGCAACGCCGTCTTGATGGGCGATCAGATCCGGCGGGCGTGGGTCGACTACCTCGCCGCCGAGTGCACGCGCGCGCCGGTCCTGCTCGTCCTCGAGGATCTGCACTGGGGTGATCTCCCGAGCGTGAACCTGGTCGACGCCGCGCTGCGCGATCTCCGCGATCGTCCGCTGATGGTGCTCGCGCTCGCGCGCGGCGAGGTGCGCCAGCGCTTCCCCGAGCTGTGGAGCGATCGCGATCTGCAGGAGGTGCGCTTGACCCCGCTGTCACGGCGCGCGGCCGAGGCGCTGATCGCGGAGGTCCTGCCCGAGCTCGCGCCCGCGAGCATCGCCGAGATGGTCGACCGCTCCGGCGGCATCGCGTTCTTCCTCGAGGAGCTGATCCGAGCGACGTTCGAAGGCCACGCGGGCGAGCCGCCGGAGACCGCGGTCGCGATGGCGCAGGCGCGCGTCGACGCGCTGCCCGACGGCGCGCGTCACGTGCTGCGCGCGGCGAGCGTGCTCGGCGAGAGCTTCTGGCCGGGCGCGGTCGCGGCGCTGGTCGGCGCCGACGACGACGGCGCGCGCGCCGAGCTCGATCGCCAGCTCGCCGATCTCGCGCAGGCGGAGCTGATCACGCGGCGGCCCGAGTCGCGCATCGCGGGCGACGTCGAGCTCGTCTTCCGTCACGCGCTCGTGCGCGAGGCCGCGTACGCCGCGCTCACCGATCCGGATCGCACGCTCGGCCATCGGCTCGCCGCCGACTGGCTCGAGGCCGCCGGCCTGCGCGACGCGCTCACCCTCGCCGAGCATCGCTCGCGCGGCGCCGATCAGGCGGGCGCGGTGCCGTGGTACCTGCGCGCCGCCGAGCAGGCGCTCGAAGGCAACGACTACGTCGCGGCGCTCGAGCGCGTCGAGCGCGCGCGCGCGACCGGCACCTCGGGCGCGGCGCGCGGCGCGCTGGAGCTGATCGCGGCGGAGGCGCACAAGTGGCGCGGCGAGTGGGCGGCGCAGGCGCTCGCGGGGCGCGCGGCGATGGCGAACCTGCCGCGCGGCGGGCCCGCGTGGTGCCACGCGGTCACCGCGGCGTCGTTCGGCGCGGGGCGCACCGGCGATCGCGGGATCCTCGCCGGGCTCGTCCGCGAGCTGCGCGACGCGCCGATCATCGAATCGGCGGCGCGGATCGGCGCGCTCGTCGCGGTCGGCACCGACGCGCAGTACTCGGGCGATCCGCACGGACCCGCGCTCCTCGATCAAGCGCTGGCCGAGGGCGCGTCGCTCGCCGAGACCGATCCGTTCGTCGCCGGCACGCTCCACCGCGGCCGCGCGACCCGCGCGTTCTTCGTCGGCGACACCGCCGCGCGCGTCGACGAGTTCGCCGCGGCGGCCGCCGCGTACGACGCCGCCGGCGCGTACCGACTCGCGTGCGCCGAGCGCCTGAACGTCGGCACCTCGCTCGGCGATCTCGGCGCGCTCGACGAGGCGGCGGCGGTCCTGACGGCGGTGCTCGCCGAAGCGGAGCACCGCACGCTGTCGAGCGTCGAGAACTACGCGTGCGTCTCGCTCGGCCTGGTGCAGGTCGGGCGCGGCCACCTCGCCGAGGCCGATCCGCTGATCGAGCGCGCGCTCGCGCGCTTCGTCGCCGAGGGCAATCGCCGCCACGAGATCAGCGCGCGCGACGCCCGCGCGCAGCTCCACCTCGCGCAGGGCCGCCTCGCCGACGCCGAGCACGAGGCGCGCATGGCGGCGTCGATCCCGAGCGCGCCGCCGCTCGCCGCGCACGCGCGCGCCACGCTCGCGCGCGCCTTGTGCGCCGCCGGCCGCCACGACGAAGCGCTCGCCACGCTCGCCGCCGCGCCCGAGACGCCGGATCTCTACTGGCTCGCCGCCGAGGCCGAGGTCCACGCCGCCGCCGGCCGCCACGACGCCGCGCGCGCCCACACGCTGCGCGCGCTCGCCCAGCTCGACGAGATCGCCGCGCGCATCGGCGATCCGTCGCGGCGCGAGCTGTTCCGCACCAGCCTGCCGCACAACGCGCGGCTGGTCGCGCTCGCGACCACGCTCGGCGCGCTCAACTAGCGGCGCGCAGCGCGACCGGCAGCGCGGTGAGCCCGCGCAGCGTGAGCCGGGGGCTCCACGCCGGGTGGTCGTTCGCGAGCTCGATCGCGCGGGTCCGCTCGAGCAGGCGCGAGAACGCGATGCGCGCCTCGAGCCGCGCCAGGGCCGCGCCGATGCAGTAGTGCGGCCCGCTGCCGAACGACAGCGGCTTGACGTCGGGCCGGCCGACGTCGAGCTCGTCGGCGCGATCGTAGCGACGCTCGTCGCGGTTCCCGGCGCCGAGCGCCATCAGGATCGGGACCTCGGGCTCGATCGTCACGCCGGCGATCTCGGTGCGCTCGTGCGCGACGCGGCCCGCGAACTGTACCGGCGAGTCGAAGCGCAGGAGCTCCTCGATCGCGCCCTCGAGGAGCGACGGCTCGGCGCGCAGGCGCGCGAGCTGATCGGGATGGCGCAGGAGCGCGAGCAGGCCGTTGCCGATCAAGTTGGTCGTGGTCTCGTGCCCCGCGCCGAACAGGAAGGTGATGTTAGCGGCGACCTCGTCGTCGGTGAGGCGGACGCCGCCGTCCTCGGCGGCGAGCATCGCGTCGAGGAGCGCGTCGCCCGGCGCGCGCCGCTTGTCGGCCATGAGCGCGCGCACGTAGCCGTCCCAGTCGCGCATCGCCTCCTCGGCGGCCGCGTCGGCGGTCGGATTCGGCATCGGATCGAGCGTCGGCGCGATCGCGGCCGCCCATGCGCGGTTGCGATCGCGATCAGCCTCGGGCACGCCGAGCAGCTCGCAGATCACGGTCGCGGGCAGCGGGTACGCGAGCTCGCGGATCACTTCCATGCTTCCGCGCTCCAGCGCGGGCGCGAGCAGCTGATCGACGAGCGCCTCGATCTTCGGCGCCAGCGCCCGCACCGCGCGCGGCGTGAACACGCTCGTGATCAGCGTGCGGAGGCGCGCGTGGGTCTCGCCGGATTGGAACAGGATCCAGTGGCGCCGGTGCCGGGTCAGGAAGCCGTCGGGCGCGAAGCGCGCCACGGTCGGATCGTCGGCGACCCCGCGCGGCGTCCGGAAGTCGCGCGACCGGAACGTCCGATCGATCTCGTCGTAGCGCGTGACCATCAGCGCGCCGAACGGCGTGCGGACGATCGGCCCGGCGTCGCGCATGCGGGCGTAGTCGCGGTACGGGTCGGCGCGGAACTCGGGCCCGAGCGGGTTGAACATCACGACCGGCGGCGTCGTCGTGTCGGCGCTCATGCCGTCGAGCGTAGCGCGGTCTCACACGAACGGCATCGCGCGCGCGACTCAGGCGACCGGCGCGCCGGTCTTCGCGCGCACGCTGTCGAGCGACACGCCGGGCGCCAGCTCGACGACACGGAACGCGCCGCCCTGCGGATCGAAGACGCCGAGCTCGGTGATCACGCGCGCGACGACGCCGCGCGCGGTGAGCGGATACGTGCACGCCGCGACGAGCTTGTGCTCGCCCTCCTTGGTCGCGTGCTGCATCATCACGACCAACCGGCGGCAGCCGCTCGCGAGATCCATCGCGCCGCCGATGCCCATCACCTTGCCGCCCGGCACCGCCCAGTTGGCGAGATCGCCGGTCGCGCTCACCTGCATCGCGCCGAGGATCGCGAGATCGATGTGGCCGCCGCGGATCATCGCGAACGACGTCGCGCTGTCGAACGTCGAGCCGCCCGGCAAGACCGTCACCGTCTGCTTGCCCGCGTTGATCAGCTGCGGATCCTCTTCGCCTTCGTACGGGAACGGGCCCATGCCGAGCAGGCCGTTCTCGCTGTGCAGCCACGCGTGGCCTTCGGGGAGGTAGTCCGCGACGAGCGTCGGCAGGCCGATGCCGAGGTTCACGATCGCGCCCTCGGGGATCTCGGCCGCCGCGCGGCGCGCCATGTCTTCTTTCGAGAACGTCATCGCTTCCTCACCGTGCGGTACTCGAACGGATTCTCGTGCTCGCGCACCTCGACGATCCGGTGCACGTAGAGGCCGGGGAGATGGACGTCGTCGGGATCGATCGCGCCGTTGGGCACGAGCTCGTCGACCTCCGCGATCGTCAGCGCGGCCGCCGACGCCATCGCCGGCGCGAAGTTCCGCCCGGTGCGCCAGAAGCGCAGGTTGCCGAAGTGATCGGCCTTGCGACCGCGCACCAGCGCGACGTCGGCGCGCAGCGCGCGCTCGAGCAGGTAGGTCTTGCCGTCGAAGACGCGGGTCTCCTTGCCCTTCTCGACGATCGTGCCGACGCCGGTCGGCGTGTAGAACGCGGGGATGCCCGCGCCCGCCGCGCGCATGCGCTCGGCGAGCGTGCCCTGCGGCGTGATCTCGACCTCGACCTCGCCCGACGCCATGCGCGTGTGCAGATCGTCGTTGTTGCCGATGTAGCTGCAGATCACCTTCTTGACGATGCCGGCGTGCAGCCAGGTCGCGAGGCCCTTGCCGAGGTTGCCCGCGTTGTTCGACACGAGCGTCAGCCCGCGAACGCCGCGCGCGACCACGCCGCGGATCAGCGCCTCGGGGTTCCCCGACAGGCCGAAGCCGCCGACCATGATCGTCATGCCGTCGCGCAGCGGCTCGAGCGCGGCCTCGATCGACGGCGCGACCTTGTCCTTGTGCTTGCCGATCATCAAGACGCTCCTCCGAATGCGACGACCGCTGCGTCGCCGAACGCGCGCACGCCGGTGACGAGCTCTTCTTCCGTGATGCAGAGCGGCGGCGCGAAGATCGCGGTGCCGCGCTTGCCGTCGACGTGGAGCGACAGCTTGCGCTGCGCGAGCTCCGCGCCGAGCACCTGCCACGCCGCCGCCGGCGCCTCGAGCTCGATCACGCCGAGCAGGCCGAGGTGGCGGACGAACGTCTTCACGGGCAGCCGGCTCGCGACCGCATCGAGCTCGCGCCGCAGGATCGGTCCGAGCTGCGCCGCGCGCGCGTAGAGCCCGTCCTGCTCGTAGACGTCGAGCGTCGCGCACGCCGCCGCGCAGCCGAGCGGGTGCGCGTAGAACGTCAGCCCGCACGCGAGCATCTTCTCGTCGAAGTGCTTCGCGATCCGCTCGTGCACGAGCACCGCGCCCATCGGCACGTAGCCCGACGCGAGGCCCTTCGCGACCGTGATCAGATCCGGCACGACGTCCCAGTGCTGGAAGCCGAACGGCTTGCCGGTGCGGCCGAAGCCAGTCAGCACCTCGTCGGCGATCAAGAGCGCGCCCTCGCGATCGCACGCCTCGCGCACGATCGGCCAGTACTCGGGCGGCGGCACCAAGACGCCGTTCGCGCCCGGCACCGGCTCGAGGATCACCGCGGCGACCGAGCCCGATCCTTCGAGCCGCATGACCTCGCCGATGTTGGTCGCGCACTCGCGCTTGCACGTCTCGACCTGCTGCCCGAACGGACAGCGATCGCAGTAGCAGTCCTGCACGTGGACGACGCCGGGGATGCCGGGCTCGAGCGGCGGACGCCGCCAGTCGCCGGTCAAGGTCAGCGCGCCCATCGACGCGCCGTGATAGCTGCGATAGCGCGAGATCATCTTCAAGCGGCCGGTGACGAGCCGCGCGATCTTCATCGCGTTCTCGTTCGCCTCGGCGCCGCCGAGCGTGAAGAAGACCTTCGTGAACCCGGGCGGCGCCATCGCGAGCAGGCGCTCGGCCAGCTCGATCTTCGACGGGAAGATCGCGTTGGGCGCGCTGATGCACAGCTCGTCGGCCTGACGCTTGATCCGATCGACGATGCGCTGCTCGCCGTGGCCGGCGTTGACCTGGTAGGAGAGCGCGCCGAGATCGAGCCACTTCCCGCCGTCGGCGGTCGTGAACCACGCGCCCTTGCCGCCGGTGATCTCGAGCGGCTTCGCGGCGCGCTGCGCGGTCCAGGTGAAGAAGAACGGATACTCACTCACAAAGAAAAGATCTCCGCGCGCACGTTGTGGATCAAGCCGCCCTCGGCCCAGATCTCGCCGGTGTCGAGGTTGGTCGCGATCGCGCCGCAGGTCGCGGTGCCGTGCGGATTCTCCGGCGTCGACATGTTGGTGCAGACGCTCTTCGGCCAGCCGTCCTCGCTGCCGAGCCGCTCCCACACGTCGGCGAGATCGCGCAGCGCGCGCGCGCCGAGCGACTTCTCGAGCCACGCGTAGCGCTCGTAGGTCGTGCTCGTCTTCGAGACCGAAGACACCGCGCCGACCGTCGGATCGACGCAGTGGTTGGTGTGCTGATACGCGCCGCGCTCGCCCGTGTAGATGACCTTGCGCAGGCGGCCGCTGGTCTCGATCCCGAACGCCTCGCGGCGATCCGCGACGAAGTAATGATGTCCGCTGCCGATCGGGCTGCCCAGGACGAGATCGCGCGCGGCGGCGGCGCTCGTCATGTGCAGCGCGCGGCGCACGACCGCGGGCCAGACGACGCCGACGGTCGCGTCGTTCGAGTACAGGTTGTTGATCGCGATCGCGGTGCGCGCGGTGTTCATGCCCGCGAGCCCGAGGCAGCCGGTCAACGTGAGGAACCACGCCGCCGGGCCGTCGGCCGACTCCGGCACGCGCAGCATCATCACGTACGGGATCGCGGTCGCGTGCATGTCCCAGGTCTGCGCGAGGATGCGGCCGGTCGGCGTCTCCGACCACACGACGCTGCAGCCGCCGTCCTGCGGCGCCGGCGTCCACTTCGACGGATCGGGATCGAGGTCGCGCAGATCGGTGTAGTGGTTCGCGACGACGATCTCCGCCGCCGAGCACGCGGCGCCCTCGGCGATGCCGCAGAGCTCTTCGTGGAGGCCCGCGTGATAGCGCGCGAGCACCGGGAGGTGCGCCTCCGCGGCGGCGAGCACCTGCGCGTTGGACTTGAACGCGCCGGTCTTCTGGCACAAGTACGTGCGGATCGCGGCGAGCGCCTTCACCTCGCCGCGGAACGACTCGCCGTGGATCCGTCCCCACTCGCGCGGCGACGCGCCGGCGGGCAGCTCGAGCACTCTCACTTGAGCGCCTCGCCCAGCGCGTGCGCATCCGCCGCGGCGGTGTCGAGCGTCGGGACGACGCCGAGCTTGCCGCCCTTGAAGCGGCGGACCATCACGTCCTTCTCGCGCAGCGCGTTCGCGATCGCGTCGGCGCGATCGCCGGCGTCGATCACGCGATACAAGCCGAGGCCGTGGCTCTTCACCGACGCGAGCGCCGCATCGAGCGCGCGCGACGCCGCCGCGATGTCGAGCTTGCGCGCGGCGCGGAGCTGATGATGCTGGCGCACGAGCGACAGCTCGTCGCCGTCCCAGGTCGACACCAAGGTCAGCGGGGTGCCGATGAACCAGCGCGCGGTCGTGTGCACGTAGCCGGTCTGCCCGCCGCCCCACCACAACAAGACGTCGGGCACGACGCCCGTCGACGCCGACGCGAACGCGCCGAGGCCGCTGCGGTACATCGCGGTCGTGGTCTCGACCGCGCAGATCGGGAGATCGAGCTCCTTGCGCAGCGCCGCGATCGCCGGCCAGAAGTCGGCCGGGATCACGCGGCCCGTGCGCTCCTGCACGATCTCGTAGAAGAAGCCGAAGATCTTGTCGGGGCCGCCCGCGTTCGCGACCACGGTCCGGATCGCCGCGATCGTCTCGGCGGTGCCGGCGACCGCCGGGTGCGGCACGCGCGGCCACGCGAAGTGCGCCGGCCCCGCGTCGTGCACGCTCGGATCGGAGAGCGATCGCGCCGACGCGATCGTATGCCCGAGGTATCCGCCGTCGAGGCCGATCGCGACCCGCGCCGCCTTGCGCGTGCATTTCAGGAGGCGCAGCGACTTGTCGAACGCCTCGTCGCGCGACGACGTGAGGTACATGTGCGGCAGCTCGGGCGCGAGCGCGCCGATGTGCTCGAGCGCGCGGATCATCCCGGTCGTCGCGTAGTTCATGAGCGTGATCTTGTTGACCGCGGGGCCGTACAAGAGACCGCTCGCCTCCGCCGCTCGCAGCGACGCGGGCGCGGTCGCGAACACGCGGGTCAGGCCGGTCGCCAGATCCACCGGCCGCGGCGCCTGACGCGCGGTGCGCAGCGCCGGCTCCGGTGCGATCGCGCCGAGCGGGATGCGGTAGTAGATCGCCTGCCCTTCCGGGTCCTCGTACTGCCCGGTCAAGACCTGCACGACGTGCGCGCCGAAGACGCGGTTCAGGTGCGTCATCTGCGCGGTGCGCCCGACGCGGTTGCGCCCGGTGACGTAGCGGTAGCGCGGCGAGCCGTCCGCGCGCGTGCGCGTGTGCGCGTCGCGGACCTGCATCTCCTTGATGCGGCGGCCGATGCCGGTCGACTGCCAGCCCGGCGCGACCGTGATCGATACCGAGTACATCGTGTTGTCCTTGCCGAGCATCGGATCGTCGTCGCAGCCCTCGACGTCCTTCGAGTGCTCGAGCGGCGCGCCGAGCCCGAAACCGATCAGGACGCCCTCGGCGCTCTCGGCGATGATCGTCGAGCCTTCGGCGTCTTCGAGCGCGGCGCGGATCTCCGCCGGCGGCGTGCGGCGCGCGGGCTCGTAGACTTGATATTCGATGTCGAGGATCGCGGGCAGGAGCGCCATCGCAAGGGCGCCCTGCGGCACCGAGCGGAAGCGGACCTTCGAGGCGTCGGGCGCGGTCGGCTTCACCGCCGAGCCGCCGACGTCCTCCCACTCGGGCGGCTTCTTGTCGGGGTGCGCGTCGAGCCACGACAACGACCGGCGGATCGCCTCGAACAGCTGATCGATCTCGCGCGCGAGGAACGACTCGCTCAAGCGATAGCGCGCGGTCTTGGTGCCGGCGCCGAACACGATCGCGCCGCGCCAGAAGCGCTGGCCGAGGAACGCGTCGAGGTGCGCGGGGCTCGGCAGATCGAACGCGAACGCGTAGCCGGCGACGCGCGGCGCGTGCACGAGCTGCGGGAACGCCGCCGCGATCGCGGCGAGCCGCGGGCGCACGAGCTTCTCGATGCGCTGCGCGGCGTGCTCGGTCGACATCATCTCGGCGTGGATGCGGCCGCGCACCAGCGACGCGTTGTGCGCGGAGCTCGGCTCCGGATCCTCGAACCGCGACATCACGACGCCGACCTGCGCGCGCTTCGCGAAGCTGACCGCGTCGGGCCAATCGGGCTGACCGCGGCGGTTGTGCAGGCGGAACTGCGTGTGCCACGCGAACGGCCCGCCGAGGCCGAAGCCGGTCTGCACTTCATCGAACAAGAGCCAGGTGTCGTGGTGGCGGGTGAGCAGGCGCAGCGCGCGGAAGAAGCGCTCGGTCGCGTAGCGATCGCCGCCCTCCGACTGCATCGGCTCGACGATGCACGCGAAGTACTCGCCCGATCGCAGCGCCGCATCGACCGCGACCAGCGCGCGGACCTCGGCGGCCAACAGAGGATCGTCCTTGGCGTCGCCGAAACGCTCGACGAGATCCGCCGCGTCGCCGGCCGCGCACGCCGCGTAGAAGCCCGACGGCGCCATCGGCTCTTCACCGGGAGACTCCCAGATCGGGAACGGCGCGAAGGTCGCTTCATACCCGGCGAGCTCGAACGCGGCGCGCTTGGTCGGAGAGTAGGTCGCGTGGAGCGCGAGGTACGTGCGGCCGTGGAAGCTGCCCTCGAACGCGAGGACCTTGGTCGCCGCGGGGCGCGGACAGTTGAGCCGCGCCAGCGCGAGCGCCTTCTCGTTCGCCTCCGCGCCCGACGCCACGAACGTGACGTGCGGCAGGCCGGGCACGAGCTCGCGCAGCGTGTTCGCGTACGCGGCCCATGCCTCGGTCTCGCCGAGCGAGGTGTCGTCGTTGCCGACCAGGGTGTCGCCGAACGCGCCCTCGACGAGCGCGCGCACGACCGGATCCTCGCCGAAGCCGGCGCACACCGTCGCGGTCTGGCTCATGCCGTCGAGGATCGAGAGCGGCTCGTCGTCGATCGAGACGAACCACGGGCCGGCCGAGCGCAGGTGATCGAAGACCGGCGGCTTCTTCTCCTTCGCGACGCGATCGCCCGCGTAGAGGCGCGCGAGCCACTTCTCCGACAAGGGCAAGCGTCCGCCGGAAGGCTTGTGCATCGCCATCGGGCGCGGCAGATCGATCAGCGTGCGCGCCGCCTCTTCCTGCTCCTCCGCGGCGTGCTGCGCCTCGAGCCGATCGAGATCGGGCGCGGGCACCAGCGGCGCGAGGTGCGGGTGCACCGCGACCGCGCCGAGCACGTTCTCGAGCACCGCGACCGGCGCGACCGTGTTGCGGTGCGCCCACGCGCCCGCCGGCCGATAGTTGCCCGATTTCCCGACGCCGCCGAACGGCAGCTTCGGGCTGGCGAGGTTGGTCGAACGGTTGCGGTTCAAGATGCCCGACTGGGTGTCGCGATAGATCCGATCGAAGCGCTCCTCGCTCGCGGTGAAGACCGCGTTCGCGAAGCCGTACGGCGACGAGCGCATGACCGCGATCGCCTCTTCGTCGGAGTCGACGATCTCGACCGAGAGATCCGGACCGAAGACCTCGACGTCGGTGTAGCCGGGGATCTCGTGCGTGCCGTCGGGCAGCTTGTGCAGCGAAGCGGTGCGGTAGTAGCCGCCGGGCAGGCGCGCGCCCGGCACGATCGCCTCGGCGCCGCCCTTCACCGCGGCCGCCAACGCGCGCTCGACCTTGTCGCGCGCGTGCTCGTTGACCAGCGGGCCCGCGAACACCGACGGATCGTCCGGGTGCCCGTACTTCAAGCTCTCGGCGACCTTGCGCAACGCATCGATGAACGGCGCCGCGACCTTGCGGTGCACCAGCACGCGATCGGTGCACGTGCAGCGCTGGCCCGCCGAGAGATAGCCGCCGACCGCGACCTCGTGGACCGCCTGCCGCAGGGCGCAGTCGTCGAGGACGATCGACATGTTCTTGCCGCCCATCTCGAGCGCGACCAGGAGCTCGGGGCGATCGAGCGCCGCCTCCAAGATGCGCCGGCCGACCGGCCACGATCCCGTGAAGCAGAGGCCGCGCACGAGCGGGTGTTGCACGAGCGCGGCGCCGACCGCGCCGGTGCCCTGCACGAGGTTGAACACGCCGGGCGGGATGCCCGCGGCCTCCGCGCACTCGGCGTAGCGCTGGCCGGCGAGCGGCGACAGCTCGGTCGGCTTGACGATCACCGCGTTGCCCGTGAGCAGCGCGGGGATCACGTGCGCGTGACATAGATGTAGCGGGAAGTTGAACGGGCCGATCACGGCGACCACGCCGAGCGCGTGGTACTTGAGCTTCTCGGACGGCGCGCCGGGCACCGGCCCTTCCTTTAGATCCGTCTCGATCGCGCCGCGCGCCAGATCGAACCGGTTGAGCAGCGTCTGGACCTCGGTCTTCGCTTCGGTCCGGATCTTGCCGGTCTCGAGGACGATCGCCTCGGCCAGATCCGCGGCCCGCGCGGCGAGCTGTTCCTTGAACTTCGCGAGGATCGCGACGCGTTCCCCGAAGGATCGACGCGCCCAGGCGGGCTGCGCCGCGGCGGCGGCCTTGGCCGCCTGATCGACCGAATCGACGTTCCAGCCGGTCTCGAACACGACCGCGCCGTCCGCCGCCGGGTTCCGCGAGATCAGCGCCTGACCTTGAGGGGAGATCCAGGCGCCACCGATGAAGTTGCCACGCGCTAGCACCGCCGTGGAGTACCCGGGCCCATGGGCGGGGTCAAGCACAGGTCCGGCTTCCATCTGTGATCTCCCACCCTTGCGCACCGCGTCGCCACCGCCCCCGTCGCGCGCAACCCCCGGCTTCTGCTACAAAAGGCCCGGAGACTCGTGGCGTCCATCGTTTTCCTTGCCGGTCCGAATGCCGGCCGCCGTTACAAGCTCGCGGACGGTGACTACGTCATCGGCCGTCGGTCGGACTGCCAGGTGTTCGTCCCGGACATGCGCGTCTCGCGTCAGCACGCGCGCATCCGTCGAGAGAACGGACGCTTCTGGATCGAGGATCTCGGCTCGAACAACGGGACCTACGTCAACGGCAACCGGATCCAGCAGGCGAGCGATCTGCGCCACGAGGACGAGATCACGATCGCGAACAACCGCATCCGCGTCGAGATGCCGGAGACGACCACCGGCCGCGCCAAGAGCGAAGGCTTCGATTCGCACGTGACGATCGTCGACGTCGGGCAGAGCTCGGCGGTCTTCAAGGCGCGCGACGACAGCGGCGACAAGATCCTGCGCACGTCGGGGATCATGTCGATCACCGACGGCACCGGCGGCCGGCTGGTCGAGCGCAAGCTGGCCGCGCTGTCGTCGATCCTCGAGGCGGCGGCGAACACGCCCGATCCCGATCAGCTGATGGAGCGCGTCGTCGATTCGCTGCTCGAGATGTTCCCGCAAGCGGAGTCGGTCGGCGTGCTGGTGCAGGACGAGCGCACCGGCGAGCTGCGCGTGCAGTCGCAGCGCCATCGCAAGAAGCAGTTCGGCGGCGAGCTGCGCGTGCCGGGCACGATCATCGATCACGTCGTCGCGGATCGGCGCGGCGTCTTGCTCGGCGAGCAGACCGGCCAGCACGCGGCGATCAGCGCGGATGCGATCGGCTCGCGCATGGGCGCGCCGCTGCAAGCGCACAACGTGCAGTACGGCGTGATCTACGTCGAGTCGAAGGGCGCGCTGTTCAAGCAGGAAGACGTCGATCTGCTCGGCGCGACCGCGGCGCAAGCGGCGCTCGCGATCCATGCGTTCCGCGTGCAGGGCCAGCTGCAGCGGCGCCAGCGGCTCGAGCGCGATCTGCGCGTCGCGCGCCAGATCCAACGCTCGCTGCTGCCGGCGCAGCCGCCGAACGTCGTCGGGCTCGACTTCGCGATCCACTACGAGCCCGCGTATCAGATCGGCGGCGACTTCTACGACTTCATCTGGCACGACCAGTCGCACCTGGCGCTCGCGGTCGGCGACGTCGCGGGCAAGGCGATCAGCGCCGCGCTCTACATGGCGCGCCTGACCTCGGAGCTGCGCTCGCGCGCCGGCATCTCGCGCACGCCCGCGCGCCTGCTCCGCCGCGTGAACGACGAGATGGTCAAGCTCGGCGACGACGGCATGTTCGCGACGCTCGTCTACGCGATCTACGATCTCGAGACGCGCCAGCTCGTGTTCACCAACGCGGGCCACTGCGTGCCGCTCCTGCGCCGCGGCGATCGCGTCTTCCCGCTGCACGCGGATCGCGCGCACGTGCCGCCGATCGGCGTCGTGCCCGAGCTCGAAGTCGGCGAGGCGCGCGTGCAGCTGCAGTCGGGCGACATGTTGATCCTGTGCTCGGACGGCGTGTACGAAGCGCGCGATCCGCGCGGCAACGAGTACGGCCTCAAGCGCCTGTCGCGGCGCATCCGCACCGCGCGCGGCAACGCGGAGGACGTCGTGAAGGCGGTCCTGCAAGACGTCGACAGCCACGTCGCCAACGCGCCGCAGGCCGACGACATGACCTTGGTCGCGATGGCGATCGACGAGCGCCGCGCGAAGCGCCGCACGTCGACGATCCCCGGCATCGGTCCGGAGAACGGGACCTCGCGGCCGGCGACGATCCCCGAGCCGGGCACGCCCAACGGCCCGGCCGACGCTGCCGATTCCGATCCGCACGGGTAGACTTCCGCATGGGCCTCGCGCCGCGCACGTACACGCTCCGCTCGGGCGATGCCGGCGTGCTCGTCACCGCGACGGTGCCGCCGGAGTGGACCGAGACGATCGAGCCGACCTGCGTGCGTTTCGGCGTGCCGTCGGCGGGCGGGCGCGGCCCGGGCCTGACGCTCGTCCGCGCGTGGGGCGACGACGAGCGCACGCGGCTCGCGTGGGTGCTCTCGCAGCAGTTCGGATCGGATCTGCCCGCGGCCTCGCAGCTCGACCGCGGCGGCCGCCTCTGGGTCGTGCACCGGCGCCCGACCGGGCACGTCCACGCGCGGGTCTACGTGCCGGCGGAGGCGATCGGTGGCTTCCTCGTCGGGGCGATCAGCCTCGGGCCTTCGCAATCCGCGCACTTGGCCGAGATGGAGCCGGTGCTGGATACCGTGCGCGTGGCGTGACTGGGTCTTGCAACCCCGCGGGCGCTGTGCCATAAAGCCGTCCCCGCGCACCGGGAGCACTACCATGGCGAAGAAAGGCAAGTCGGGCCGCGAGCTCATCCGTCTGGTGTCCACGGCCGACACCGGGTTCTTCTACGTCACGTCGAAGAACCGCAAGCGGACCCCCGACAAGCTCGTGCTGAAGAAGTACGACCCCGTCGTGCGCAAGCACGTCGAGTTCAAAGAATCCAAGATCTGAGAAGGGTCTGAGAGGCGATCATGTCTCGCGTCTGCCAAGTCACCGGCAAGGCCCCGCTCATGGGGTCGAACGTCAGCCACTCGAACCGCCACACCAAGAAGCGCTTCGAGATCAACCTGCGCGACAAGCGCTTCTGGCTCGAAGACGAGAAGCGCTGGATCACGCTCCGCGTCTCGACGCGCGGCATGCGCACGATCGACAAGCTGGGGCTCGCCAAGGTCGTCGCCGACCTGCGCAGCCGCGGCGAGAAGATCTGATCCCGGCGGATGCCGCCGCGAAGCGGGGCAGCGCCGAGGCCGAAGGCCGAGCCGAGCCCGAAGGGCGAGGACGCGGGGAAGCACCCCGAGCGGCGGCTGGGATCAACGCGGCCGCGAGCTCTCACGAAGAGCCTCGCGGCCGTGATCGTTTTCGGCGCGGGCGGATGTCCCGCGCCCGCGCGGCCGCAGGTGAAGGACCTGCCCGGGTGGAGCGCGCAGGTGACCGCGGCGTCGACGTGCACCGTGCGCGCGACCTCGGTCGATCCGGGCGGCGCCGTCCGCGCGACCTTCGGACATCGCGGCGCTTTGACGATCGCGGGGACCGCGATCCCCGATGCGGGCGGTGATACCGCGACGATCGTCGGCTTCGATCACGAGCGCGTCGCGTGGAGTCGGTCGCTGCTGGGATCTCCCGGCCCGATCGATGCCGCGGGCGCGAACGTCGTCACCGCGATGGGCGCGACCGGATCGATCCAGCTCGACGGTAAGCCGCTCGCGATCCGCGGCACGCCCGGCGCGGTCGCGATCGCGCTCGACGCGAAGACCGGCGTGACGAAGTGGGCGGTCGGGCTCGGCGCGACCTCGTGGGCGCAGGTCTCGTCGATCGCGGGGCTCGACGGTGGTGACGTCGCGATCGGCGGATCCTTCGAGGGCACGCTGCGCGTCGGCGGATCGGTGGTCACGAGCGGCGGCGCCGCCGACGGCTTCGTCGCGCGGCTCGGGCCGGCCGGCGAGGTGCGCTTCCTCGTGCGCGTCGGCGGTGAGGGCGCGGACGGCGTCGCGGGCGTCGCCGCGTCCGGAGACAAGGTCGCGGTCGCGGGCACCTTCACCGGCAACATCGACTTCAAGGGCGTGCCGCTCGACGCGCAGAAGCCGGAGCTGCCGTTCGCCGACGGCTTCGTCGCGATGCTCGACGCGAGCGGCACGGTCGCGTGGGCGCGCGCGTTCGGCAGCCCGCAACCCGAGCAGGTCGCGGGCGTCGCGGTCACGCGCGGCGGCACGATCGCGGTCGCCGGCACCGTGCGCGACGTGGCGTACGTCGGTGCGTCCGCGGCATCGATCACCGCCGGCGGCGTCGAGGACTGGAGCGGGCACGGCATCGCCGACGCGCTGGTCGCGATGTGGGGCCCGTCCGGCGAGCCGGTCGGCTCCGCGCTCCTCGGCGGCCCAGACTACGACGGCGCGCGCGCGATCGCCGCGCGCGACGACGAGATCCTGATCGGCGGCTGGTTCTCCGGCGCCGCCGACTTCGCGAGCAAGACGTTCCACGCCGGCGGCGGCGACGACGCCTTCGTCGCCGTCTTCGACGATCACGCCCACGAGCTGCGCGCCTCGATCCTCGCCGGCGACGGCCGCGAAGACATCTCCGCCCTCGCCGCCTCGCCGGCGGGCTACGCCGCGGGACTCGCCTTCACGACGTCTGCGACCTTCGACAACACGACGCTCGCGAGCCCCGCGGATCCCGCGGGCGGCTGTGCGGTCGTGTTCCGCCCGAGATGACGACCTCCGTCCTCCGACTTCCGTCCTCCGTGGGATCTGAGATCCGGTAGACGGAAGCCGGTAGACGGAGGTCGATCTCTCAGTCAGTCCAGGGAACTTTGGCGGCCGGGAAGTTCAGGTAGAACCACCAGCCGACGACGCCGTTGTTGGTGTCCTTGTCGGAGTACGACGGGCAGGCGTTCTTGCCGCCGGCGAGCAGCTCGGAGAGCGGCTTGCCGCCGACCAGCGGGAACGTGTTCGGGATGATCGTCGTGTCGGCGTCGGCCTCGCTGATGAAGCCCATCAGCAGGCCGTTGGTCAGCGAGGTCGCCGGCGTGCCGACGTAGGTCGCCGCGATGCGCGCGTCGTGCAGCGTGATGGGGATGCCGCCGAGGTTGATCGTGAACGTCGACGGCGTCGTCACGAAGCACGGCCCGGTCGGGTTCGTGATCGCCGGCGTGTAGCCGTGCGTCGTGCCCGCGATCGCGGACAGGCACTGGCCCGCGCTCATGTTGGTCGCGGTCAACATCTGCGTCGTGCCGGTGCCGGTCGAGCACATCGTCGACGACATCGGCGACGTGCAGTCCGCGAAGTGCACCTCGACCGGCGACGTCGGATCGTTCTGCGACAGCGGGCGGAACACGAGGACGATCGAGAGATCGAGCAGCGTGTCGGCGTCGTTGCCGTCGGTCTGGATGCTCGTCTGCAGCGCGCTGTTCACCGCGAAGCCGGCGAGCTGCGTGTCGGTGACGTCGCGGCAGCCGATGAAGTTCACGAACACGTGCGGATCGCGCAGATCGAGATCGGAGAAGCGGAACGCGGTCGCGAGGACGACCGTCTTGCACATGTCGCAGCCGTCGTTGGGATCGGTGTTGCCGTCGTCGCACTGCTCGGTGCCCTCGACGACCTTGTTGCCGCACACCGGTTGGCAGTCGTTGTCGTTGTTCGCGTTGGCGCCGGCGGGGCAGCAGCCGTCGCCGTTCTTCGGCATCGTGATCGCGGTGAACGTGCACTTCGCCTGGCACGTGCCCGCCGACGACAGCGTGTCGGTCGTGCACGTGTCGTTGTCGTTGCAGCTCGTCGGACACTTGCCGGTGCCGTTCTGGATCGCGGTGTCGCACGTCTCGCCGGTCTCGACGACGCCGTTGCCGCACGTCACGCTGCAGTCGGTGTCGGTGTTGTGGTTCGCGCCCTGCGGGCAACAACCGTCGCCGTTCTGCGGCTGCGTGATCGTCGTGTGCATGCACGCCGCCTGGCAGGTGCCGCCCGAGAGCAGCGTGTCGGTCGTGCACGCGTCGCTGTCCACGCACGAGGTCGGGCACGCGCCCGGATCGCCCGCGGCGATCGCGGTGTCGCAGAGCTCGCCGCTCTCGACGACGCCGTTGTTGCAGGTCGGGCTGCAGTCGTTGTCGGTGTTCGCGTTCGCGCCGGTCGGGCAGCAGCCGTCGCCGTCCATCGGCACGACGATCGGCGTGTTGATGCACTCCGCTTGGCAGTCGGAGCCCGACAGCGTGTCGGTCGTGCACGCCATGCCGTCGTCGCAGCTGGTCGGACACGAGCCGCTGAGGCCGGTGTCGCACTTCTCGCCGGCGGCGCTGTCGACGACGCCGTTGCCGCACGTGAAGTGACAGCTCGAGTCGCAGACGAGATCGGTCTCGCTGTTGCCGTCGTCGCACTGCTCGCCGGTCTCGACCTTGTTGTTGCCGCACACGGCTTGGCCGAGCGCATCGACGGGGCTCGCGTCGGGCTCGGATGACTTGCTTCCTCCGCACGCGACGGCGAAGAGCACGCAGACCACGAATGCGCGCATGAGTGACCTCCCGAAGTCACTCTACGCGCGTCGATCCGAATTTGGTCTGACCGATGATTACACTTCGAGCAGCAACCGCTCGGGCGCTTCGAGTCGCTCTTTCACGGCAACCAGAAACGATACGGCCTCACGTCCGTCGACCACGCGATGATCGTAGGAGAGCGCGACGTACATCATCGGCCGCACCTCGACGCGATCCTCGACGACGACGGCGCGCTTCACGATGTTGTGCATGCCGAGGATGCCGGTTTGCGGGTAGTTGAGCAGCGGCGTCGACATCATCGAGCCGTAGATCCCGCCGTTGGTGATCGAGAAGGTGCCGCCGGTGAGATCGTCGATCGCGAGCTTCGCGTTGCGCGCCTTGTCGGCGAGCACACCGATTCCTTTCTCGATGTCCGCGAGGGAGAGCGTGTCGCAGTTGCGCAAGACTGGGACAACGAGGCCCTTGGGCGTCGAGACCGCGATGCCGAAGTCGTAGTGCTTCTTGTAGACGATCTGGTGGCCGCTCATCTCGGCGTTGATGCCGGGCCACAGCTTCGCGCCGGCGACGCACGCCTTCACGAACAGCGACATGAAGCCGAGCTTCACGCCGTGCTGCTTCTCGAACGTCTCCTTGTAGCGCGCGCGCAGCGCCATCACCGCGCTCATGTCGATCTCGTTGAAGGTCGTGAGCGACGCGGTCTCGTGCTGCGCCTGCACGAGGCGCTCGGCGATCCGCTTGCGGAGCGGCGACATCGTGACGACGTCGTCGCCGGGGCGGATGTCGAGCTCGCGATCGGGCGCGGGCGTGGCTGCGGGCGACGCGGAGCTGCGGCCGTTGGTCGGGATCGGGATCGATCCTGATTCGCGCGCGTGCATGCGTTGCGACGGCGGCAGCTTGAGGAGCGCGTCCTTGTCGACCTTGGCTTCGACGCGCGGCGCGGCCGCGGGCGCCGCGGAGACCTGAGGGCCGGGCATGGGCACGGGCACGGGTTTCGGAGCGGCAGGCGCGGGCGCGGGCGCGGGCTTGGACGGGGTCGTGCCCGCGGCGCCGGCGTTGACCGTGCCGACGACGTCGCCGACCTTCACCGTCTCGCCTTCTTTGGCCTTCACCTCGGCGAGCGCGCCCGCTTCGGGCGCCGGAATCTGCACGGTGATCTTGTCGGTCTCGAGCTCGACCACCGGCTCGTCCTTCGCGATCGACTCGCCGACGCTCTTGAGCCACTTCGCGATCACCGCCTCCGTGATCGATTCGCCCAGCGGGGGGACTCGCAGATCAGCCATGGGACTCTACCTTCTCACCTTCGAACGTCTGCCGCATCAAGCGCTGGTGCTCGAGCACGTGGGCCTTGTGTGAACCGGTCGCCGGGCTCGCGCTCTCGTCGCGCGAGACACACCTCACGTGCAGCGATCGCTCCCGCAGCGCCGCGCGCAGGCGCGGCGTGATGAACGTCGCCGCGCCCATGTTCGCCGGCTCGTCCTGCACGAACACGACGTCCTGCACGTGCGGGTACATCGCGATCGCCGCCGCCGCCCTCTCCGGATACCAGGGATAGAGCTGCTCGAGGCGCACGATCGCGGTGGTGTCGTCGTTGCGCTGCTTCCGCTCCTCGACGAGCTCGTAATAGATCTTGCCGGTGCAGTAGACCGCGCGCTTCACCTTCGCCGCGTCGGCGGTCGCGTCGGGGATCACGCGCTGGAAGGTGCCGGTCGTCAGCTCGTCGATCGACGACGCCGCCGCGGGCAAGCGCAGCAAGCTCTTCGGCGTCATCACGATCATCGGCTTGCGCCACGGACGCAGCACCTGGCGTCGCAACAGATGGAACATCTGCGCGGGCGTCGTCGGCTGGCAGACCTGCATGCAGTCTTCGGCCGCCGATTGCAGGAAGCGCTCGAGGCGCGCGCTCGAGTGCTCGGGCCCCTGCCCTTCGAAGCCGTGCGGCAGGAGCAGCACGAGGCCCGACAGCCGGTTCCACTTGTCCTCGGACGCGACGATGAACTGATCGATGATCACCTGCGCGCCGTTCGCGAAGTCGCCGAACTGCGCTTCCCACATCACGAGCGCGTCGGGGTAGTCGAGCGAGTAGCCGAACTCGAACCCGAGCACGCCGGCCTCCGAGAGCGGCGAGTCGTAGATGCGGCACTGCCCTTGATCGTGGTGCAGATGTCCGAGCACGAGGTGCTCGGCGCCGGTCTTGATGTCGGTGATCAGCGCGTGCCGGTGCGAGAACGTGCCGCGCGCGCAGTCCTGGCCGCTGAGCCGCACGTTGGTGCCCTGCCAGAGCAGCGATCCGTACGCGAGCAATTCGCCCATGCCCCAGTCGAGCGGTCGCTCGCCGCGTCCCATCTGCGCGCGCTGCTCGAGGAGGCGCACGACTTTCGGGTGCGGCGTGAAGCCGGGCGGCGGCGTCGCGATCGACTTCGAGATCGCCTCGAGCAGATCGCGCGACACGCCGGTCTCGGCGTCGGGCACCTCGCGCGCGGGACCGCCGCGATAGCCGCGCCACAAGCCGGTCAGCGCGGGCGCGCGCGGCCGCTGGGTCGCGCCCTTCGCCGCCTCGAGCTCGGCCTCGAGCGCGATGTTGCGCGCGTCGGCCATCGCGGTGCGCTCCGGCGCCGACACGACGCCCTCGTCCTCGAGCCGCTTGCCGTAGGTGACGACGACCGACTCCTTGTGCTGGATGCGGTCGTACATGAGCGGCTGCGTGAACGACGGCTCGTCCATCTCGTTGTGGCCGTACTTGCGATAGCAGTACATGTCGATGACGACGTCGGAGGCGAACTGCGCGCGGTACTCCATCGCCATCTCGACGACCTGCGCGACCGCGTCGAGATCCTCGCCGTTCACGTGCCAGATCGGGCACTCGATCATCTTCGCGACGTCGGTGCAGTACGCGGTCGAGCGCTGCTCCTGCGGCGACGCGGTGAAGCCGACCTGGTTGTTGACGATCACGTGCAGCGTGCCGCCGGTGCGATAGCCCGGCAGGTTCATCAGGTTGAGCGTCTCGGGCACGAGGCCCTGGCCCGCGAACGCGGCGTCGCCGTGGACGAGCACGCCGAGCACGCGGCGGTGCTCGACGTCGCCGTGCCGCGTCTGCTTCGCGCGCACGCGCCCGATCACGACCGGATCGACCGCCTCGAGGTGGCTCGGGTTGAACGACAGCGACACGTGCATCGCGTTGCCGAACCGATCGACGCGATCCGACGAGTAGCCGAGGTGGTACTTGACGTCGCCGCCGCCGAGCGAGCTCTCCGGATCGATGTCCTCGAACTCCGCGAAGATGTCGCGCGCGGCGCGGCGCAGCACCTGCTCGAGCGCGGTCAGGCGCCCGCGGTGGCTCATGCCGATCACGGTCTCGATCGCGCCGAGGCGCGCGCCGTGGGTCAGCGCGAGATCGAGGAGCGGGATCAGGCCCTCGCTGCCCTCGAGCGAGAACCGCTTGGTGCCGGGATACTTCACGTGGCAGAAGTGCTCGAACGCCTCGCTGTTGATCAGGAGCTCGAGCATCCGCTTGCGCGTGTCGGGATCGGGGGGATGCGACGCGCGCGTCTCCATGCGCTGCGACAGCCACGACCGCCGGCCCGGCGACGGCACGTGCATGAACTCGAGGCCGATCGTGCCGCAGTAGGCGCGGCGCAGGTACGCGAGCACGTCGCGCACGGTGCCGCGCGGCAGGCCGTGCACGCCGGTCGGTCCGAGATCGCGATCGAGATCCGCGTCGCTGAAGCCCCACGACTCCGGCTCGAGCTCGGGCACTCGGCTCGGCTCGAGGAGGCCGAGCGGATCGAGGTGCGCGTGGAAGTGACCGCGCGAACGATACGCGTTCACCAGCGGGAAGACGCTCGGCGCGGCGACCAGCGGCGCCATCGTGGTCGCGCTCATCCGATCGCGGCGCGCGGGCGCGGCGGGCAGGCTCGGCACCGGCGCGGCGATCGCGTGGCCGTTGCCGCCGTTCGACTTCGAACCCTGGCCGTTGGTCGGCTTCGCGGCGCCGTTGCCGCCGCCTTCTCCGTCTTCGCCGAGCATCTCGCGCCAGCTCGGATCGACCGCGCCGGGGTCCGCGAGGAACTTCTCGTAGATCTCGTCGACGAACCCGAGCGATCCAGCCAGCTCTAGTACATCGCGTTCCATGGACCGCGGAGTGTAGTCCTGAACACGCGTCTACACCACCGCGAGCCGCCATCCGCGTACCATGGTGCAGGCATGCGTTGCGCGCGCCCCGCTCTGCTCCTCGCGCTGAGCTCGGTCGCATGCGGATCGCGCGAGAACGCGCCGCCGCGGCCCATCGACGCGACCCGCGTGTGCGACGGAACGATCGCCGCTCCACCGGAGGCGTTGGTGCTGCGCGTCGACGACCCCGCCGGAGCGACCCACGCGCATGCGCTCGCGGACTCGCTCCAGGGATCCGATCGGACCGAGCTCGATCGATACATCGGCGACGCGCACGTGTTCGCGAGCCGCGCGAAGGCGCTGGATGCGACGCGCCGCGCCCTGTCGAGCGAGCTCGATGCGCTGGCGTCGGCGCTGGCCGCCGCGCGCGCGCTCGGAACACCGAACGCCGGCGGGCTCGTCGATGCGCTGGGTGGTAACGCCGCGCTCGATGACGCTGCGTCTCGCGTCGCCACGACCGCCGTCGGCGCTCCGGCGTGGGTCGCGCTCCAGGCCGCGCACGACGATCTCGAGAACAGTGCGGGCCGCATCGTCGATGCGGCGAACCAAGATCGCCGGCCGCCCGACCTCTCGATCGCCGCTGCGAGTCGGTTCGCGGACGCGGCGGATTCCCAGGCGGAGCCGCGGCTGGCGGCGCTCGTCCGCGTCTATGGTGCCTGCGAGCTCGCCGCCGCGCGCGCCGATGTGTTCACCGACTTGCGGAGCCCGCCGCGCGAGGCGGCGCGCAGCTTCTCGCTCTCGGTCCATCCGAACAACGACACGGTGATCCAGTCGCTTGTCGTGGTGTGCCCTCCGCGCGTGGCCGACGTGTCGGCGCTACAGGCAGCGGTCGAAGGCTTGCACCGATCCTGCGACGATCTCCGGCCTGCGCTCGGTCTCGCGCCGCCGCGCGACACGCGCGCGCACGACCTGGACGCCGCGATCTCCGCGCTACGCGACGCTGAACGCTAGCGGTGCCAGGTGTCGAACAGCTGCTCGAGCAGCGGGCCGAGCGTGTCCGGATCCGCGGCGCACGAGCACGCTTCGATCGCCGGCGGGACCTTGTCCCGCAGGTACGCGCTCTTGTCGGTGCCGCCCTCGAGGCTCGCAACGCTCGCGAACACGGCCGCGCCGGTCCGGCAGGTGTCGAGCACCGGCAGGATCTTCTTCACGATCTCCTCGGACGTCGGGTTGCCGGCCTTCAGCTCTTCGAGCGATCGCGGCGCAGCGAGGTGCGCGGCCATCGCCGCCACGCGGTCATGACACGACGGCGCCGGCGCGGACTTGCCGCACGCCGCCACGACGAGGAACGCGGTCACGGCGATACGCATCGAGCCCGAGAATACGCGTTTCTAGCGAATTCATCACGGTGGGGAGAATCTCCGGCACCCCGGCGTACAATGCGGCATGCGCGAGCTACGTGACGACTCGGACCGCCTGCGACACCTCGACGAAGAAGAGCAACCCAGGCGCCGCCGCCCGGCCGACAGCAGCGGCAAGCTCTCGCAGCTCGACGCGTCGGCGCACGCGGGCGCGCGCCTTGGCGATCTCGGTGAACGGCAGCGCGAAGCGGTCGCGGACGAGGCGCTCGCCGGAAAGACGGGCGCGCTGCCCTACCAGGGCGAGATGGAGGAGCGGTTCGGGCGTTCATTCGCGAACGTGAACGTCGCGGGCGGGGTCGACACGCGCGAGACCCTCGCGGGCGTCGGGGCGACCGGCGTCTCGCGCGACAACACGATCGCGTTCCGCGAGGAGAAGCCGTCGAAGGAGGTCGTCGCGCACGAGCTCGCGCACGTCGTCCAAGCAGAGCGCGGAGTCTCGTCGCATCAAGACGCGGAGGCCGAAGCGCACGGCGCCGAGCACGCGATCAAGATGGGCGCAATGGTGCAGATGCGCGGCGGCTCCGGCGGAGCCAAGGGCGCGCACTTCCGCGGCGAGCACAATCCCAACGAGCACGAGAGCCCGTACAAGGATCCGTTCCGGACCCCCGACGACGAGAAGAAGGCGAACTGGGGCGACTACGTCAAGGTCCAGGCGCCGGGCGACCCGATGGTCCCGTTCGAGCTCGATCCCGGCATGGCGTGTCCGTTCCCGCCCAACGCGATCATGGAGAAGATGCCGTCGCACCATCAACAGAACGACGACTATCCAAATCCGTTCAAGGACCAGGACAAGGACAAGGTCCAGATCGGCCACTGGAAGCTGGTCCAGCGGCAAGAGGCGTGGGACGCCTACCGGAACAAGGCGCTCGGCGTGAAGGCGATGCAAGACGCCGTCAAACCCGATGTCGATCTCTTCCGCCATGCGGAGAAGAACGAGGAGCTCAAGGCGCTCGGCTTCATCATGAAGAAGGGCTTCACCGGCGATCTCACGACGCTCGCCGGCGAGCAGCAAGTTCCGCAGCAAGGCGGTCCGAGCGTCGGGAGCCTTTTCGGGTCGAGCGGGCTCAACCTGACCAAGGCAGATCAGAAGAGCATCGACGGCGCCGCGCACGCGCGCGAGACCGGCAAGGACAAGGGCATGTCCCAGGCGTTCCTCGGCACCAACAAGGCCGACACCGACCTCAAGGCGGCGCTCGAGTTCCTGAAGGCCGCCGCCGAGCAGGTGACGGCGACGAAGCAGACGCTCGAATCGGCCATCCAGGCGATCGAATACGCGAACGCCGAGAAGGAAGCGGAGGACGCGAAGGCGGAGATCGAGGAGCTCAAGAAGACCGTCGAGTTCGTGAAGGGCTTCATCGAGTTCGCGACGTCGGGCCCGGGTAAGCTGGCAAAGCTAGCCGAGGAAGGCATCGATAAGCTGGAAGCGGTCGGAACGATCAGCTCGCTCATCCTCGACATCATCCCGATCGCCGGGATGAAGGCGGCAGAGGGTAAGCTCGCAGCGGCGCAGGAGAAGATGAAGACGGCCAAGGGAAAGCAGCTGCAGGCAAACCTCGAAGCTGCGAAGGCCTCGTCGCGCGGCGCCGTCCACGATCTCGCAGGCAAGCGCGATAGCCTGCTCTCGGCCCTTACGGCCAGGCGGCTGGCGTACAACACCGCCGGCGACGCGTCCGGACACGCCGCGACCGGAAACGACGCGAGCAAGAAGAAGGTTGCCGGCCTCGTAGCCGCGATCCCGATCGTCGAGAACGTGGTGGCGGCGCTGCGGAACATCTCCTCCAAGACCGCGTTCGCTCGCCCCGAGTGGGACGAGAAGTCGGGCTTGGGCTACGGGATCGCGCTCTATCACCAGAACTGGGAGGCGATCGACCTTCCGACCGCGATCGGCATGCTCGAGTGGTGCAATCTCTACTTCGGCTTCACCGGTGAGGACTGGCAGGATCGCCTGACCATGTTGCTGAAGACGAAGGAGCAGCTCCAGGGCACTACGCCGGGCGGCGAGTGATCACTCGCTGGCGTGATAGAGGAACGCGATCGTCTGCACGGTGCCCGTGATGGGGAACCAGACGACGTAGGCGCGCCGGTTCTTGGTGTACTCGTCGAGCAGCGCGTCCGGACATCGCCGCAAGGGCGACGTCGCGCTCGCCCGCTCGTCGCAGACGAGCGTGCCCAGCGTGAGGTCGCGGGCGCGAAGCCACGGACCGTTTCCGTGGGTGTGCATCACGATGAGAGACGACGTCTCGACGGCGCCGCCCACGGCATTCGTGTTGATCGGTACGACCGACGCGATGCGCTCCTCAGGGTGTGCGCTCAAGTAGGCGATCAGCGCGTCCGCGCACTGCGTAGGACCGAGACGATCCTCGTGCTCGACGTGGGCGATGCACGCGACCGGACTCGATTCGACTTCGTCCCATGCACCGGCGCTCATCGTGCCGGACGAGCACGCACCGCACGCGGCGAGGGCGAACAGCCACCTCACGAGCCGTCACGCTTTCCCAGCACGCGGCCCATCGATCGATATTCGAGGCGCGCAGCGCGCTGAAGGTGGGCGCCGGTGATCGGCTTGCCCTCGGCAGCCGCGAGGAACGCGGCCGCGACCGCCGCGTTGCGGATGTTCGCGCCCGCCATGTCGGGAAACGCGGCCGCGAGCTCATCGAAGTCGAGCTCGCCCTCGCGCGGCGCGGTCGGCGGAATCATCTTCGTCCACAGCTTGGCGCGCTCGTCCTCGTCGGGTGGCCAGAACACCACGTGCGCCGCCAGGCGTCGCTTGAGCGCTGGATCGATCGACGTATCCATGTTCGTCGTGAGGATCGTAACACCACCGAACGCTTCCACCCGTTGCAACAGGTAGTTCACCTCGAGGTTCGCGTACCGATCGACCGCGGCTTTGACCTCGGTCCGCTTTGCGAAGAGCGCGTCGGCCTCGTCGAAGAGCAGGAGCGCGTGGCCCGCCTCTGCCGCGTCGAAGATGCTCGCGAGTTGCTTCTCGGTCTCGCCGACCCACTTCGAGACGACGCGCGAGAGGTCGACCTGATACAGCTCGAGATCGAGCTCGCGCGCGATGAGGCCCGCGACCATCGTCTTGCCCGTTCCCGGCGGACCGGAGAACAACGCCGCGACGCCGGTCCCCCGCGGCAAGCGGGCGCGCATGCCCCATCGATCGAGCACCTCGGTCGCGTGTCGAACACGCGCGATCAGCGTGTTGATCTGATCCAGGGTGTCCTGCGTCAGGACGAGGTCGTCCCAGCGCTCGCCGGTCTCGACGCGGTACGCGAGGCCTCCCATCCGCTCGGCGATCGACGCTCGCACACCGTCGACGAGATCGCGCACGGAGACGTTCGCTCCGCCGCGCGCTCGCGAGAGGACCTCCGCGGCCTTCGCCGAGCTCGCGATCGTCCCCGGTCCGATCTGGTATCGACGCGCGATCTCCTCGATGGCCTGGTCCTCGATCTCGGGTGCCGAGCGCCGCCACAACGCGAGCCTCGTCTCGGCGCTCGGGCTGGGCACGCGAAGGCGGAGCGGGGTCTGCGAGAGCGGCAGCTCGCACCCCGTCGTCGCGGTCAGGATCACGGGAACGTCGAGCTTGTCGATCTCGCGGGACAGGATTCGAGCGCGCCCGCCGTCGAGCGCGTCGACCTCGACGAGTCGGTCGACGTTCGCGAAGAGCAGGATGATCTCGGGACGGAGCGCGACCTCGCGGCGGAGCGCGAGGAGCACTCCTTCGAGCGCCGCGCCCGTCCGCCCGACCCGGTTGAGATCGACGTCGAGCAGCGGGCGCCGCGCCTCGTCGGCGGCGATCGCCGCGAGAGTCCGACGCCCGACGCCGTGCGAGCCCTCCAACATCACGGTCGCGCGCGTGCCCGTCATCGTCTGGACCAGCACATCGACCAGACGAGTGTGGGCCGGCTCGAGGACCGCAGCGCCCGGCGGCGACGACATCCCTGCGTATTCCGTGATGGCGGCGTCGAGGGCGTCGCCTCCCGCAGCGAAGTCCGCGAGGCGATCGCTCGCGCGGAGCACGCGACTCGCAGGCGACGTCCGCTCGTCGCCGAGCAAGAGGCCGTTGTGTAGCAGCGGGTGACCCTCGTGCATCCGCAACGCGAGCTGACGTGCGCGAGCCGGATCGAGCCCGTACAACTGCACGTGCAAGGCGACGCTCGCGCCGGCTCGATGGTCCGCGCCTCCGAGCGCGGCGGCATGCGGTGCACAACGCGGATCATGGCTGGATGCGATGACGGTCCAGAGCAGCGAGACCTCGTCCAGCCCAAGGGCCAGACGTCGCGCCAGCTCGTTCACACGACCGCTCGGCAGCGCGACGATCGCGCGGTCGAGCGCTTCGAGCTCGTCGGCGAAGGCGACGTCCTTCACGCCCAAGGCTCGCAGCATCAGCAACCGAACGCGATCGAGCTCGAGCCCGTAGCGCCGGAGGTCCACCACCTGCGAGCGGAGCACCGCGTCTGATCGCACCGCGGTACAGTCCAACGTGGTGCGCGGCGGGTCAAGCGAGACGCACGATCCTGCGGCGACTCGCCGGCATCGGTGTCGCCGCGATCAGCAGTCGCTCGTGTTGTTGCACTGCCGCGTGTCCTCGAGCGTGCCGTTGGGGCCGGTGCCGCCATTGTTGCCGTCGCGCTCCGACTGCGGAGCCGAAGGCGCCGACGCGCCGCCCGAGCCGCCGGCGCCGCCGACGCCGCCGTTGAACGTGCAGCTCTGGTTGATCGTCGAGCCCGGCGTCCAGCCGACGCCGATCGATCGACCGCCCTGCCCGCCGCCGCCGCCGCCGCCGTGACCGCCGTGCGCGCCCGCGCCGCCGAGGCCGGGCGAGCTGCCGTTCGATTGCTGCGCGCCGGCCGGGCCCTGGCCGCCGCCCGACTGACCGCGACCGCCGGTGCCGCCGGTGCCGCCTTGCGCCGCGTTGCCGCGCTGGATGTCGCAGCTCGACATCGTGATCGTCGAGTTGCCCGCGGCGAAGACCGCGAAGCTGCCGCCGCCACCACCACCGCCCGCGCCGCCGCCGCGCGCCGCGCATCCGCCCGCGCCGCCGCCGCCGCCGCCGCCGCCGTACGAGTCGGTGCCGTTGTCGCAGCCGCCCGCGCCGCCGCCGCCGCCGCCGCCCGAGCCGTTCTCGCCGGTGCCGCCGGTGTTGCCCGCCCGCGCGTACCAGTAGCCGTTGCCGACGACGTAGCCGCCGCTGTTGGTCGTGCCCGCCGAGCCGTTGACGTACACGCCCGGGTTGCCGCTGCCCGATCCGCCGCACGTGCCGCCGCCCGATCCGCCGCCACCCGGTGTGCCGAACGATCCGAAGACGTAGTCCGCGTACGCGCCGCCGTCGCCGCCGCGCGCGTCGAAGTCGAACGAGCAGCAGCTGCAGTCGGAGTCCATCGTGCCGCCGCGCCCGCCGCCGCCGCCGTTCATCGCGCGCGACGACGGCGACTGCGTGCACGAGTTGGTGCCGCGCGCGCCGCCGCCGCCGCGGCTCGAGTCGTCGCAGGTCGTCGAGTAGCGCGCGCCGTCGCCGCCCTTGCCGCCGGTCATGTACGACTGCGCGTCGACGACGACCGCGTCGCTGCCGCCGCCGCCGGTCGCGCCGGGCGCGCCGTTGCCCGCCTTGATCTGCACGCGCGTGAGCGTGAGCTGCGCGCCGGTCGCGTGGACCGCGTAGCTCGAGCGCCCGTCGAGGCCCGAGCTCCCGCCGGTGCCCTGCGCCTGCGGGCCCTGGATGATCAGATCCGCGATCGTCACCGGCACGATCAGGTTGTGCGCGCGGATCGCGATGTACTCGTTGTCGCCGCCGGTCGTGTTGTCGAGCTTGCCGGCGATCGTCACCGTGTGGCCCGGCGTCGAGTACGGCCCGCGCTGCCAGTTGAAGTCGTAGCCGCCCCAGATGTTCACGCCCGAGAGCAGGACGACGACCTCGTTGTACGTGCCCGCCTGCACGTAGACGTTCTGCTTGCCCGCGGTCACCGCGCGCACGATGCCGTACGAGATCGTCGCGCACGGCGACGAGTACACGAGCCCGCACGTCGACGAATCGGTGCCCGCGACCGCGACGAAGATGCCCTTGGTGAGATCGCCGTCGATGCCGTCGCAGTTGTCGTCGGTGTACGTGCCGTCGGGATCATCGGTCGGCGACGGCGGCGCGCAGCTGCCCCAGCCGCCGGTGCCGCCGCACGTCGAGGTGCCGCTGCAGGTCGTGCCGAGCGCGGTCGTGATCACGCACGGGTCGGTCGCGCCCGCCTGCTGCGCGGTGTTGCAGTCGCACGCGCCGGAGTGCGGCACGCACTCGTGGAAGTCGGTGCCGCTGATCGTGACCTTGTTGCAGTCGTAGCCGGTCGGGCACGAGATCGTCGAGCAGTCGCGGCCGCAGTACGCGCGGCCGGTCGTCTCGGTGAGGCACTTGTCCATGCCGATCTGCGTGCACTCGGTGTCCTGCGCGCACGACGTGCAGAGCTGCGTCGTCAGCGGCACGCAGACGTTCGAGACTTCGTTGGGATCGACCGCGCCCAGCACGGCGAAGCAGCCCCAGCCGTCGGGGCACGTGCCGCACAGCATGCTGCACACGCCGGTGGTCGACGTGAGGATGCAGATGTCCGACGTGCAGTCCTGGCGATCGGAGCACGGCTCGCCGAAGCCGTGCTTGGGCTTCGCGTCGGGCGAGAGATCCGCGTCGGGTGTCGTGTTGAGGTTCGCGTCCGGGCTCTCGACGCACACCATCTGCGTCGGATCGCAGGTCGACCCCGTCGGGCAGTCGGGCTTGCCGGTGCCGCACTCACAGACTTCGGTCGCCGGGTCACACGCCTTGGAGCCGCCCGAGTGCGCGCAGGCGGCCAAGACGAGTGCTCCTCCCACGAGCACGCGACGCATCATCGCGGCGGAACGTATCACGCGGCTCCGAGAATCCACGACAAATTTGGTCAGGCCAATCGTGCGCCAGCTCACGGATGCAGGGCCGGCACATGGATGTCGCCGAGCTGCCGGTTGTCGTCGAGCTGGATCTTCCCGGCGACGACGAGCGCGCCGAGATCGAGCAGCTGCAGCGCGCCGTTGTGCGCGATCGCGACGTCGCCGTCGACGCGCGCGAGCTTGGGCGCGACGAAGTCCGCGAGCGAGAGGTTGCCGTCGACCGCGAGTGACCCGGCGCGCTCGAGCGCCGGGAAGTACGCGCCGGTGACCTCCGCGTTGGCGCTCACCCGGATCGCGCCGCCGACCGCGCGCAACGCGCCGAAGCCGTCGATCGCGCTCACCGCGATCGTCGGTCCGATCACGAGGTCGTGATCGATCTGCTCGATCGATCCGAGCGGGCGCAGATCGATCGCCGCCGCGGTCTTGATCGAGATCGATCCGACCGCGCGGCAGCCCGCGAGCGCGTCGGCGTCGCGCTGCACGCGGATCGCGACGTCCCCGCTCGGGCACGTCGCGCGCGGATGCGCCGCCGCGCCGCACGACGCGGCGATCAGCGCGTAGTAGGCGCGTCGCATTCTTCACCGCGACACGCGCGCGCGTAGCGGCGCACGGTCTCCGCGAATCCGAGATAGAGCGCGTCGGCGATCAGCGCGTGTCCGATCGACACCTCGATGATCTCGGGGATGTCGCGCGCGATGCGCGGCGTGTTGCGCAGATCGAGATCGTGGCCGGCGTTGACCTTCATGCCGGCGGCGACGCACGCGCGCGCGGTGTCGCGCAGCCGCTCGAATTCGCGCTCGCGATCGGGCGTGTTCCACGCCGCGGCGTACGGCTCGGTGTAGATCTCGACGCGCTGCGCGCCGGCGCGCGCCGCGTGCGCCATCGCCTCGGGCACCGGGTCCATGAAGATCGCCGTGCGGATGCCGCGATCGTTCAGGCGCGCGAGGATCGGCGCGATCTGATCGTGCTGGCGCGGGAGATCCCAGCCGTGGTCGCTCGTGATCTCGCCGGGCTTGACCGGCACCAGCGTGAACTGCGTGACGTCGAGCTCGATCGCGAGCGCGATCAGCTCCTCGCGATCGTCGCCCTCGAGGTTCATCTCGGCGCCGCGCTCGCGACAGATCGCGCGCAGATCGCGCACGTCGCCCATGCGCGTGTGGCGGTTGTCGTGACGCCAGTGCAAGGTCACGCCGTACGCGCCGTTGTCGAGGCACGCGCGCGCCGCGACCTTCGGCGACGGGTTGTCGTGGCCGCGCGAGTTCCTGAGCAGGGCGACCTTGTTCAGGTTGACCGAGAGGTTGATCGCCATCGGTCGGTTGTACCGCGATCACCAGTGCGTCGCGAAGGACAGCCCGACGCGGTCGGGACCGATCACCGGCGCGACCTGCGTCTCGTGCGGCGCGGTCGCGTAGAGGATCACGCCCGCGATCACGAGCGCAGCGCCGCCGCCGACCGCGAGATCCGCGATCAGCGCCTTGTCCTTGGCGTCGTCGGTGAGCGTGCGCGCCTGATCGACGTCACCGGCGCACGGATCGACCGGGCCCATGCACGCGGTCTCCGCGTCGCTCTGCAGATCCATCACCTGCTTGCCGAAGTAGAGGCCCACGCCGATCGCGACCACGCCGGCGCCCGCGAGCGCGACGCCGCCGACCCGCCGGCCGTGCCCGCTCGCCGGCGGCGGCGGAGGAGGCGCTTCGATCACGTCGACCTTCTCGAGCGCCGGCACCTCGACCGCGACGGTGGTGCCCTCGCCCTTCACGTCGACGTGGCCGCGCCACTCGACGTATCCGATCGCGCCGGCGACGACGTCGTAGCTGCCTTCGTCGATCGGCTGCGCGCTGCCCGCGAGCGCGTGGACGTCGAGCGTCCCGAGGTGCACCCGCTCGCCGGGGACCACTGCGACGATCGTGATCACGACGCGCGACAGCCGCGGCTCGAGCGCCTTGGCGCGCTTCGCGCTGTCATCGCGGCGCCCGCCCTTCGTGTCTTTGGCCGCGACCTCGGAGAAGTTGATCCACGCCGAGGTGAGCTTGCCCTGCTTCTCGTAGCAGAGCGCGAGGTTGTATTGGGTGCCGAGCTGCGGATCGAGCCGCTCGCTCTCGTCGAACGCCGCGCACGCCTCTTCGATCGAGCCGGCGCCCATGAGCTGCTTCGCCTTCTCGAACGCGGCTTGCGCCGCGGCCTTCGCGCTCTGCGCGCGGGCGGTTCCACCGATCAACAACAGCGCGATGACGATCGCGCGCTTCATCAGTAGCGGCTGTTGCTGAAGTCGTCGTCGGACCCCTTCGGGGTCGTCGTGGTGGTCGTGGTCTTGGTCGTCGTGGTCTTGGTCTGCGTCTTCGTCTGCGTCTTGTGCGTGTGCCCGGTCGTCTTCACGGTCGCCACCGCGCTGCCGCTGGCGCTCCCCGATCCGACCTCGCTACCGCTCGCGCTGCCGCTGCCGCTCGCGTTGCCGCTCGCGACATCACTCGCGCTGCCGCTACCGCTCGCCACCGGCGGCGTTTGCACGGGCGGGCTCTGCGTCGTGGTCGTCGGCGTGGTCGTGGTCGTGGTCGGCGACGTTGACGGCGACGGCGACGTGGTCGTTGTCGTGGTCGTGGTCGGCGCCGCCGGCTGCGCCGCAGCCTGCCCGCTCGCACTCCCACCACCGCCACCCCCGCCCTTGCTTCCGCCACCGGCGACGACCGCGATCGCGACACCCGCCGCCACCGCCACGCCCACCGCGATCCCCACGATCAACCCGGTCTTCTTCTTCGGCCCGCCGACGCCCGTCGCGCCGCCGCCGTACGTCTGCGCCGCGCTCCCCGACAACGTCGTCGGCGCCTGCTGCGGCCCCGTCCCGACGTTCCCGCCGCCCATCCCCATGCCCACGCTACCCGGACGCTGGAATCCGCCCGTCACCTGCACGCGCAGCACGCGCGCGATCCGCTCCGCCGCCTCGTAGCTGCCGTTCGGCCCGAACGGCGCCAACGCGACCGCGAGCTCTGCGACGTTCTGATACCTGCGCCCCGCGTCCTTCTCCAGACACCGCGACACGACCTCGCTGAAGCCCGGCGGCAGCTGCGGCGCGTACAAGGGCGGCAGCGGATCCATCGCGACCTTGAGCGCGAGCTCCGTGATCGAGTCCGCGACGAACGGCTGCCGTCCGCTCGTCAGCTCGTACAAGATGACGCCGAGCGCCCAGATGTCGCTGCGCGCGTCGACATCGCGCGTCGAGCGCAGCTGCTCCGGCGACATGTAGCCCGGCGATCCCATCACCGCGCTCGTGCGGGTCAGGCTGAAGTCTTGATCGGTCGTCGCCGCCTTCGAGATGCCGAAGTCCAGGACCTTCACCAGCGGCGACCCGTCGGGGTTGCGCGTGATGAACAGGTTCGCGGGCTTCAGATCGCGGTGCACGATGCCGAGCGCGTGCGCCTCGGCGATCGCCTCGCACGCCTGCAGCAAGAAGTCGACCGCCGCCGCGACCGGCAGCGATCCGTTGCGCTGCACGAACTGCGACAGGTCCCCGCCCTCGAGGAACTCCATCACGATGTACGGCGCGCCGTTGTCGAGCGTGCCGACGTCGATCACGCGGCCGACGTGCTCGCTCTTCAAGCGCACCGCGGCGCGCGCCTCGCGCAAGAAGCGCTCGACCGCCTCCGGGTGCTGCATCGCCTCGGGGAGCAAGAACTTCAGCGCGACGCGCTGGCCGAGCACGAGGTGGTACGCGCTGACGACCACGCCCATGCCGCCCTGCCCGAGGACGCGCTCGACCTGGAACTTCCCTGCGAGGACCTGCCCCGGCGTGACCATATCCATGATGGTAACCAAAGCAAGGTGGATGCCGCCACCCATATCCCCCGTGGCAATCGACGGCAACGCGGCCTCGCGGGTTTTCACCCGCGGAGTGTCACAGGTCGCCGCCGACGCCCTGTCGCAGGTACGACACCGTGTCAGTCAGGGTGAGCTGCGGATCGCGCGCCTCGAAGCCGAGCTCGCGCTCCGCCTTCGCCGAGTCGAACCACCAGTAGTGCTGGCTCATCTCGACGGAGATCCGATCCACGGGCGGCTCGTCGCCGCGACGGCGATAGATCTCCTCGATCACCGACGCGCCCCAGCGATTGAGCTTCGCGGGCAAGCGTAGGCGCGGACCTCGCACCTTCGCGACGCGCTCGAGGCGTCCGAAGAATTCGGCGACGGTCCAGTTCGGGCCACCCAAGAGGTAGCGCTCGCCCGGTGTCCCGCGCTCCATCGCGTTCGCGGTCGCGATCGCCGCGTCGCGCGCGTCGACGAAGTTCACGCCGCCTTTCGGCACGACCGGGATCTGTCCGCGCAGGAAGCGGCGCACGTCGCCGGTCGACGACAAGCGGCGATCGCCGGGCCCGAGCAACAAGCTCGGGTTCACCGCGATCACGTCGATCCCGTATTCCTTGCCGAGCCGGAACGCGAGCTTCTCTTGATAGATCTTCGACGCGTAATACGGCCAGCCCGCGACGACATCGGTCGCGTAGTCGAAGCTCTCGTCGAAGACCTGCGGATCCTTCGAGACCGCGACGGTGCCGGACGTCGACGACAGGATCAGGCGCTTCACGCCCGCGGTCTTCATGGCCTCGAGCACGCGGCGCGTACCGTCGACGTGCAGGCGCATCATGCGCTGTCCGTCGTCGGGATCGCGCGAGACGACGCCGGCGAGATGGAACACCGCCGCGCAGCCATTGACCGCGCGCGCGAGCTCGTCGCCCGCGACAACGTCGCCGCGGATCAATTCGACGCCGAGATCCTCCAAGACGTGCGAGCTCGTCCGCGCCAGGCCGCGCACGGTGTGCCCGCGCTCGATCAGCTCGCGGCAGAGATGCTCGCCGAGGAATCCGGTCGCGCCGGTCACCAACACCGTGCTCACGCGCGCTCCTCCTCGTCGCTCTTGAGGGTCGCGAGCGGCGTCGTGCCGGTCTCGCCGAGCGTCCACGCGTACTGCTTCGGCGCGAGCTTCCGCACGACGCCTTCGACCTTCTGCGCGATCGCGCGGTACGACTCGCTGCGCGATCGCTCGCCGGCAAGCTTCGCGATCTGCTCGTACGTCATGAACGGTCCGATGTGCGCGCCGACCTCGCGCTCCTTCGGCACGAACGATCCCTTCGGCAGCGCGTCGTGCGTGCCCGCCAGGTACATCGGCAGGATGCCGCACTTGTTCTGCAGCGCGAGGTAGCCGAGCGACGGCTTGAAGTCCGCCATCACGCCGGTCTCGCTGCGCGTGCCCTCGGGGAAGATCAAGAGAATGTAGCCCTGGCGGATCACGTCGCCGGCGAGGCGCAGCGACTCGCGCAACGATCCGTAGCGCTCCATCGGGACGAGGTTCGTGAAGTTCTCGAAGTACATCCGGCGCACCGGATCCTCGAAGAAGTAGTCCTTCGCGGCAAGCGCGACCAGCGCGTCGCCGAAATCGCCGAGCGCGTACTTGCAGAGCCCCATGTCGAGGTGGCTCGCGTGGTTCGCCGCGACGATGTACCCGCCGAACGGCGGCACGTACTTCGATCCGTGGATCTTGGTGTCGAGCAGGTTCTCGTAGACGGCGCGCTGCGCGCGACGGAGCACGCGGCGTCCGATCTTCACGACCGGCGCGGGGACGTCGATGTCGTCGTCCTTCTCGTCTTCCTTCGCGTGATGCCCGCCCCAGCGGCCGCGATCTTCCGGCGCCGAGCCGTTCACGCGACCCTCGACCTGCTTCACGCGCTCCTTCTTGGCGGCGGTGCGCCCGAGCCGCGCGACCAGCTTCTCGAGATCCGCGACGGTCTCGATGCCGGTCAGCTCGCTCGGATCGGGCAGCGTGACGCCGCCCGCTTCGAGCGCGACCGCGAGCTCGGTCATCATCAGCGAATCGAAGCCGAGGTCCTCGAGGCGCGCCTCGCTCGTGACCTGCGCGCGCTTCTTCTGCGACACGCTCGCGACGACGTCCTTCAACCAATCGCCGCTTCCGGACGACGTCGCTTCTTTCGCGATCGCCGCGCCGCCCTTCGCCGCGCGCTCGAGCCGCTCGAGCTCCTTCACGACCTCGCGGCGCTTCACCTTGCGCGTCGACGTCTTCGGGAGATCGAAGTCCCACAGGTGGAAGACCTTGACGCGCTTGTAGAGCGGCAGCGTCTTCGAGATCCGCTTGATGTGCTCGCGGACCTCGTCGCGCACCTTGTCGCGCGCGACCGTCTCGCCGTCGAGCTTCGCCTCGTAATCGGGGACGACCAGCGCCGCGACCGTCTCGTGCTCGCCCGAGGGCAAGCCGACGACCGAGATCTCCTTCACGTACATCGAGTCGCCGTAGGTCTCCTCGAGCTCGTCGGGATAGACGTTCTCGCCCGACGGTCCGAGGATCATCTCCTTCTTGCGGCCGACGATGAAGAGGTTGCCGTCGGCGTCGATGCGTCCGAGGTCGCCGGTGTGCAACCAGCCGTCGACGATCGTCGCGCCGGTGGCTTCCTTGTTCTCGAAGTAGCCCGCCATCACGTTGGGCCCCTTCGCGATCACCTCGCCGATGCCGTTCGCATCGGGCGCGTCGATCTTCACGTCGATGCCGGGCAGCGCGCGGCCGACCGATCCGGGGACGACCTTGTCGCCCGGCCGCGTCACCGTGAGCACCGGCGCGGCTTCGGTCATGCCGTAGCCCTCGAGCAAGTTGAAGCCGAGGCCGCGGAACGCCTTCATCGTCTCCGGCGGAAGCGCGCTGCCGCCGCTGATCAACAAGCGCAGGCGGCCGCCGAGCTTCTTGTGCACCGGGAAGAACGCGACCTTCCCGAGCCCGAGATCCCACGGCAGCTTGTCGCGCAGCGAGCGATTGACGTCGACGATCGAGTCGAACGCCTTCTCGACGAGCGGACCGCGCTCGTTGAAGGTCTTCCAGATCTTCCGCTCGAAGAGCTGCCAGAGCGCGGGCACGCCGACCATGCCGGTGACGTGGCCGGTGTCGAGCGCGTCGCCGAGCGCGTCGGCCTCGATCTCCTCCAGGTACATGATCGACGCGCCGTGCATCAGCGGCATCAAGAAGCCGGCCGAGAACTCGAACGTGTGATGCAGCGGCAGCACCGACAGGAGCCCGTCGTGCTTGTACAGATCGAACGTCGACGACAGCTTCGACACCATCGACGTGAAGTTCTTGTGCGTGAGCATCACGCCCTTGGGCTGCCCCGTCGTGCCCGACGTGAAGATGAGCGACGCGACCGAGTCGCCCTTCACCTGCGCCGGCACCGCGCCCGCCGAGACGTCCGGCTCGGTCAGGACGTCGTCGAAGTCCATGATCGTCGTCGACACGCCCGCCGCCGCGACGTGCGCCGCGAACGTGCCGCGCTCGATCGACAGATCATCGCAGAGACGATCGCTCACCTTGCGAGACATCACGATCACGCGCGGGTGCGAGACCTTCGCGAGGTTCACGACCTCGGCCGGCGACAGCTGCGAGTCGAGCGGCACCGCGGTCGCGCTCGCGCGCAGGATCGCGAAGTAGGTCATGCCCCACTCCGGCCGGTTCTCGCTCATGATCATGACGCGATCGCCGGGGGCCACGCCGTGCTGGCGCAGGACGCCCGCGCCTTGCAGCACGGTGTCGGCGACTCTGCCGTACGTCCAGGTCAGCGCCTCCGTCTCGCCCTTCGGCAGGTACCGGAACGCGATGCGGTTCTTGTGCAGCTTGGTGGTCGCGTCGAAGAGCTCGATCAGCTCCTTGTACGTGTAGACCGAGCGCGGCTTGGCGCCGAACTCCTCGTCGAGCGTCGGGAAGACCCACTTCTGCAGGCCCGGGAAGTGCGTCTCCATCCAGTAGTAGCGCCAGTCGATGTTGTCGGGCGACCACAGCAGGCGGTCTTGATCTTCGTCGGTGACACGGCGCCACAGCGCGCGGATGTTGTCGCAGCGGAACGCGATGTCGAAGTCGTAGTTGAACGGCTTGAACATCTCGACGAGATCGATCACCTGCCCGGTGAAGTGCGAGATCTTGGTGAGCTCGTCCTTCGCGCGATCGGCCCACGCGGCGAGGCGCGGCGCGCCCCAGGTCGGCAGCTTCTCGTCGATCGTCTTCGACAGCCCGTCGGCGAGCCGCTTGATGCGCGGCGCGCTCCAGCGGTTGAACTCTTCGTAGCTGACGCGGCGGCCTTCGCGCCGCATCTTGAAGCGCGAGCGCAGCGTGTCCTCGCCGGCGTCGACCTTGTGGCGATACATGCGCCGCACCGCGAGGCCGGTCAGCTCGGTCAAGCGGCGCGCGGTCACGCGGTTGTTGTCCGACGAGCCGAGCTGATAGACCGGCTCGTGCGTGTTCGACAAGATCGCGGCGGTCGCGAGCAGCATGCCCGCGGCGACGTAGTCGACCGGGATCAGATCGAGCGCGGTGTCCTCGCCCGCCGGGATCGACGTGTGGCCCTTCAAGACGAGATAGACGAGCGGCGCGGTCGTGTTGAAGCCCTCGTTCCAGCCGGGGAACGGATAGCGGACCGCGCTCTCGACGACGGCGGGGCGCACCACCGTCGACACCACCGTCTTGTCGGCGAGGATGATCTGCTCGCCGAGCGACTTCGTGTACGTGTACGTGTTGGTCCAGCCCCAGTGGGTGGCGCGCTCCATGCCGAGCTTGGTCAGCTCGACCGTCATCCAGATCTTGCGCTCGCGCGCGACCGCGAGCTTGAGATCGTCTTCGTCGTCGGGATCGCGGCGCTGCTGCTCGAGCGACTTCGCGGCCTTCTCGCGGAACATCGAGATGTGCGCGCGGTCGTTCGACTCGTCCCGCACGCGGTCGATGATCTTCTGGCAGTCGGCGATCTCCGCCTCGGCCGAGAAGTCCTTGTCCTTGAGCTCGTCGCGGCGCGGGAAGTAGCCGACGATCGGCTCGTCCTCCCAGACCTCGCCGTCGCGTCGCCCCGCGACGTAGCAGGTCGAGACGTGGACGAGCTTCGCGTTCGCCTTGCGCGCGGTGTCGAGCACGTTCTTCGCGCCCATCGTGTTGATGCGGAGCGCGCTCTCGAGCGACGGCATGAACGAGACCAGGCCGGCGCTGTTGATGATGACGTCGATGCCGCCGTCCTTCTCGAACTCGGCGAACTGCTCGTCGGTGAAGTTGCAGAACGGGCGCCCGATGTCGCCGGGGATCGCGACGATCTTCGAGCGCATGAAGGCTTCGAAGCCCGCGCCGTACTGCTCGCGCAGCGGGTTGAACGGCTCCGCGCTCGCGACCTTCTTGTAGAAGCGCTCGTCGGCGGTGTTGCCGGCGCCGGGGCGCACGAGGCAGTAGACGCGCCGCACGCCGGGGTACCGGTGCAGCAGCATCGACAGCGCGACCTTGCCGACGAAGCCGGTCGTGCCGATGAGCAAGATGTTCTTGCCCTCGAGGGTCTTCGCTACATCGAGCCTGTCCATCAGAGCACGTCGGTCATGAGGATCGGCGGGTGGTGCAGCATCGTGATCTGCGCGCTGCGTCCCATCGTGCCGCGCGCCATCGACACCGCCTCCGCGAGCGAGCCCGCGGTCTCCCAGCCGAGCAGCTCGGGCACCGTCGTGTTGTCGCTGCCGACGACGATCACGCGCGAGCACTTCTCCCGGCCGCGCTGACCCCAGTAGTACATGTAGAACGGGTGCGCGCCGTGATAGGCGTTGCCGCGCCGGTACATCTCGACGTAGCTCGGGTTGTACGCGAACTCGTCCTGGTACTTCTTCTCGAGCGTGTAGGCGTCCTTGGTCTCGGGCAAGAGGCGATTGAAGAACTCGATGTAGCTCGGGTGGTGCACCGGATCGAAGCGATCGCTGCACGGGTGCGTCAGGATCAGGACGCCGCCGTCCTTGAGCAGCGGCTTCCGTCGGTACATGTGATAGAAGTATCCGAGCGCGAGGACCTGCACGAGCAGCGGGTTGAGCGCCTTCGAGTTGACGTTGTACGGCGAGATGTACGGGATGCCGGTGATGACGATGTCGGCCTGGCCCTCGACCTCGATCGCGTACTGCTCGTAGCACTTGGCGAGCGTCTTCGCGTGGGTCGGCTCGCACGCGCCCGCGTAGCAGGCGATCATCTCGTACGCCGCCGGCGTCCGCATGAAGATCTCGCGGCGCGCCGCGAACGGCAGCTTGTCGAGCGCCCACTTCATGCCCTGGAACTTCAGGCGATCGGTCTCGGTGAAGTCGTCCTCGGACTTCATCAGGAAGTCGAGCGGGCCGTCGAACGTGCGGTTGTTGAGCACCGTCTCGATGTGGAAGACCTTCATGGTCTTCTCGACCTCGCGGCCGATGCGCTCGACCGAGGACGCCAAGTACGACGAAGACGGGTCCATGAAGCTGTTCGACTCGACGATCGCCTTCGGCGTGTGGTGCGCCTTCAGCGACTCGTAGCCGCACAGCCCGACGCCGACCGACTTGTGGCCGCCGTCCATCGGGACGAGGTTGATGTTGCAGTAGATGACGAGATCCGACTCGGCCGCGCGGCGGTTGGTCTCGACCAACTCGCCGTGGCGCGTCTTGCCGAGGACGACCATGCCGTCCGGATCGCACGCGTCGTGGTTGTAGAGGCGATCCGGCCAGTACTCGTTCCAGATCTTCGAGCCCACCGCGCGCTTGATCTCGAAGTCATGCATGCGGCGGTGGAGCGACGTCGCGATGATGATGTGGACGTCGTCGACGCCGTGATCGGCGAGCATCTCGCAGACGATCTCGAGCATCATCTGGCGCACGTCGGGGGTGCGCATGATCGGCAGCGGCAGCGAGATGTCGTCGACGGCGATCGTGACCTTCATGCCGGGCTCGAGGAGCGCGTGCAGCGGCTCCATCTCCTCCGGATGATTCAGCGCGTAGCGGATCGTCGCGCGCGCGTTGGCGACGCCGGTCAGCGGCTTCTTCGGATAGATGACGCGCGTGCCGACCGGGAGATCCTCGAGCAGGAAGTTCTCGCCGTAGAACAGGATGCGCGGCGCGGAGTCAGTGTCGATCGTGACCACGTGCTCGCGAGAGCTGGCGCGGGTCTTGGGGCGGATGGCACGCATGAAGGACTCCGTTACGAAAGATCGAGCACCGGCCAGTCGTAGCTGCGCGCGACCGAGCGGAGGCGGAAGTCGGGATGCACCGCGGTCGGATGACCGACGACGGCGAGCATCGGGTAGTCGGAGAAGCTGTCGCTGTACGCCCAGCTCTCGGCGAGATCGACGCCGTGATCGCGCGCGTAGTCGCGCATGATCATCGACTTGGTCGCGCCGGCGACGAACGGCTTCTTGAGCTTGCCGGTCGCGTAGCCGTCCTCGAACTCGAGGCGGTTCGCGATCAGATCATCGACGCCCAGCCACTTCGCGAGCGGCTTCATCGTGAAGTCGAGCGCGCCGCTGATGAGGACCTGCCGGCAGCCGGCGCGCCGCGACTCCGCGATCAGATCCTTCGCGCGCGGATAGATGTTCGGCTTGATCACGTCTTCGAACAGCTCTTCGGCGAGGACGACCAGCCGGTCTTCGCTCGCGCCTTCGTACGAGCGATAGAAGATCTCGTTGAACCATTTGCGCGAGAGCTTGTCGGCGGCCCAGAAGATCGGGACCGCCGCCGCGGTCTTCACGGTGCGCTTCGCGCTCTCCAACATCGATGGCTGGCGGCTCGCGTAGAACGCGAACGCGTGCACGATGTTGATCCGGATGAGGGTCCCGTCCACGTCGTAGAACGCCGCGGAATTCTTGTATTTGGGTGAGGGATGACCCATGGGCCGAGAGGGCGGCCACGTTTACCCGCACGAGCGCGGGTGTCAAGAGATGATCCCGCGTCGGGTAGCGGGCCGGTCCGGCCACTGGTACGAACGCGATCATGCGCGTGCCGCAGTGGTTGTCGCTCTTGGTCGCCGCGTGGGTGATCGTGTTCGGCCTCTATCGCCTGTGGATCGCGCGCGACCCGCGGACCGATCAGCGGCGCGCCGAGGGCAAGAAGGGCATGTTCGTCATGAAGCGCTCGACGCAAGCGCTGCTCGGCGTCGTGTACCTGCTGCTCGGCGCCGCGCTGATCGCGACCTCGTTCGGCTGGAATCCGCTGTCGAGCGTGACCGCGCCGGACACGAACGCGCCCGCCTCGTCGAAGCCCAAATCGATCGAGGTCAAATAAGGTCGAGCTGGAACGCGGGGCCGTCGTCGAGATCGCGCTCGGCGAGCGTGCCGACGTACTCGAGCACGTGCGGGTGGGTCATGATGATCTCGCGGAAGTCGGCGGTCGCGAGCTGGAGCGCGAGGCACTTCGTGATCGCGGCGACGCGAATCGGCGACGGCGAGCCGTGCAGGATCGACGCCTCGCCCGCGACGTCGCCGGCGCCGAGGTAACGCACGAGCTCCCTGCCCTTGCGCGCGTCGGCGCGGCCGGCGAGGAAGACGTAGAGGCCGTCGGCCTTCTTGCCCTCGTCGACGACGACCGAGCCCGGCTCGATCTCGAGGAAGCGGAAGCGCGCGGCCAGCGGCGTGCGATCCGACGGCGCGAGCGGCGCGAACATCGGGTTGGTATCGAGCAGGCGCGCGAGCAGGCGATCGCGCACGAAGCGCAGGATCACGAACAGCACCTTCGGGTGATCGGCGACCAAGGTCGAGACCAGCGCGCGATCGATCGCGAGCAACAAGGTCGGCGTGATCGCCTCGACGGTCGCGGTGCGCGCTTGATCGGTGACCAGCGCGACCTCGCCGAAGAAGCTGCCCGGGCCGAGGCGCGCGATCGCGACGCGCGGCGGGCCCTCGTGGGCGACGCCGACCTCGCCCTCGGCGACGATGTAGAGGGTGTCGCCGGGCTCGCCCTCCCGGAACAGCACTTGTCCCGACTCGAGATTGACCAAGCCGATCTTGGTCATCAGCGCCTCGAGCGCGTCGTGATCGAGGCCGGAGAAGAGCGGCGTCTGCGCGAGCGCCTTGCGCGCGGCGTTCGACCACGCGCGCGGCTGGGCGAGCTCGGCGAACGCCTCGGCGCCGGCCTCGACGACCTCGGCGACGTCTTCCATCGAGAGCTCCTCGACCGGATCCTCGGGCTCCGGCTCGAGCTCGAGCACCTCTTCTTCGAGCGCTTCGAGCGGGATGACCGAGATGCCGGTGAGGCTGCCGTCGGGGAGCGTGCGCTCGAGCGCGCCGGGCGCGATGCGGCCGAGGCGCACGGTGTCGAGCGGCGCGCCGGGCGCGAGGCCGATCGGCGCGCTCGGCGTGCGCGTGCGCTTCGCGATCGGCGGCGGCTGCGGCTTCGCGATCTGCGCGGCCTGCACGCGCGCGCTCGGGATCACGCTGTCCAGGTTGACGTCGAGCGCGAGCTCCTCGGACGGCTCGAGCGAGATCTCCGCGATCACCTCGCGCGGCGTCGGCGCGGGCGGCATGCTTCGTTGCGGCGTCGCTTTCGGCACGGCACGGATCGGCTCGAGATCGAGCAGGTCATCGTTGCCGGGCACCTGCGGCGGCGGCGGCGACGCGCGCTTGCTGCGCGCATCCGCGACCACCAGATCATCGTCGGTGACCTGGGCCTGCTGCGCGGCGAGCGCGCCGATGCGCGTGCGGCCGGCCTCCTGCTGCTCGGTCATGTCGGCGAGGCGGCGCGCGGTCTCGCCGTGATCCGGATCGATCTGGAGGATCAGACGGCACATCGCGATCGCCTGCACGACGAAGCCCGACTGCGCGTAGCGATCGACGGCGCGATCGTAGGCGGCGATCGCCTCGCCGTCCTTGCCGAGCTTGCGCCACATGTCGCCCGCGCGCTTCGGCCACTGCGGATCCTGCGGCTCGAGCCGCTCGAGCTCGCCGTACGCCTCGACCGCGCGCTTGTGCTTGCCGGCGGAGGCCGCGGCTTGCGCCTCTTCGCGGAGCGCGCGCGCGTCCTTCTTAGCCAAGTTCCCCCCGCGGCATGGTCGGAGCTTATCAATGCATGTCGCGCATGGCGAATGCGAGGTAGGCGTCGGCGAGCTGTTGGGTAACGGGCCCGGGTGCCGGCGTGTCGCGGGTCACCAGGCGCGCCGGCGCGACGCCGCGGATCGAGCTGGTCACGAACAGCTCGCTCGCGCGCGCGAGGTCGTCGCCGGTGAACGTCTGTTCGCGGGCGCGGGCGCCGGCGTCGGCGAGCACGCGCGCGCGCACGGTGCCGCGGCGGATCCCGAGCGACGCGGGCGGCGTGACGAGCGCGCCGTCGATCACGGCGAACAGGTTGGCGGTCGCGCAGCTCGCGACCAGGCCGCCGAGCGTGAGGCGGATGGATTCATCCGCGTGACCGTCGCGGATCGCGAGGCGATGATCGAGGTACGCGCCGGTCTTGAGCGATGGATCGAGCGTGCGCGCGTCGACGAGCGGGCGATCGACGATCGCGAGCGTGAGCGGCGCGCGGATCCCGAGCGGCGGGCACGGCTCGGCGGTGACGACGATCGCGGGCGCGGCGGTCACGATCACGCGCACGCGCAGATCCGGCTCGTCGGCGGCGGCGATCGTCTCGGCGAGCGCGGCCCGCAGGTGCGCGAACGGCGGCACGCGGATCGCGATCGCGCGCGCGCCTTGGTCGAGCAGCGCCACGTGCGCGTCGAGATCGATCACGCGGCCGTCGCGCGCGCGCATCGTCTCGAACACCGACTCGCCGTACAAGAATCCCGGATCCAGCGGCGACACGCCGCCGCCGAGGACGCCGTCCACCCAGGTCGCGATCGGCACGGCGCGATGGTAGCTTGAGGGCATGCGCCGCGTCGCGATGTTGGCCGCGTTGATGATCGCGTGTGGATCGTCGGGGAGTCAGCCGGGCACGGGCACGGGTATGGGCACGGGGTCGGCGTACAAGCCCGTCGGTGTGAAGCCGGCGAACGCGGGCAAGGCGATCGCGCCGCCGCAGGTCGGCGATCACGCGATCGCGGTCGGCGCGGCGGCGCCGGCGATCTCGCTGCCCGATGATCTCGGCGCGAGCTGGACGCTCGGCGACGCGCTCGCCAAGCACGCGCGCGTCGTGCTCGTCTTCTATCGCGGCGACTGGTGACCGTTCTGCCGCAAGCAGCTCGGTGAGCTGCAATCGAACCAAGCCGCCTTCGCCGCCGCCGACGCCGTGGTCGTCGGGATCTCCGTCGACGCGCCCGCGACCAGCAAGCACCTTGCCGACGCGCTCGGCCTGACGTTCCCGCTCCTCAGCGATCCGGACCGCGCGGTGATCCGCGCGTACGGGATCGAGGACGCGCCGAACGAGCTCGCGTGGCCGTCGATCTTCATCGTCGATCGATCGCAGAAGGTCGCGTGGCGTTGGCTCGCCGACACCTTCCGCGAGCGCATCGCGACCGCGGACGTCCTCGCAGCGGCTCGCTGACTCGCCTGCACAGAACGGGATTGCTTCGCAATCCCTCAGCGCTCGCCCAGTAGCTCGCCGGCGGCGCGCAGGTTGGTCTCGGCGGGCACGCGCCACAGCTCGGCGTCGTCGCCGCGCGCGTCGATCGCGAGCGCGCGCTTGTACGCGGCCTCGGCCTTGCGCAGGTACGCGCGCGCGCTGTCGCCGAGCGTGCGGCGCAGGCGCGACGCGACCGCGGGATCGAGCTCGGGCGGCAGATCGAAGACGAGCTCGACCGCGAGATCGTGATACAGGCTGCCGCTCCTGAACTCGGCGGCGACCGCGGCGAGCCCGCCGGCGTCGGCGACCTTCTTGTACGCGGCGACCGCCTCGTCCGTCGCGCGCTCCTTCTTCTTCACCGTCGACGACAGCGACTCGAGCGCGGGCTCCATGCGGATGTGGTGCGCGCGCACGAGCAGCTTCTCCGCCGCGGCGAAGCTCGCGACGGTGTCGGGCGAGCCCGGGATCGGCGTGCCGAGCGGCGGGCCGCGGACCTCGTCCTGCTGGCTCTCGCCCGACGGCGCGGCGGCGAGGCCGGCCTGCAGCCGATCGGCGGCGTCGCGGATGCCGTCGTCGTCGGGCGCGAGCTGGGTCGCGCGCGCGACGAGCTCGAGCGCGCGGCGGCGATTGCCCGCGGTCATCTCGCGCTCCGCGAGGTGCAACGCCGCGCGCGCCGCGACCAACGGCTCGCTCGGCGCGGCCGCGTAGGCGGCCTCGAAGCCGGTGCGCCCGTCGTCGCCCAAGACATCGTCGAGGTACGCGTGCCAGTAGCGATTCGCGCCCGGCGCCATCGCCGGCGGCGTCGCCTCGAACGCGACCGCGACCTTCGGCGCCGCGACCGGCATCTCGCGCGGCTTCACGATCTCGTCGTCGCCACACGCGACGACGAACAGGAGGGCTGCGATCAAAACCAGCGCGGCGCCGGCATCGGAGTTCGTTCCACCGGAAGTTTCTCGACCCGATGCCGGCGCCATCGCCTCGCCCATCTCCTGGGTATCAAAGCGGCGCGCTCGGGTCGTCAGCGGTTCGCAAAACGTTGTCACGATCTTGTATCGATCCCAGGCGCCCCTCGGGGTCTCGGCCCTCACGGGCCTCGGCCCTGCCCCTCGTCGGGGCGCCATCCGACGGCTTCGCCGGGGACATCGAGCTTGTAGCCCGCGCCGTGGATCGTCACGAGCCAGCGCGGGCGCTCGGGCTCGTCTTCGATCGCCTTGCGGAGCTTCACGAGGTGGTTGTCGACGGTGCGCGTGTTCGGGTACGCGTCGTACCCCCACGCCTCGTCGAGCAAGACCTGGCGCGTCACGACCTCGCCGGGACGGCGCGCGAAGACCTTCAGGATCGCGAACGCGCGCGCGGGGAGATCCAGCTTCGCGCCGCCCTTGGTCGCGGTCTGCTTCGCGAAGTCGATCGTGATGTCGCCGAACACGAGCCGCGCCGGCTCCGCGCTCTCGCCCTGCGCGCGTCGCAAGACGCTCGCGACCCGCGCGAGCAGCTCCATCAGCGAGAACGGCTTCGTCACGTAGTCGTCGGCGCCGATCTCGAGGCCGCGCACGCGATCGAGCTCGGCGCCGCGCGCCGAGAGGATGATCACCGGCGTGCGCGCGGCGTTGCGCGGCCCGGTGCGGATGCGCCGGCACACCTCGAAGCCGTCGATGTCGGGCAGCATGATGTCGAGGACGACCAGGTCGTAGCGGCCAGTCTGCGCACGCGTCGCGCCGTCCTCGCCGCGCGAGGTCACCTCGACCTCGTAGCCCTTCGCGCGCAGCGTGTCCTCGAGCCCGAGGCGGATCGACGGATCGTCCTCGACGACCAGGATGCGGGTCACGCGCCCTCCCCTTCGAGCGCGGGCAAGGCGATCGTGAACGCCGCGCCCTTGCCCGGCTGCGACTCGACCGCGACGCGCCCGCCGTGCGCCTCGACGTGGTTCTTGACCAGCGCCAAGCCCAGGCCGGTGCCCTCGACGCCGGCCTCGTGCGCCGCGGGCGCGCGATAGAACTCGCGGAAGATCCGCTCGTGCTCCTCGGGCGCGATGCCGGGGCCCTGATCGATCACGGTGACCGTGACCTCGTGGCCGGGGCGCGCGACCGCGACCCGGATCGGCTTGCCGGCGCCGCCGTACTTGGCGGCGTTGGCCAGCAAATTGAGCAAGGCCTGGATCATCACGTCCTCGTCGACGAGCGCGAGCGTGCGCTCCGCCGTAGGAGACACCTCGATCGCGATCTCGTTGCCGGCGTGCAGATCGAGGAACGTCTCGACCGCGCGCCGCGCGACCTCGGCGACCGCCTTGCGCTCGAGCTTGTAGCGGCGGGTGCCGCGCTCGATCTGCGCGTAGTCGAGGAGGTTCGCGATCAAGAGGCCGAGCCGCTGGCTCTCCTTGACGATGATGCCGTGGTACTTCGCGGTGCGATCGGCGTCGCCTCGCGCGACGCCCTGCTCGAGCATCTCCGCGAACATGCGGATCGAGGTCAGCGGCGTCTTCAGCTCGTGCGAGACGGTCGAGACGAAGTTGCTCTTCAGGCGCGACAGCTCGCGCTCGCGCGCGGCGCCGCGGATCGTCGCGAGCAGGCCGAGCGCGAGCATCGCGGCGAGCCCGACCGTCAGCGCGACGTGGCGGCGGCTGCGGTTGTGGATCACGTCGTCGAGCGGATCGGGGTCGGCCGGATCGTTCACGACCGCGAGCGTCAGGTGCGCGAGCGCGGGCCCGAGCGGGACCGTGACGAGCACGCGCACGCCCGGCGGCGGCGGCGCGGTCGACGGCGTGATCAGCACGCGCGCGCCCGGCGCGACGTTGGCGAGCTCGGTCGCGTCGCTCGCCGCGCGCGCGAGCTGCGCGTCGTCGACGACGATGCCGGCGACCTC
>DATJIA010000161.1:0-4858 GCA_035493675.1 Kofleriaceae bacterium | reverse complement strand
GAGGCCTGAGAGCCTGTAAGTCTTTCACGCCGGGAGATCGACAGGATCAGCCCGGCGTGATCTCGTAGGCCATGGGAAACGGCCTGTTGTTCGACGATGACGCGCTCCAGGCTCCTGCGACCGAGGCGACCGAGGAGTGCGATGTGGGCGAGCCGCGGCTACGGACCGCAAATCGTCGACAGGTGCAGCTGCGATCCGTGGATCTCGAATCGCTGTTGGAAGCAGATCACGAGGCGAGAGCGCTGTGGGCGCTGCTCGAGCGCCTCGATCTATCCGCGTTCTACGCGAAGGTCCGGGCCCGCGGCAGCGCGCCGGGACGGTCGGCGACCGATCCGAAGATCCTGCTCTGCTTGTGGGCATACGCCACGAGCCAGGGCGTCGGCAGCGCACGTCGGCTGGCCCGTCTCTGCGACGAGCACGACGCGTATCGCTGGATTTGCGGCGGCGTGACCGTGAACCACGACATGCTCGCCGAGTTCCGCGTGACGTGTGGCGCCGAGCTCGACGGAGTGATGACGCAGTTGTTGGCGGTGCTGCTCGAGAGCGGGCTGGTCACCCTGCGACGCATCGCCCACGACGGCATGCGCGTGCGCGCGAGCGCGGGCGCGGCGTCGTTTCGGCGCGAGAAGACGCTGCGCCGCTGTATGTACGAAGCGCGGCAGCAGGTCGCGCATGTGAAGAAGCTCGCCGACGAAGATCCGTCCCGCGCACAAGAACGTGCGGCGCAGGAACGCGCCGCGAAGGATCGACAAGCTCGCATCGAACGCGCGCTCGCTCGACTGCCGCAGGCGCAGAAGATCCAGGGTGAAGACGCGCGCGTCTCGACGACCGATCCCGACGCGCGCGTGATGAAGATGCCCGACGGCGGCTTTCGTCCCGCATACAACGTGCAGCTCGCGACCGACGTCGACAGCCGCGTCGTCGTCGGCGTCAGCGTCACGAACGTGGGCAGCGATGCGGGCCTGCTACTGCCCATGCTCGATCAGGTCGAGGAGCGTCTGACGCGGCCCGACGAGCTGCTCGTCGACGGCGGCTTCGTAAACCTGCGCGCGATCGACGCCGCGGAGCGACGCGACGTCACCGTTTACGCACCAGTCCCGACGCCTCGCAAACCCGGGATCGATGCGCACGAGCGCAAGCCGAACGACACCGACCTCACCGCCGAATGGCGTGCGCGGATGGCCACCGACGAAGCCAAGGACATCTACCGAGATCGTGCCGCGACTGCGGAGTCGACTAACGCCGATCTCAAACAGCATCGAGGCCTCACGCAGTTTGTCGTCCGCGGCCTACCGAAGGTCACGACGATCGCGCTCCTCGCCGCGTTCACGTACAACGCCCTTCGCGCCATCAGCCTCGGCGCGATCGCGTAACGCCTCGGGCCAGGATCCGACCCGAGGCCCGAGGCCCGACGCCCGACGCCCAGCCCGGAAGGCGAAAGCCTTACGGGCTCTGAGGCCCGGGGCCCTAGATCGCCAACGTTTGCGGCGGCGCGTGTAAGTACTTCGCGGCCGCGCGCTTGGCGTCGATGTCCTTGAAGACGCGCTCGATCTGCGTCGGGGTCAGGTCGAGGGCGGCCGCGACCTCGGCGGCGGAGATCCCGTGATCGCGGGCGTAGAGGCAGGCGTCCATGCCGGTGTAGGGCAGGGAGAAGTAGAACTCCTCTTGCGACTGAGGGAGCGAGTAGGTGTCGGTCGTCGGCGGGCGCGCGCGGATCTCGGCGGGGACGTCCAGGTGCGCGGCGAGCTCGTAGACCTGGGTCTTGTAGAGGTGCGCGATCGGCTTCACGTCGGCGGAGCCGTCGCCGTTCTTCACGAAGAAGCCCTGGTCGTACTCGAGCTTGTTCGGCGTGCCCGCGACCGCGTAGACGAGGCGGTCGGCGTGGAAGTACTCGAGCATCTTGCGCGTGCGCTGCTTGAAGCTGGTCGCGGCGACGACGGTGAGATATGCGGCGGGCGGCATGCGCGCGCTGAGCTCTTCGCCGTCGGGCGAGCGCACGACGACCTTGAAGACGCGCAGCTGCTCGGTCTCGAGCAACGACGGCAAAACGATCTTGCACTTCCAGCCGGGCGCGTAGCGCGGGATGACCGAGCGGATCGCCTCGTCGCGGCGCGCGTAGCAGCCGGCGGCGTCGAGGATCGGCGAGATGTCCTCGTTCGCGGTCGCGATGCCGAGATGATCCGCGATCAGCTTCGAGAGGCGCGCGGTGTCGTCGGCGCTCTCGCCCTCGTTCATGAACAAGCCGAAGACGCGATCGGCGCCGAGCGCGCGCACGGCGAGCGACGCGACGACGCTCGAGTCGATCCCGCCCGAGAGGCCGACGACGAGCCCGCGGCGCTTGGACGCCTGCAAGGTCTCGCGCAGCCACGCGCAGATCCGATCGAGCTCCGCGGGCGCGCGATCGCCGAGGCGCAGATCGTCGAGCGAGAACGTCATGACGTCGTCTTCGCCGTGCGGCGCGCGACGAACGCGGCGAGCGCGTCGATCGAGTCGAAGTTGGCGGGCACGATGTCCTCGTCGGCGACCGCCAGCCCGTACTCGCCCTCGACGAAGCTCACCAGCTCGAGCACGCCGGTCGAGTCGATGATGCCGCGATCGAGGAACGACGACGTGTCGTCGAACGACGAGGCGTCGGCCATGTAGAAGTTCTTGGCGACGAACTCGCGCAACCGCTTTCTGATCGCATCGTCACTCATAAGCTCTGCGCTCTCCGGGCCGCGACCACGCGCGGCGCCCCGTGCTCGTCGGGGATGAACTCGATCGTGTCGTAGCCGCGCGCGCGCTCGAGCACGATCTTCAGCTGGCGCTCCTGCCCGAGCCCGAGCTCCATCACGAGCCAGCCGCCGCCGCGCAGGAGCGCGAGCGCGTCCTTCGCGACGCGCTGGTGGATCGTCACGCCGTACGGTCCGCCGTCGAAGGCCTCGCGCGGCTCGGCGGCGAGATCGTCGCGGGTCGCGAGCTTCGAGGTCGAGATGTACGGCGGGTTGCACGTGATCAGATCGATCTCTCGGACGTGTGAGATCGGCGCGAACAGATCGCCCTGCGCGACCTCGATCCGATCGGCGAGCCCGAGCCGCGCGACGTTCGCGCGCGCGAGCGCGACGCAGCCGTCGGTGAGATCGAGCGCCCAGCCGCGCGCGCCCGGCACCGCGGTCGCGATCGCACACGCGAGGTTGCCGGTGCCGCAGCAGACGTCGATGAACGTGACGCCTCCGCGCAGCTTCTCGATCGCGGTGCGCCCGCACAGCTCGGTCTCCGCGCGCGGCACCAGCGCGCCGGGCCCGGCCTCGATCTCGACGCCGAGGAACGTGACGCGGAGGCTCACGACAGCCCCGTCTTCTGGATCTTCCCGGTCGCGCCCTTCGCGAGCTCGGCGACGATCTCGACGTGCTTCGGCACCATGAAGCTCTCGAGGCGCGCCTGGCACTCGCGCTGGATCGCTTTCGCGTCGAGCGACGCGCCCGGATCGAGCACGACGAACGCCTTCACCGCTTGCCCGAGCAGATCATCGGGGACGCCGATCACCGCGGCCTCGCGCACGCCGGCGATCGCGACCAGCGCGGCCTCGACCTCTTTCGGCGCGACCTTCTCGCCGCGCGACTTGATGATGTCGTCCATGCGGCCGACGAAGTAGAGGTAGCCCTCGTCGTCGAGGCGGCACAGATCGCCCGTGTAGAGGACCTGCTCGCCGGGGATCGGCCCGGGCTTGAGCTTCTTCGCGGTCGACTCCGGCTTCTCCCAATAGCCCTTCATCACGGTCGCGCCGCGGATCACGAGCTGACCGATCTGGTTCGGGCCCAATTTCGCGTCGTGCTCGTCGACGAGCCAGAGCTCCGTGTTGGGGATCGCGATGCCGACCGACTCGGGCTTGCGATCGATGTCCTCGGGCGGGAGGTACGTGCAGCGCTTGCACTCGGTGAGCCCGTACATCGAATAGATCCGCGCGCGCGGGAACAGGCCGCGCAGCATCGTGATGTGCTTGACCGGCAGCGCGGCGGCCGTGTTGGTGACGTAGCGGATCGACGACAGATCGAACGCGTCGAGCGACTTCATGCCCGCGATCACGGCGAAGATCGTCGGCACGCCGGGGAAGCCGGTGATCTGCTCGGCGGCGACCAGCTTCAAGACCTCGGCGGGGAACGCGAACGAGCGCTCGAGCACGACGCGCGCGCCGGCGGCGAACGCCATGATCATCTGGTAGAGGCCGTAGTCGAACGCGAGCGGGAGGCAGCACAGGATCACCTCGTCGCCCGCGATCCGCAGGTACTCGCTGATCGACGCGCACGCGGTGAGCATGTTGCGATGCGTGAGCATCACGCCCTTGGGCTCGCCGGTGGAGCCGCTCGTATAGATGATGGAGGCGAGATCGATGTCGATCGCGAGGCGGCGCGGCGGGTCGGGGCGCCGGGGCGCGGCCTGATCGAACGGCGTCGCGTTCGGGACGCTCGCGCCGCTCGCGATCACCGCGCGCAGGTGCGACGACCCGGCGATCGCCGGCGTGAAGACGTGCGCGAGGTGCGCGTCGGTGACGAGCACCTTGGCGCGGCAGTCGTCGAGGAGGTAGCGGAGCTTGTCGTGCTTGGTCAGCGGATTGACGATCGACGCGACCGCGTTGGCCTTGAGCACCGCCCAGAACGCGATCACGGTCTCGACGGTGTTGTCGCCGAAGATCACGACGCGATCGCCGCGCTCGACGCCTCGCTCGACGAGCGACCATGCCAGCCCGTTCGATCGCTCGTCGAGCTCGCGATAGGTGACGCGCGCGCCCTTGGCGACGAGCGCGACCTGATCGGGCGCGCGGCGCGCCGAGTCGACGAGATAGTCGTGGAGTAGCGGAACGGCCCTCATCCCTAGGCCA
>DATJIA010000160.1:0-3390 GCA_035493675.1 Kofleriaceae bacterium | reverse complement strand
TCGAAGTTCGACACGCCCCACGCGCGGATCTTGCCCGCCGCCTTCAGCTCCTCGAACGCGCGGAACGTCTCGTCGAGCGGGACGTCGCCGCGCCAGTGCAAGAGGTACAGATCGATCCAATCGGTGCGCATCCGCATCAAGCTGCGCTCGCACGCGCGCAAGACGCCGTCGCGCGTCGCGTTCGACGGCAAGACCTTCGTCACGAGGAAGCTGCCGTCGCGCTTGCCCGCGAGCGCGCGCCCGACCAGCTCCTCGACCTTGCCGCTGCCGTACATCTCGGCGGTGTCGACGTGCGTCATCCCGAGCTCGAGCGCGCGATGGATCGATCGGATCGCGTCCGGCCCCGGATCGCGCTCCATGTTCCACGTCCCCAGCCCGATCACCGGGACGTCCCGCCCCGCCATGCGCCTCGTCCGCATGCCCTAGTTTACCGCGCGATTGCCCCGATCCGGGTCGGCGTGTCACGTTCACCACCCATGCGTCGCAATGCGCTCCTGCTCGCCGCGGTCACCGCGCTCGGTTGTGGATCTCATACGCCCGCGCCCACGCCGCCGCCGACGACGGGCGGGCCGGTCGCAACGCCGATCCCGCCGGCGCCGATCCCGCCGCGCGATCCGCTCGACAAGCAGATCCCGACCGACGCGCGCGTGAAGGTGGGACGGCTGCCCAACGGCCTCACCTATTACATCCTCCCGCACAAGAAGCCGCTCGCGCGCGCGAACCTGTGGCTCGCGGTCAACGCCGGCTCGATCCTCGAAGACGATGATCAGCGCGGGCTCGCGCACCTCGTCGAGCACATGGCCTTCAACGGGACCAAGAACTTCCCGAAGCAGGCGGTCGTCGACTTCATGGAGAAGTCGGGCATGCGCTTCGGGCCCGACGTCAACGCGTACACGAGCTTCGATCAGACCGTCTATCAGCTGACCGTGCCGACCGACGACGGCAAGAGCGTCGACACCGGCCTCGACATCCTGCGCGACTGGGCCGGCAACATCGCGTTCGAGCCCGAAGAGGTCGAGAAGGAGCGCGGCGTCGTCCTCGAGGAATGGCGCCTCGGGCGCGGCGCGTTCATGCGCCTGTTCGACAAGGAGGCGCCGGTCCTCTTCCATGACTCGCGCTACAAGGATCGCCTGACGATCGGCCTTCCGGAGGTCATCAAGGGCGCGCCGCGCGATCGCGTCGTGCAGTTCTACAAGGATTGGTACCGGCCCGAGCTGATGGCGGTGATCGTCGTCGGGGACGTCGCCGACGAAGACGCGATCGTCGCGGGCATCACCAAGCGCTTCGGCGATCTCGCCGATCCCGCGAAGCCGAAGCCGCGCATCGCGTATCCGATCCCGCACGATCACGATCTGCTCGTGAGCGTGGCGACGGATCCGGAGATGCCGTTCACGCAGGTGCAGATCTACGACAAGATGGATCACCGCGCGGAGCTGACGCTGCGCGACTACCGGCGCGTCCTCGTCGAGCAGCTCTTCCACGACATGCTCAACCAGCGCTTCGAGGAGATCGCGCGCCGCCCCGACGCGCCGTTCACGGGCGCGTTCAGCGGCAGCGATGATCTCGGCCGCACCGCCGACGCGTACGTGCGCGCCGCGACCGCGCGCGCGGGCCACGCCGAAGAGGCGCTCGCGGGCATCTATCAAGAGGTCGTGCGCGTCGAGCGCCACGGCTTCGGCGCCGACGAGTTCGATCGCGCCAAGAAGAACCTCTTGCGCCGCTACGAGACGACCGCGCGCGAGCGCGACAAGACCAACGGCCGCCAGTACGCCGACGAGATCACGCGGCTCTACTTCACCGCCGAGTTCATGCCGGGCGCCGAGGGCGAGCTCGCGATGGCGCAGCAGTTCCTCCCCGACATCACGCTCGACGAGATCAACGCGCTCGCCAAGCAGGGCGGCCAGCGCGGCCGCGTCGTCGTCGTCACCGGACCGGCGAAGGATCCGCTGCCCGACGCGGCGAAGGTGAAGGACGTGATCGCGCAGATCGAGAAGTCCGACGTCGGTCCGTGGACCGAGACCGCCGCGCCGGCCTCGCTGATGGCGGCGGCGCCCAAGGGCGGCACGATCACGAAGACGCGCGAGATCCCCGAGATCGGCGTGACCGAGTGGACCTTGTCGAACGGCGCCAAGGTCGTCGTGAAGCCGACCGACTTCCAGAACGACGACGTCGAGCTGTCGGGCTTCTCGCCGGGCGGCACGTCCTTGGTCAAGGACAAGGACTTCGACACCGCGCGCTTCGCCGACGACGTGATCAACGACGGCGGCGTCGGCGACTACGATCGCATCGCGCTCGGCAAGGCGCTCACCGGCAAGGCGGTGCACGCGAGCGCCTGGATCGGCGAGCTCGAAGAGGGCGTGAGCGCCGGCGCGTCGCCCGACGATCTCGAGACGATGTTCCAGCTCGTCTACCTGCGCTTCACCGCGCCGCGCAAGGACGCCGACGCGTTCGCCGCGTGGAAGACGCGCGAGCTCGACTACGCGCAGAACCGCCGCCTGCAGCCCGAGCGCGCGTTCTTCGAGGACATGGACAGCTTCAAGTCGCAGAAGCATCCGCGCCGCGCGCCGGTCACGCCCGAGGTCGTGAACAAGGTCGATCTCGACAAGGCGCTCGCGATCTACAAGGACCGCTTCGCCGACGCCGGCGACTTCACGTTCGTGATCGTCGGCAACGTCGATCTCGAGAAGCTCCGGCCGATGGTCGAGACGTACCTCGCGTCCTTGCCCGCGACCAAGCGCAAGGAGACGTGGAAGGACGTCGGCGTGCACTTCCCGAAGGGCGCGAAGGAGCTCGACGTCACCGGCGGCACCGAGCCGAAGAGCTTCGTCTACTACGCGCGCCACGCGACGCAGAAGTGGACCAAGGACACCGATCGCGATCTGAAGATCTTGCAGATGCTCTTGTCGATCCGCTTGCGCGAGGTCCTGCGCGAGGACATGAGCGGCGTCTACGGCGTGCAGGTGTGGGCCAACGTCACGCGCCGCCCGCGCCAGGAGCGCGAGTTCGGCGTCTTCTTCGGCTGCGATCCGGCGAACGTCGAGAAGCTGCGCGACGCGGTCGTGAACGTCGTGAAGACCGTGCAGAAGGACGGGCTCGGCGACGACTACCTCGAGAAGGTGCGCGCGGAGATCACGCGCGGGCACGAGACCGAGCTGCGCGAGAACCGCTACTGGCTCTACAAGCTCGCCGACGCGTGGCGCTTCGGCGACGATCCGAAGGACATCCCGTCGGTCGATCCGATCCTCGCGCGCGTGACCTCGGACAACGTGAAGGCGGCCGCGAAGAAGTACCTCGACGCGAAGGACAGCGTGCTCGCGGTCCTCAGGCCCGTGAAGGCGGAATCGAAGTAATGGCGCGCGCACAAGCGGTCGTCGATCTCCGCGCGATCTC
>DATJIA010000159.1:0-5425 GCA_035493675.1 Kofleriaceae bacterium | reverse complement strand
GCGAGCGCGATCGCGAAGGCAGGCGTCGTGGTCGACTCGGCTTGGATCGGGACGAGATCGACGAGGTCGTGGCGGCGCAGCATCGGTACGTTGGTGATCATCACCGCGTATTCGTGCGGCAACACGATCGCCCAGCGCGCGCCGGCACGAATCGCATCCGAATCGCGCATGTCGATCGTGCGCCCGTCGTGATCGATCGCGCCGATCAACTGACCACGCGTGCCGAACAGATAGCCGCGGCCCGGACCACCTGCGCAGTCGTCGGTCACGACGAGGACGTGATCGTCGTCGAGGAAGCGCGCGGTGCCGCAACGGTTGCCGTCGTGCGGATCGAGGGTCTTGTATCGATCGAACGAGTACGCGCGCGAGTACGAGTAGATGTCGATGCGCAGCGGATCGATCCCGCGCTGATCCACGAGCGTCACCATCGTGAACGCGCGTTCGCTCGTGTGCGCGACCGCGATCGACTCTCGGGTGATGCCGTCGCGCTTGTAGACATCGACGCAGTCGCCTTGGAGGACGCAGACCTCGAACGCGTTGGTCTGCTCTTCGATGCGCACGTCGGGCGCGGGCGGATCGGGATCGCGCGGCGGAGTCCACGCCGACGTCGCGCCGGTGCGGCGATCGAGTGAGAGACATGTCTGGTCGAAGCACGCGTGCACGGCGTGCGCGTCGCCGCCGAGATGAGTGACCGCGGACGCGGTCGACGGGAGGCATGCGGGCGTGCTGGTGCGCAACGGCGTGGCGGGAATGTGTGGGATCGATCTGCGCGGCGAGGAGGTGCGCGATGTGGGTGCCGCGCAGGCGAAGAAGACGAGCGCGGCGTACCGGAACATGGGTTCATGGTAGCGCCGGGGCCGGTGGTCCTGGGGAACGCGACCCCAGGGCGGCGCGGATCGGGGCGGCGCGTGACGGGAGATCCACATGTTTCGGCGCGGCGTGGGGACGCGCGGCGCGGGGACGATTGGCCCGGTCCATGCTTTTCGCTGGGGACATGGGCGTCCTCGATTCGCTGCTGGGTCGGTTGGGGTTCGTACGCCTCGACCAGTACGGCCTGGTCCGCTCGCCGGACGGGCGCATCACGATGATGCATCGACGCGTGCTGGATGACGGCATGGGCGGGCGGATCGTCGGATGGCGCGCGGACGATCCGGCGCCGACCGTGCTCGAGCCGATGGATCTCGTGCCGCGCACCGCGGTGAAGCAGGTCGAAGCGGCGCGCGCGTCGATCGCGATGGCGGCGAAGCACGTGCCGGCCGCGGTCACCGCCGCGGTCGAGGCGAAAAAGCCGGAAGCGACGATCGTCGAAGACGAAGACGGCGATGAAGATTGGGAGTGGCAGCTCGCGCTCGCGCGCGCGCGCGCCGCGGCGGACGAAGCGGAGGCGGCGAGCGTGAAGCTGCCGACGTTGGTCGCCGCGACCAAGTCGGAGCCCGTGCTCGCGGTCGCGAAGCTGACGCCGTCGCGCACGCAGCCGGTGCCGGTCGTCGCGCCGGCGCCGCCGCCCGCGCCCGCGCCGATCTCGAAGATGGCGAACATCGAGCCGATCGAGCGCGCGCGGATCGCGCGCGGCAGCGCGCCGCCGAACGCCGCGCAGCAATCGTCGCGCGTGATGTCGCCGCCCAAGGCGCCGGTCATCAAGGAGAGGGCGAAGCCGCCCGCGATCCCCGCGCGCGCGGCCGAGCGTCCGCTGCCGCTGCCCGCGCCCGAGGACACGACGCGCACGCGTCCCGCGCCGCCCGCGGTGCCGACGCGCCCGGCCGCCGTCGCCGCCGCCGCCGCGACCGCGCGCGCCGATTCGCGCATGGACAGCGAGATCACGAAGACGGATCTGCGTCCGCCTCTGCCGCGCTACAGCGCGCGCTTCCGCTGACGCGTCACGATCCGCAGCGGCCGAGATCCGCCGCGCTGGTCGCCTTCATCGCGCAGTCGTACTGCGCGCGCGGCACGCTGTCGACGCACGGCTGCGTCTGCTCGTCGATCAAGCGCTGCCGCGTCTTCTGATGCTCTTCCGGCGTCTCGCCCGGATCCTTCCGCGCCGCCGACGCGAGATCCAAGATGTGCCCGAGCATCGCGACACACTCGTCCTTGCTCAGCGGCGCTTCGCTCGCGGTGCCCGTGCCCGTGCCCATGCCCGTGCCCGGCCCCGATCCGGTCGCGCTCCCCGATCCCGATGCCGATCCGTCGCCGCCGCCGGTCGGCTGTTTGTGACCGCAGGCGGCCAACGCGATCACGATCATCACGGCCGCTTTCATGACGGCTCTATAACACTGCGCTACGTTGCGCGCATGGCGCTGTGGTTCGCGGCTCTCCTCGGCCTCGTGCAAGGCTTGACCGAGTTCCTGCCGATCTCGTCGACGGCGCACCTGAAGATCACGACCGCGCTGCTCGGTCAGTCCGACGCGAGCGGCGCCGCGTTCACCGCCGTCATCCAGCTCGGAAGCCTCGCGGCGGTGATCGTGTACTTCGCGCGCGACCTCTTCATCGATCTGCCGCGCGCGATGTTCAAGGATCCGACCTCGCCGATGGGACGCTTGCCGATCCTGATCGTGATCGGATCGATCCCGGTCGTGATCGGCGGCCTCCTGCTCAAGCGCCACATCGAAGGCCCGCTGCGCAGCCTGTACGTGATCGCGGCCGCGATGGTCGCGGTCGGCGCGATCATGTGGCTCGTCGACAACCGCGGCGCCGGCGAGCGGCAGATGACCGACCTCGGCTACACCGACGCGCTCTTGATCGGCCTCGCGCAGGCGTGCGCGCTCGTGCCCGGCACCTCACGCTCGGGCGCGACGATCTGCATGTGCCTCGCGCTCGGCATGGCGCGCCCCGAGGCCGCGCGCTTCTCGTTCCTGCTCGGCATCCCCGCGCTCGCGGGCGCGGGCATCTTCGAGCTGAAAGGCCTCGGCGCGATCCCGTGGACGCCCGTGATCATCGCCACGATCATCGCGTTCTTCACGAGCCTCGCGTCGATCGCGTGGCTGATCCGCTGGCTGGGCACGCATCACCTCACGCCGTTCGCGATCTACCGCATCATCGCCGGCATCATCATCGCGGCCCTCGTGCTCGCCGGCGTCGTCGCAGCTTGAATCGCCTGAACAGGTGTGCCGTCGCGCACGAATGCGCGCCCGGTTCGCGGCGCGGAATCCCGTGAATTGATACGCTCCTCTCACCGTCCACGGAGGGATCGATGAGACTTCCTTATGTTGTCTTGGTCTTCGCGTTGGTGGCCGGCACCGCCGCGTCCGCCGTCGCGCAATCTGGTCCCTGCCCGATGGCGAAGTCGGGTCGCAAGTACAAGGTGCGCATCGACTCCGCCCCGCCCGGCGCGACCGTGTACATCGACAACAAGCAGTGCGGCCCCGTCGGCGTCACGCCGTGGGCGGGCTCGCTGGTCAACGGCAGCTACCAGGTGATCATCGAGCTCGACGGCTACCAGCCGGCGCAGCAGGCGTTCACCGTCGTGCGCTCGCGCAAGGAGCAGCCGCTGTTCGTGCCGCTCGTGAAGAAGCAGGATCCGCCGCGCATCGAGGTGCGCGCCGACGCCGACAAGAACGTGTTCGGCGCGCAGGTCTCGCTCGACGGTCAGGCGCAAGGCCCGGTGCCCGTCACGCTGCAGACCACCGAAGGCCGTCACTTGATCGAGATCAAGAAGGACGGCTTCGAGCCGTTCCAGCAGTGGGTCGACATCAAGATGAACGAGAAGCAGACGCTGACCCCGCAGCTGAAGGAGATCGCGAAGCCGAAGAACGGCACGATCGTCGTCGAAGCGGACGTCCCCGATGCGGAGGTCTGGCTCGACGGCAACAAGCTGCCCGATCACACGCCGACCGTGATCAACAACGTCGTCGAAGGCCTCCACGTCGTCGAGGTCCGCAAGGAGCCGGCGATCCCGTGGAAGCAGACCGTGCAGGTCACCGCCGATCAGCAGGTGAAGGTGTCGGCCGGCCTGAAGGCGTCGGTCGGCGGGCAGGGCGGATCGATCCGCGTCCTGTCGAACGTCAACGGCGCGCACGTCTTCCTCGACGGCGTCGACATGGGCGCGGTGCCGATCGACATCAAGGACGCGAAGCCGGGCGAGCACATCATCGACGTCAAGGCGCCGGGCTATCAGGACCGCGAGGAGAAGGTCACGGTCAACGCCGGCTCGGCGGCGATCCTCAAGCTCGACTTGAACCCGACCGCGCCGAAGGACACCGGCACGCTCAAGGTCGTGTCGCCGGTGCCGAACGCGGACGTCTTCATCGACGGTGCGTCGGTCGGCAAGGTCCCGGTCGAGAAGATGATCTCGGGCGGCGAGCACTTCGTCGTCGTGCAGCTCGAGGGCTATAAGAAGTTCGAGCTGAAGGTGCGGCTCGAGCCGGGCCAGACGCAGACGGTGTCGGCGGAGCTGAAGGCGGTCGGCCAGCTGCGCATCCTGTCGACGCCGCCGGGCGCGACCGTGCTGATCAACGGCTTGCCGCAGGGCCAGACCCCGCTCGAGCTCAAGGAGCTCGAGGTGGGCGCGACCGTCGTGCAGATCGAGCTCGAGGACTTCAACCAGTACTCGGAGACGATCAACATCGAGGGCGGCAAGAGCGCGGTGATCCAGGCGACGCTCGAGAAGAAGGGCGCGTCGCCCGAGGAGCAGCGCGGGTTGTCGTCGCTCGGCGCGCGCACGCTGCCGCGCGGCCACTCGACGGTCGACCTCGGCGTCGGCTTCCCGTACTTCTTCAACGCGCGCGTGAACGTCGGCGCGGGCGACATCAACGAGAAGTTCGGCTTCGACGCCGGCGTCGGCGTGCGCTCGATGCTGACGCGCAACGAGATCGGGCTCGGCGCGCGCGTGATGCTGGTCAACCAGGATCCGTTCACCGCCGGCGCGTTCGGCGACTTCTGGTGGGGCTCGTCGCTCGTCGACAACTCGAGCCGCAACGGCTTCACGGTCGACGCGGGGCTCTTGGCATCATTGACGGCGCTCACCCACGTCACGGTGACCGGCCGCCTGTACCTCGAGTACTGGAACGATCGCCACTGCCCCGCGCTCGCGACCAACGGCAGCTTCGACGGCGATCCGACCGACGCGTGCAAGTACTACAAGCAGGTCGTCGTCGACGATCACATGTCGACCGATCAGACGGCGCGCTTCGAGAAGCTGACCGGCCTGAAGGGCACCGACTTCTTCGGCCGCGAGTCATCGGCGCGCGTGAACCTGTCGATCGCGGCGGAGATCGCGGTGAACCAGCAGTACAACGTCTGGTTCCTCCTCGACGGCGCGCCCTTCCAAGACGAGCGCGCGCTCTTCACGTACCAGTTCAGCGGCCTGCAGCCGGGCCGCGATCACGGCACGTACATCCGCGCCGGCATCACGTACAAGTTCTAGGAACAGGGGCCAGGAGCCAGGAGCCAGTCGCCAGAGTCAGAGCGTCACGACGTCTCTGACTCCGGC
>DATJIA010000158.1:0-40883 GCA_035493675.1 Kofleriaceae bacterium | reverse complement strand
AGCCATGTGAGTTCTCGCTGTGTCCTCCTGAAGATGAAGAACCACGGCGCTCGGCTCGACATGCGGCGCTAGCCGACGTGCGGCGGATTCTCCTCCCCATCTCCACGCCGCCGCCGGCAACATGGTCTGGACGCGCTCTTCGACGTCGCTGAGTTCTCCTTGCGCTCGAAATCGCCCGAGCAACAGCTTCGGACGAACATACGCTTGGTAGCCGCCTACCCATTGATCGATGTAGCGGCGCCATTGGGAAGGCACCCAGCGGTATCCATTCGGACTGCGAATAAGAGCGCCGTCAGCCGACAGTCGCTTCTGAACGTCGAAAGCGGCTTGCGTACTGACACCTGCTGCAGCAGCAAGGTCTCGGATTGTTGCTTCGGCAAGGCTCGGCCTTGCAAGCAGCGCGAGAACGCACCACCAGCCTGCAGCACGGATCGCCTTGGTATCGGGATGCCGACGTATTGCAGGACGGCCTTCGACATAGAGGATCAATCCCCGCGCGCGGATCGTACAGTTGCCGGATGCGTCCAACAGGTTGATGCCTTCTGCGGATGCTTTGGTAAGCAACTCTCGCGAGGCTTGTGGGACGACGAACAATGAATGCTGAGTCTTGCGCGCGAGAAGCATTTCAAACGTCGGCGCCGCCACTATCGTGGTGTGCAGCGTAGTCGCGCGGGTCCCAACCAGAAGATGTATCGTGAGGTCCTTGGAGTTCCTCTTAGGAACGGGCCTGACATGAAGACCAGTGATTTCATTTAGCTGCGCAAGGCTCCGCTCAAGAAGCAGGTCCATTTGTTATTTATTTTTCTTTGTTCCCAAATAAATAACAACAAAAAATAAATAACACACGTCGCGCGGCGGAAGCTTTCCCATACGTGGACCGCGCTTCGTCGCGAGCCGAGTTCCGGATCAGGTCGCGATCGCGAGGATCGCGCCGACGACGCCGCCCAAGACGAGCAGGCCGAGCACGATCCACATCCACGTGTTCGAGCCGGTGCCGGCCGCGTGGATCACGGGCTGCGTCGAGTCGCCGGGCGGCGGCGTCATCGGGCGCGGCATCATGTTCGGCTGCGAGCCGGGGCCGGGTTGCATCGGCGGCATGTGCTGCGGCGACGGATACGCCGGCTGCATGCCGTACGGCTGCTGCATGTGCGGCGGCGCCATCTGCGGCGGCGGGTTCCCGCCGAACGCGCCCATCGGCGGACCGGACGGCATCGCCGGCGGCGCGCCGACGTTCATCGGCTCGCCGCGGATCGTCTCGACCGGTTGGTGCTTCGGCACCGGCTTGCCCATCGGCGCCGTCGACGCTTGCACGAGCGGCGCGGGCGCCGACGACCACGTGCCGCCGGTCGCGAGCACCTCGCCGATCGCGGTCGCCATCGCGCTGACGTCGGCGAAGCGGTTGTTCTTGTCCTTCTCGAGCGCCTTCGCGATCACCGCGTCGACGCCGTGCGGGAAGCCGAGCTCGGGCCGCGCTTCACTGACCTTCTTCGGCGTCTGCTTGAGCTGCGCGGTGATGAGCCCGGCGGGCCCCTTCGCGTCGGGGAACGGCAGGCGTCCGGTCATCAGCTCGTACGCGACGACGCCGAGCGCATACACATCCGATCGGCCGTCGAGCTGCTTGCCCATCAGCTGCTCGGGCGACATGTACTCGAGCGTGCCGAGCGTCTGGCCGGTCGCGGTGAGCTGAGGCGCGTGCGGATCCATGCCCTCGCCGCGCATCACCTTCGCGATGCCGAAGTCGAGGATCTTCACGAACTCGGCGTCGCCGGGCCGCTTCTCGAGGTAGACGTTCTCCGGCTTGAGATCGCGGTGCACGATCCCCTGCGCGTGCGCCTCGGCGAGCGAGCTGCACATCTGGCCGAGGATCTTGAACATGCGCTTCCACTCGACCGGCGCCTCGTCGTGGAAGATCTGGTGGAGGCTCTTGCCCTCGAGCAGCTCCATCGCGATGTAGAGCGTGCCGTCCTGCGTCTGATCGAAGTCGTAGGTCGTGATCGTGTGCGCGTCGCGCAGGTTGCAGAGGACGAGGCCCTCGCGGCGGAAGCGCGCGACGAGGTTCTCGTCCTTGGTCATCTCGGGATGCAGGAGCTTCAGCGCGACCTTGCGCTGGGTCGCGACCTGCACGCCCTTGTAGACCGCGCCGAAGCCGCCTTCGCCGAGCTTCGACTCGATGCGGAAGCGGCCGTTGAGCGTCGTCCCGATGTACGGATCGCTCGGCTGCGAGCGCGCGCGCGACCGCTGCACCGGCGGACCACCGGGCGCGCCCGGCGGCGGCTGCATCGCCTTCGGCGGCGCGACCGGCTGCGGTTGCATCGCAGGCGCCGGCGCCTTCGCCTGCACTTGCGCGCGCGGCACGACGTTGGCGCTCGCTTTCGGCGCGGCCTGAGGCTTCGAAGGCGGTGCGACGGGCGCGCTCGGTCCCGCCGGTAGCACGTTCGGCGCAGACCCCTCGATCCGGTGTCCGCATACGCCGCAGAACCGTGCCCCCGGCGCGAGCGGCGAGCTACACGACGGACAATTCATCCCTGCGCCCGATTGTCCCCGATCCGCCGAGCTTTCGCACCTGCGACGCGTGGATTTCAGCGCAGCGCCAAAATGACGCCGACGACGGCCGCGATCGCGACGATCGCCGCGACCGCGATCCACGCGACCGGCGTTCGCTTCGGCGGCGCCGGCGGCTCGCCGAGCTGCGCGACCGCCGCGTCGTCGCCGATGAACAGGCGCAGCGACGGCCCTCCCGAGCCGAACTCGACCATCACGGGAGATCCTTGTGCGATCGCGAGCTCGGTCACGCGGCGACCGTCGACGTAGGTGCCGTTCGAGCTGCCGACGTCGACGAGCACCCAGCCGTTGTCGCCCGGACGCAGCTCGGCGTGGCGCGAGCTCGCGTCGATGTCGCGCAGCGCGTCGAACGAGACCTCGCAGTCGGGGTGCCGACCGAAGCGCACGCGCTTCTGCGCGTCGAAGTCCTGGCGCTGGCCGCGCCGGCTCCCCGCGACGTGATCGATCACGATCTTCACTGCGCGCGTATCTTAACCCGCACGCGATCACGCCGTGCGATCCCGCATGGGGGATTGGGGGAACCGTCGCGGTTCCCCCATCTGAGGATGCGAAGCGTCCGGACGCCGCGCTGATCGGCCCGCGCACGAATTCGCTCGTGCGTCGTGTGCGCAGCGATCGCTGCGCAGGCCGCTCGTTCGAATCGCGAGCTCGATGGGCCGATCAGCGCGCCAGGTACCAGCCGATCGCCGCGGCGACCACGATCATCGGGACCCACCACAGGCGGCGCAGGAGGCCTTGTCCGCCGAGGCGCGCGCGCGCGGGGCCCGCGACGTCGGCGATCGACGTCGGCGGCGTGTTGCGACGGCGCGGCACGATCATGTGCGTTCCGGTCGCGGGCACGACCGGATCGCCCGGGTCCTCGCCGATGCCGACGCGCGCGGCGAGCCGGCGCACGACGAACGACGTCGAGTGCAGCGCGCGCTCGCCCTCCTCGCGCGGATCGAACTCGACGAACTTCGGCAGATCCTCCTCGGACGCCGGCTTGTCGAGCGCGCCGGTGATCTCCGCGCACACCGCGGTGATGTTGTCGTTGCCGCCGGCGGCGCGCGCCGCGGCGACCAGCGACTCGGCGGCCTGCTGCGGCGACTTCGCGTCGTGGAGGATCACCGACAACGCGCTGTCGCCGAGCTGGCCGTGCAGGCCGTCGCTGCACAGGAGCACGCGATCGCCGCGCCGCAGATCGACCCACGAGAGCGAAGGCTCCACGTCCGGACCGACGCCGAGCGCCTGCAAGATCGCCGACGACGCGGGATATCCGCTCGCCTCGGTCGGGTGCAGCTGCCCCGCGTTCACCAGCGCCGACACCAGCGACTGATCGCGCGTGACCTGCACGAGCACGCCCTCGCGCAGGACGTACACGCGCGAGTCGCCGACCTGCGCGATCACGAGCTTGGTCCCGACCACGCCCGCGCACGTGACCGTCGTGCCCATTCCGCGCAAGGTCGCCTCGCGCTGCGCTTCATCGAAGACGCGGCGGTTCGCGACGCGGACCGCGCGGCGGAGCACGCGCGCGAAGACCTCGGGCTCGCTCGTGTGGCGCGCCTCGCGCATCTCGCGCCACACCGTGCGCGCGGCGAGCTCGCTCGCGACCTCGCCCGCGCTCGCGCCGCCCATGCCGTCGCACACGACCATCACCAGCCCGCGCTCGCCGCCGGCGTGCGCGACCTCGAGGCCGTCCCACAGCTCGCCGCGATCGAGATCGCCGATCGCGAACGCGTCCTCGTTGCCGTCGCGGACCTGCCCGACGTCGCTCTTGCCGAACGCGGACAGCTCGACGACGCGCATCGCTAGCGCCGCAGCTCGATCCGGAACAGCTGATCGCCCATGCGCAGGTGATCGCCGTGCTTCACCGGCGTCGTGCCGACCAGGCGCACGAACGATCCGTTCGAGCTGCCGAGATCCTGCAGCATCGCGCGCTGGCCGTCCCACGCGACCTGCGCGTGACGGCGCGACATGAAGGCGTCGTCGGAGAAGACGATGTCGCCTTCTTCGCGGCCGAGCACGACCTCTTCGTCGAACAAGAAGCGCACGTCGCGCACGCCGCCCGACGGCAAGAGCTGCAGGAACCGGCCCCACGGCTCGCGCGGCGGCGAGCCGAACAACGCGACGCCGTGACGGACGAGCGGCTCGCCGCTCTTCTCGTCGGCGTCGACCTTCTCGTAGCGCAGCACCTCGCGGCCGAGCAGCACGATCATGCCGTCGGTCAGCTCGACCGGCGCGTCGAGCTTGCGGAACACGCCGTTCACCTGATCGAGCGGCACGATGCGCGCGCCGTCGCCGGTGCGCTCGAGCCGCGCGTGCTGGCGCGCGAGGAAGCGATCTTGATCGAACGCGACGTCGGCGCCGGCGCGCCCGAACATCACGTACTCGGCGCCGAGCGGGAAGCGCTCGCCGTCGGAGCCGTCGCGGTTGACGCTGACCGCTTGTCCCCACGTCGGCTGCGCGGCCGGCGTCGGCGCGTTGCCGAGCGCGGGCGCTTGCGCGGGCGCGGGCGCCGACATCGCCGCGGCGCGGATGTTCTGCGCCTCGGGGCCGGTCGCGGCGATCGTGCCGCCGTACGCATCGACCCCAGGCGCGGGACCGGCGGCCGGCGTGATCTTCATGCCGCACTGCTGGCAGAACGCGAAGCCGGGCGGCGTCGACGATCCGCAGCGCGGGCAGTTGGTCGCGCCCGCGGCGGGGCCCATGCCCGGCGGCGGTCCGCCGAATCCCGGCGGCGGGGATCCCATTCCCGGCGGCGGCGCGCCCATCCCGGGCGGCGGTCCCATCGGCCCCGGACCCATGCCGCCCATGCCCGGCGGCGGTCCCATCGGGCCCGGCGGCGCGAAGCCGCCGCCCATGCCCGGCGGCGGACCACCCATGCCGGGCGGCGGACCGAAGCCACCACCCATGCCCGGCGGCGGACCACCGCCACCGGGCGGTGCGCCGAACGGTCCGCCGGCGCCCATCACGGGCTGCGGCGGGATCCCCGGCGACGACGCGCCGAGCACGGTGCCGCATTGCCGACAGAACTTCATGCCGGGCGGGTTCTCCGCGCGACACGTCGGGCACACCGCAGGCATCCCTCCGCCCATTCCCGGAGTCGGACCCATGCCCGGCGGCGCGGCGAGCTGACTGCCGCAGTTCAAGCAGAACAGCGAGCCAGGAGGGCTATCGTGACCACACAAAGAGCAGCGCATCGCGTCCCTCCTTCGACTTCGCTCAGGATGAGCGGTTCTTGGAGCCGTGCGGCCTTGTCGAGCGGGCTTCCCACCTGCTAAGACCGCGCCGCTAGCGATTCGCAACCTAGCAAACGCACTGAGAAAAGGTCAAGCCAGCGCCGTGATTCGCACTCTCCTTTTCGCGCTCTTCCTCGCCGCCTGTGCGGGTCCCGAAGTGCGAGTCGCCCCGTTCCGCGCGCGTCCCGACGCGACCGACGCCGGCGATTTGCGTGGTCCCTTCACGGGCAAAGTGCTCGACGCGACGACGCGTACGCCGGTCGCCGGCGCGCTCGTCTACGCCGCGTGGAGCTTCCAATCCGGCGCGGGCCTGCAGTCCGCCGCCGGCGCGCACGAGTTCGTCGGCTCGACCGACGCGACCGGCGCGTACACCGTGCCGATCCTCGCGCACGTGCCGAAGGACACGCGGCTCGTCGACTTCGAGCTGCTCGTCTACAAGCGCGGCTTCGTCGCGTACCGGAGCGATCGTCGCTTCGCGGATCTCGGCCCGCGCATGGACTTCGCGCAGCACGACAACCAGGTGCTGCTCGAGCGCTGGCGCGACGACTACTCGCACGCGCGCCACCTGCGCTACGTCGGCGGCGGCGCGGCGGTCGCGGCCTTGACCGGCTGGGAAGCCGACGAAGCGGCGGCCGAGATGTCGGGCGCGCCGAAGCGTCCCGGATCGATGGGCACCGATCTCACCGTGACGACCGGCCGCGGGCCGTACATCGTCGCGGCGCAGCTGCTCTCCGAAGCCGACATCAAGGCGCAGACGAAGTACGACGGCAGCTTCGAGACCGGTCCGCTCGGCGACGAGCCCGACACGACCAGCTACTCGTCGCAGCACTTCAAGGCGCTCGGGCGCGGCGAGACCTACGACGTCGCGCTCCGCATGTGGCGGCTCGATCCCGGCGCGGCGCAGACGCGCTACGAGGAGCTGCTCGGCTCGCTGCCCTCGGCGCAGGAGAACAACGCGATCGCGAGCCGATCGCTGATCGCGGCCGAGGGCGACATCCGCGGCGTCGCGTTCTTCGACGGGCAGCGCGGCATCGTCGTCTTGCTCACGTGCGGCAAGAACCAGTGCGCGACCGACGAGTCCGCCGCCGCGCTCGCGCAGAAGATCTACGACCGGATCCAGTCGTTGTGGGCCACGCCCGGGAGCAAGCCGTGAAGCGCCTGATCGTCGTTGCTTTGCTCGCCGCCAGCGCGAACGCGTACGCGTGGGAAGACGCGTCGACGCACGCGGGGCTCACCGAGGCCGCCGCGCTCGGCTCGCACCTGCACGCGCGCTTGAAGGCGCTCGGCTACGAGCGCGGCCTCTACGAGCCGCTGACGATCCCGCCCGAGGACGCGAGCTCGCTGGTCGCGGCGTTGCGCCAGTACGCGCCGACCGGCGGCTTCGTGCCCGACGGGCGCGGTCGCCAGTACGCGATCGCGTGGCTGGTCGGCGGCGCGGTGATCGCCGACGGCCCGTTCATCGCGAACCACTTCTACGACGTGTGGACCAAGGGCGGATGGATCGAGCCGTCGCGCGGCGTGCTGCACGGCCTGCTCACGTGGATGGCGAACGTGGAGCTGTTCGAGGCGCAGGACTCGTGGCGCGATCTGCGCGACGAGACCACCGGGGTCCCGCTGCCCGAACGCGGCGTGCCGGCGCCCGATTGGGTCGTCGCGTCGAACAACCCGCTCGCCGTCGACGGCTTCCTCGATCAATACGCGAAGGCGATCCGCGGCTCGTCGCCGGGCGAGCGCAGCCGCGCCATGGCCGGCGCGTTGGTCGCCGCGGGCGCGATCGCGCACGTGCTCGAGGACATGGGCTCGCCGTCGCACGTGCGCGGTGACGCGCGCGCGCACCTCGACAAGCTCGGCACCGGAGACGCGGATCTCGGCTCGCGCTTCGAGCGGATCGCCGCGGTCGCGTACGGCCGCGTCGGCGTGCCGGGCCCGGAGCGCGTGATCACGCGCCCGACCTTGCGCGCGTTCTTCACGAACGATCAGCACGACGGCCTCGCCGACGTGACCGCGATGCGCTGGTTCAGCGCGTACACGCTGCCGGGCACGGTGCGCATCGGCACCGGCGGGCGCACGGTCTCGCCGCCGCTCGTCAAGCCGCAGCCCGCGCCGCCGACGCGCTTGAACCTGATGGCCGCGTCGCAGCCGCAGGGCACGACGCTCGACGACGGACACGGCGTCTGCCTCGCGCGCTACCGCGTCGATCGCGGGATGCTGTCGTTCTGGCTCGACGACGACTGCATGCTCGCCGAGGTCGGCGCGATCCTTCCGGAGGTGTCGAGCTACACCGCGGGCGTGATCGACTTCCTGTTCCGCGGCGAGCTCGACGTCAGCGCGAGCGGCGGACGGATCGCGGCGAAGGCGAAGGGCGCGCTCGGCGCCGGCACGCTCGAGCTGCTGTCGGAAGACGCGCGCGGCGTGCGGTCGCCGCTCGGCGGCGCGAGGCCGGTCGCGGCGTCGGCGGACGGCGCCGCGCTCGGCGACGCCCAGCTCCCCGACGACAGCGTGCGCGCGATCGCGCTCTTCACCGGCGTCGACGCCGCGGGCGAGAAGATCGTCGCGGTCGGCGTCGTCACCGTGAAGTGATGGCGCGCCGCTCTTCGCGCGATCTCGACGACGAGCAGGACGACACCCCGATCGATCGGTTGGTCACCGCGCTCGAGCACGCGCCCAACGGCCTGCACGATCTCGCGGAGCCGACCGGCGACGTGCCGCTCGCGTGGCCCGCGTCGATGTCCGACGTGTACCTCGCGTTCGACGGCGCGACCCTCTTCCACGAGGAGCTGACGATCTATCCGGCCGCCGACGTCGCGACCGGCGACGACGGCCTGTACGTGGTCGGCACCGTCGGCGAGAGCGAGGTGAAGGTCGACGGGCGCGGCCGCGTGATCGCGGTCGACACCGAGACCGGCGAGAACATCGTCGAGGGCACGACGCTCGCGCGCTGGCTGCGCGGGTGGATCGACGCGCTGCTCCTGACGATCGACAAGGACGGCGAGTACAAGGACGACGTCTTCGACGCGCAGGGCGAGGTCGTGCGCGAGGTCGCGATCGCGCAGGCGCGCGCGCAGGTGAAGCGCGACACGCGCGCGCCCGGCCCGCGCTGGCGGCTCGCGCGCCTCTACGCCGCGTCGAGCGATCCGGCGCAGCTCGCGCTCGCGCGCAAGGAGCTCGAGACCGTCGTCGAGATCGAGCCGAGCTTGCCGTGGGCGTGGCTCGATCTCGCGCGCATCAGCGAGCAGCTCGGCGAGCTCGAAGGCGCCTACGACGAAGCGGTCGCGGCGGCCGAGGCCGCACCTGATCACGATCAGGTCGCGTACTTCTGGGCGCACGCGGCGCGCATCGCGCTCCGCCGCGGCGCCGAAGCGGATCGCGCGACCGCCGCCGCGCGCGCGACCGCCGCCGATCCGCGGCTCGTCGAGGCGCAGCTCGCGGGCGCCGAGCAGAACCTCACCGACAAGGACTTCTCGTCGGCGCGCGCGCTGGTCGCGCTCGCCCGCGCGGTGCAGCCGAAGAACCTGAACGCGATCGACCTGTCGCGCCGCATCGAGGCCGCCGATCCGGTGAACTGATGCGCTCGGCCGCGATGCGGGCCGAGCTCAGTTCTTGAAGATCGCCGCGTCGGCGCTGATGCCGCGCGCTTCGAGATCCGCGTAGAAGCGCGGCACCGCGCCGCTCGCCGCGAACGACGTGCCGCCGTACTGGAACAGCGGCTGGGTGTCGAAGCCGCCCTCGCGCGTGCCGAGCACTTCTTCGACCGCGACCACGCGCGCGACGCCGTCGGCGTAGCGCTGCACGTGGAGCACGACGTCGAACGCGGAGGCGACCACGTCGCGCACCGGATCGATCGCGTCGGGCGCGGCGATGCGCGCGAGCGCGGCCAGCCGCGCGAGCGCGGCCTGGGCGCCTTCGCCGGCGACCGCGACGACCGCGCCGTCGATCGACGAGCCGAGCGCGGTCGCGAGCTCGAGCGACTCGGCGCCGCGCACCTCGCCGACGACGAGCCGATCCGGTCGCAGGCGCAGCGCGCTCTTCACGAGCGTCGAGAGATCGACGCCGCCGTTCTTGTTGTCGCCGGGGCGCGTCTCGAGCGCGATCCACTCGTCGCGCTTGAGCGCGATCTCCGCGATCTCCTCGACGGTGACGACGCGCTCGCCCTCGGGCGCCGCCGCGGCGAGCGCCGCGACCACCTGCGTCTTGCCGCTGCCGACGCCGCCGCACACGAGCACGTTGCGGCGCGCGGCGACGCACGTCATGAGGAAGTCGCCCATCTCGCTCGACAAGGTCCCCGCCGAGACGAGATCGGTGAGCGTCTGCCCCGCGGGCCGCGGCTTGCGCAAGACGAGGCACGAGCCCTGCGTCGCGACCGGCGGCACCGCCGCGAACAAGCGCGAGCCGTCGCGCAGGCGCACGTCGACGACCGGATGATCGTCGCCGATCGATCGACCGGTCGGCGCGACCAGGCGCTCGACCACGCGGCGCAAGACGTCGTCGGACGAGAACGCCTTGCCGCTGCCGCGCAGGGCGCCGTCCTTGCCGACCACGACGCGGTCGCGGCGATCGACGATGATCTCGTCGACCTTGTCGTCGGCGAGCAGATCCTCGAGGGGCCCGAGGCCGAGCGCCTCGTTGAGCGTCTCCTTGATCAGCGTCTCTTGATCGATGTACTTCGGCAGCTCGCCCGAGCTCTCGAGCGTCTCGACCAGATCGACGATCGCGCGCTCGGCCTTCTGCCAGAGATCCTCGTCGCCCAAGCGCTCGACCGGGATGTTGTCGAGATCGAGCTTCGCGCGCAGGCGCTCGAGGATCTGCGTCTGCAGATCGAGGAGCTTGATCACCTTCGGATCGAGCGGCTCGAGGTGCACGCCTCGACGCATCGACGGCGGCACCGCGCGCGGCGCGATGCGGCGCGCGCCGGCACCGACGAGCCGCGGACGCGCGACCGGCGCGGACGGCGCCGCGGGCGCAGGCGCGGGCGCTGCGGGCGCGGGCATCGACATCGCGGGCGCGGCCGACGACATCATCGGCGGCGGCGCGGACGGCGACGGCATCATGGAAGGCGCGGCGGCCGATCCGCCGAGCGGTCCCGGCGGCGGCATGCCCATCGACGGCGACGGCAGCCCGCCGCCCATGTTCGGCAACACCGGCGGCGGCGGTGCGGGCGGCGGCGGACCTCCCATCGCCGGCATCGCGGGCGCGGCGCCGAGGCCGCCACCGACGGGCGGCGGCAGCGTGCCCGGCGCCGGACGCGGCGGACGCGTGCGCGCCATGTCACCTCCGGGCTCGCGCGGGGGCGCGGGCGGCTCGCGCATCGACATGCCACCGGGCCCAGAGCTCGGGCCGGGCGCCGGACGCGGCGGCGCAGCCCGCGGGACATCGAGACCGCCGGGCGGACCGTCGCTGGTCGTCGGCGAACGCGGCGGCTCTTGCCGCGCGAGCGCGGCGCGCAAGAGCTCCGGCGACGCGCCGGCCGAGTGCGGCGGCGTGTGCGGCGGCGACGGTGGCGCCGGCGGCGCGGGCGGCGGTGCGTAGGCGGGTGGCGACGACGGCGGGATCTCGGCGCCGCCGCCGTCGGCGTTGGCACCTTCCTCGACGCCCATGATGAAGTCGCCGATGTAGATCTTGTCCGACTCCTTCACGACGAGCGGGCTCGTGATCTTCCGCCCGTTCACGTAGGTGCCGTTGGTGCTCTTCAGGTCGACGATGATGAACTTGCCGTCCTTGAGCACGATGCGCGCATGCCGCTTCGACACGTTGCCCTTGGGCAAGACGATGTCGTTGCCCTGGACGCGCCCGATGGTGATCTCGGGCTTGTCGAACACGAGGCGGCGCTGCTCGCCGCCCTTCTCCTGGATGATGAGTGAGAACATTAATCCCCCGGCCGGGCCCCCCGCAGGCGACCGGCGGCACGCTGCGCCGTAGACCGTACTAAGTATCGGAAGTGACGGTCAAGTTCCGCTGGACGACGCCGGTGCCTTCTCGACCGGAAGATCCTTCGGCCCGTCCTTGTGGAACCAGTCTTCGCCCCACAGCGCGAATGCCCCGGTCAGGCCCAGCGCGATGACGCCGGCGACGAGGATCACGTCAGGCCATCGCGATCTCCGGAATCTACGGGCCGGATCCGGGGCCGAGGCCATGTCTGGAACGTAGCACGCCGGGCATGCATGATACCGGCATGCGTCCCCTCGCCTGCTTGTTGGCCTCTGCAGCGGTCCTCGCCGTCGCAACCCCTGCCGACGCCAAGCCGAAGAAGAAGTACCACTTCGCGCTCGACGAGGTCCGCGCCGGCAAGGACGTCACCGCCGACCTCGCGACCGAGGTCGTGCCCCGGCTCGAGGCGCAGGCCGAGAAGCTGCTCGGCGGCAACCCGCAGATCGTCGTCAACATCTCCGATGCGCCCGATCCCGAGAAGGACGCGCCCGGCTTCACGAAGTACCTCGCGAAGAAGAAGATCGAGGGCGCGTACAAGGTGACGATCGAGATCACCGCGGCGACCGAGGAGCTCGAGCCGGTCGAGGCCAAGCCCAACACGCAGCGCATCTCCGTCCACCTCGAGGTCCACATGTTCGGCGAGGCGATGCCGACCCGGAAGATGGGCTTCTACGGCGACGGCTCGAGCACGATCAAGATGGAGATCGGCAAGAAGCTGCGCCCGAAGGATCGCGACGCGGCCTGGGACGACGCGGCGAGCGAGGCGCTCACGAAGGCGATCGACGAGTCGCTGACCAAGCTGTCGCTGCCGCCGCCGAAGCCGACCCGAAAATAGCGGCGACCGGGGGCGCGGCGCCCGCCTGGTCAGGCCGACTCGCCCGCTGCGCCGCCGACGAGCTGCCGAGCGCGCCCGCCCATCGCGGCGTGTCGCTCGGGCTCTGGGCCGGCGACGTCGAGGCGCGCCTCGACGACGTCGCCGCGCTCGGCGCGACCGACGTCGCGCTGGTGGTGTCGTGGCGGCAGCACGACGTCCACGACACGAAGATCGCGGCGGCCTCGAGCACGCCGTCCGACGACGACGTGCGCGCGGCGATCCGCGCGGCGCGCGCGCGCGGCCTCGCGGTGCTGGTGTTCCCGATCGTCGAGCTCGACGAGCTCGGGCCCGGCGCGTGGCGCGGCACGCTCGCGCCGCGCGATCGCGCCGCCTGGTGGTCGTCGTACGAGAAGTTCATCGCGCACTACGCGCAGCTCGCCGCCGACGAATCCGCCGAGGCCTTCTCGATCGGCTCCGAGCTCGGCTCCACCGAAGGCTGGCGCGATCGCTGGTTCCACCTCGCGTCGCGCGTGCAGCGGATCTTCCCGGGCGCGATCACGTACAGCGCCAACTGGGATCATTTCGATCAGGTGAGCTTCACCGCGCGCCTCGACTGGCTCGGCGTCACCGGCTACTTCGAGCTCACCACGGACGCCGACGCCTCCGAAGACGATCTCACCCGCGCGTGGGAGCAACCCAAGAAGAAACTGCTCGCCTTCGCCGCGAAATCGAACAAGCCGCTCGTGATCACCGAGATCGGCTATCCCTCCGTCGACGGCGGCGCGGTCCACCCGTGGGACTACACCGCCCTCGGCGACGTCGATCTCGACGAGCAACGCCGCGCCTTCCGCGCCTTCGCCCGCGCCTGGGGCAACACCGCCCTCGCCGGCGTCTTCATCTGGGAGTGGTCCCTCCCCGGCGGCGATCACGATCGCGGCTACACGCCCCGCGACAAACCCGCCGAGTGCACGCTCGCCTCCTGGTACTCGCGCTAGCGCGCGACCTCGTCAGCGCGCGGACGCGCGAAGCGCGAACCGCGCGCGGGGCTCACCGGTGGTGGTAGCGCGAACGCGCGCGTTCTCGTCGGCCACAACTGCGGAGCAGAGTAGCCCGGGGGCCCGCGCCGAGGAGCGGGTCCGAAGGGGACCGCTCGCGTGGCAGCCGCGCGCGCTCGCGTTCTCCCGGAGCGTTCGCGCGGGGTCCTTCGACTGCGCGCTCGCTTCGCTTCGCTCGCGAGCGCTGCGCTTAGGACGAACGGAGGAGCAGGCGCTGCGCTCAGGACGAACGGAAGCGGTTCGCTAGTGAACGATCTCGCCCATGCGCTCCATCTCGAACGTCGCGCCCGGGCGATCCGGGTACGCGAGCCAGATGAAGAGCGCCTTGCCCTTGATGTTGTCGACGGGCACCGGCCCCCACACGCGCGAGTCGCTCGAGTTCTGGCGGTTGTCGCCCATGCAGAACACGTAGCCGGGCGGCACGACGTAGTGCTGCTTCGGCTCGCACGCGGTCGCCGGATCGTTCATCGCGTTCTTCGGCATGTGATCGGAGTCGGGCTCGAACTTGCCCTTGAAGTCCATCGGCGCGTCGGGGAGCTTCTGCTGCGACTTGTGGCACGTGTTCGGATCCGGATCGACGAAGTCGGGGGTGACCGACGCGCCGAGCGGGAAGTCCTTGCTGTCGTACCAAGCGGCGTAGCCGCCTTCGCCGTGCTTCGCCTTGCGCTCGTCCTCGAGCTCGGGGCGGTTCTGCGTCGGCGGGCTGCCGTCGCCGTCGTCGAGGCCGGAGCCGTGCAGCGTGTAGAACGTCTTCCCGTCGAGCTCGTCCTCGTAGAGCGTGCACGACTTCTGCGTCCACTTGCCGGTCTCTTCGCTCTGGTTCCAGTACCGGCACTGCTTGTCGACCAGCTTCTCGGGGACCGCCTTGCCGTTGATGTAGAGGATGTTGCAGCGGACCTCGACGGTGTCGCCCTCGGTCGCGACGATGCGCTTGATGAAGTCGCGGCCGTCGCACGGGTTGACGAACACGATCACGTCGCCGCGCTGCGGGGACCTGAGCGAGAACAGCTTCGTGTCGGTGAACGGGATGCGGACCCCGTAGAGGAACTTGTTGACGAAGATGTGGTCGCCGATCTCGAGCGTGTGGACCATCGACGACGACGGGATCTTGAACGCCTCGACGACGAACGCGCGCAGGAGGAGCGCGATCACGATCGCGATCCCGATCGACTCGACGTACTCGCGCACGACCGACTTCGACGCCTGCACCAGGTGCTCGTCGACCAACGCGTCGAGCTCCGGCAGCCGCCGCCGCACCTCTTGCAGATCCTGCTTCGCGAGCGCGTCCTCGACGTGCTTGACGCGCGTCTCGAGATCCTTCGCGGCGCCGGGCGGCATCTGCACGCCGCGCGCGAGCCCGTGCTTCGCTTCCTTGACCAGCTCCTTCGCCTCGCGGCGGATGCGACGATCGAGGGGGACGAGCTGGAACATCGCCTCAGTCCACCTTCAAGACGGTCAAGAAGGCCTCTTGCGGGAGCTCGACCGAACCGACCGCCTTCATGCGCCGCTTGCCTTCCTTCTGCTTCTCGAGGAGCTTCTTCTTGCGCGTGATGTCGCCGCCGTAGCACTTCGCGGTGACGTCCTTGCGCACGGCCTTCACGGTGACGCGCGAGATGATGCGCGATCCGATCGCCGCTTGGATCGCGACGTCGAACATCTGGCGCGGCACGACCTCCTTCATCTTCGTGCACAGCTCGACGCCGCGGTGGTACGCGGAGTCCTGGTGCGCGACGATCGAGAGGGCGTCGACGCGCTCGCCGTTGACCAGCACGTCGAGGCGCACGAGATCCGCCTCGCGATAACCGGCGGGCTCGTAGTCGAGGGACGCGTAGCCGCGGCTCATCGTCTTCAGTCGATCGTAGAACCCGAACACGACCTCGGCCAGCGGCATGTCGTAGACGATGCGCACGCGGCCGCCCGGATCGTAGTGGAGGCCCTTCTGCGTGCCGCGCCGCTCCTCGCAGAGCTGCATGATCGGCCCGACGTACTCCTGCGGCAGGTGGATCGTGGCCGCGATCATCGGCTCCTCGACCTTCTCGAACTTGCCGGCGTCGGGGATCTTGGCCGGGTTGTCGAGCTCGAGGACCTCGCCGCCCTGCAGGTGGATGCGATAGCGCACCGACGGCGCGGTCGTGATCAGGTTGAGGTTGAACTCGCGCTCGAGCCGCTCCTGGATGATCTCCATGTGGAGGAGGCCGAGGAAGCCGGTGCGGAAGCCGAAGCCGAGCGCCGACGACGACTCGGGCTCGTAGGTCACGCTCGCGTCGTTCAGGACCAGCTTGCCGAGCGCGTCTTTCAGGTCTTGGTAATCGGCGGCGTCGACGGGGAAGAGGCCCGCGAACACCATCGGCTTGACCGTCTTGAAGCCGGGCAGCGGCTCGCTGCACGGGTTGTCGGCGTCGGTGATCGTGTCGCCGACGCGCGCGTGCGAGATGTCCTTGATGTGGCCGGCGAGCATGCCGACCTGGCCCGACTCGAGGCCGTCGACCTCGAGCGTGGCCGGCGTGCGCACGCCGATGAACGTGCAGTCGTAGACGACGTCGGTCGCCCAGAAGCGGAGCTTCATGCCCGGCTTCACCTCGCCGTCGAACACGCGCACGAGCACGACGACGCCGCGGTACGCGTCGTACCAGCTGTCGAAGATCAACGCGCGCAAGGGCTTCGCCTTGTTCGCCTCGGGCGGCGGGATGCGATGGACGATCGCCTCGAGCATCTCGTCGATGCCGACGCCGGTCTTCGCGCTGACGAGGAGCGCGTCGGTGGCATCGAGGCCGATCGTGTCCTCGATCTGCTCCTTGACCCAGTCGGGCCGCGCGACCGGAAGATCGATCTTGTTCAGGACCGGGATGATGTCGAGGTCGTTGTCGAGCGCGACGTAGACGTTGGCGAGCGTCTGCGCCTCGACGCCCTGCGCGGCGTCGACGACCAGGAGGCAGCCCTCGCACGCGGCGAGCGAGCGCGAGACCTCGTAGTGGAAGTCGACGTGGCCCGGCGTGTCGATCAGGTTGAACTGATACTTCACGCCGTCGTTCGCCGTGTAGTGGAGCTGGACCGACTGCGCCTTGATCGTGATGCCGCGCTCGCGCTCGAGGTCCATGTTGTCGAGGAGCTGATCCTTCATCTCGCGCGCGGTGATCGCGCCGCAGCGCTCGAGGATGCGGTCGGCGAGCGTGGTCTTCCCGTGATCGATGTGCGCGATGATCGAGAAGTTACGGATCCGCTCGGGCGGGAACGACATCGAGGCGCCTCTCTACCACGCCTCGGTCAGTCGGTCTCTGCGGAGTCGCCGTGGAACAGGTCGACTTGTCCCGGCAAGTTCGCGCGGTACTTGTCGAGCACGAGGTCGATACCCTGGCGGATGTATTCGGCCACGGGGACCTTCGTGCGCGCGTGCAGCAGCTTCAACCGGGCGTCTTGCTCGGGCGTGATGTAGACGGTGGTCGACAGCTTCTTGCGGGGCACGCTGGCGCAACCCTACGTGACAATACGTACATGGTCAACTTCGTGAAAAATCACGCCGGAGCTGCAGGGCCGCGATAAGATAGAGCGTGGCCGACGAGGGGAAGCCGCGCGCACTGCGTGCCGTGGCGCGATGCTCTTCGCTCGAAGAGTTCGTCGCGGGGTTTGCGCGTTTCGCTGAGAACGAGCGGTTGTTCGTCATCACGAGCAACCCGAAAGCGGTCGGCGGTCCGCCGCAGCCGTTCGTGATCCAGCTCGCCGACGGATCGACGGCGCTCAAGGGCGTCGGCGAGGTCGTCGAGCAGCACCTGATCCCGACCGGCCCCGAGGGCAAGTGCGGCATGTGGCTGCGCTTGGTCGATCTGACGCCGGCGTCGCGCGAGGTGCATCGACAGTTGCTCGAGCGCCGCGAGAAGTTGAAGAGCCCGCCGCCGCCCGCGCCCGCCGCGATCAAGCTCGCGCCGGTGACGCCGCCCCCGCCGAAGCCGCGCTCGCACACGATCCGCGTGCCCGCGGTGGTGCCGCCGGTGTCGGTCGCGCCGCGCTTGCCCGCGATCGTTCCGGAAGCGACGCCGCCGCCGGGGCCCGCACCTTCTCGTCCGCCGACGCGCGAGGAGTTGATCGAGCGCGCGAAGAAGCTGGCCGGGCCGTCGCCGCACAACGAGGAGCGCGTCCCGCCGTCGCCGATCCAGCTGCCCGCGAACCCGCTCGCGACGATGGACGACGAGCAGCTCGGCAACTTCGTCGACTGCATGATCTACGAGCACAGCGAGCTCTACGACGTGAACGACTTCGCAGAGCCGACCGACGTGCAGGCGGTCGTCTACGATCCGACGTCGGGGCTGCCGCCGTCGTCGCTGTCGCCGCCGCCGTCGCTGGCGCCCGCCCTCGCCGATCCGGTCGCGGTGATGCCGTCGGTGGAGCCCGTGGCGTTGCACCCGCCGCCGTTCTACGTGCCGCCGGCGCAATCGTCGCGGAAGACGATCGCGATCGTCGCGGTCGCGTCGGTCGTGCTCGGGATCGTGGGTGGATGGATCTTGTTCGCGAATGGATCGTCGACGAAGGCGGAGAGCACGACGGCGCCGGCGCACGCACCCGCCGCGGCAGCGATGCCGCCTCCGGCACCCGCTCCGGCGCCGCCGCCCGCGGCGGTGACACCGCCGCCCACGTCGCCGTCGCCGTCGCCGTCGCCGTCAACGATTCCGACCACGACCACGACCGCGCCTACGACCACGTCCACGTCCACGTCCCAGAACGGATGCAGCGCGACGATCAGGACGACGCCGGCGGGCGTGCACGTGCAGTACGGCGCGCTCGATCTCGGCATGTCGCCGGTCGACGGCGCGGCGGTGCCGTGCGGCGACGCGCCGCTGGTGCTCACGCACCCGCGCTACGATCGCGTCGCGCGCACGATGACGGCGTCGAACGAGGCGCCCGCGACGCTCGACATCCACATGCAGCGCCCGTCGGGGATGCTGACCTTGCGCTCGATCCCGCCCGGCGCGGCGTTCACGATCAACGGCGCCGCGACCCACGCACCGACGACGAAGGTGATGGCGTGGGAGACGCTCCGCGTGACTGCCACGCTCAAGGGCTACGCGCCATGGAAGGGCACGATCAAGGTGCGGGGCGCCACGGGCTCGCTGTTCGCGCGCATGGTTCGCGCGCACTGAGTTGCAGCGGTCCGGGCCGCGGCGTACGCTGCGCGATATGCGGAATCGTCTTGCGGTGTTCCTGCTGTGCGCCACCGCCGCGTGCGGCGGGAAGTCGAACAAGGGCACCACGCCGACCGACGCGACCGGCACCGATGCCACCGCGATCCCGAAAGTGGATCCCACGCTCTGCGACACGACCGGCAAGAACGTCGTGACGTACGACCTCAACCGCGACAACCGCCCCGACGTGTGGCGGCTCTACAAGACCGTCGATCAGGGCGGCACCAAGGTCGAGACGCTCACCTGCAAGCAGGTCGACTTCGATCACGACGGCCGCAAGGACTGGGTCGTCGGCTACAACGAGAAGGGCAACCCGTCGTTCGAGAAGGCCGACCTCGACTACGACGGCAAGTTCGACTACTCGTCCGTCTTCGATCCGAAGACGAACCAGGTCGTCGAGGTCGAGCGCGACACCGACTTCGACGGCACCTACGACGTCAAGGAGATCTACGGCGCCGACGGCGCGATCCAGAGCGTGCGCCGCGATCGCAACAAGGACGGCAAGCCGGATCTCTGGGAACAGTACAAGGGCGGCGCCTTGATCGCGCTCCTCTACGACGACGACTACGACGGCAAGGTCGATCGCCGCGAGGACGTGCCCGGCTCGCAGCCGAAGTTCGTCGCGCCGCCGCCGTCTTCCGACGAGTCGTCGTCGACGATGGACAGGCCGCCGGCGGGCAGCGGGAGCGGAAGCGGCTCGGGCAGCGCCAGCGGCTCCGGTTCCGGCTCCGCGAAGAAGACGCCGTGAGCGACACGAAGATCGTCGACAAGCCCTGGGGCCACGAGCTCCTGTGGGCGAAGACCGATCGCTACGTCGGCAAGATCCTCCACGTGAAGGCGGGCGAGGCGCTCTCGCTCCAGTACCACCGCGTGAAGGACGAGACGATCATGGTGCTGAGCGGCAAGATGCAGCTGCAGTACTTCGCCGACGGCGAGCCGGTGCGCACGCGCGATCTCCTGCCGCGCGAGCCGTTCCACGTCACGCCCGGCCTGCGCCACCGCATGATCGCGATCGAGGACACCGACGTCCTCGAGGTCTCGACGCCCGAGCTCGACGACGTCGTGCGGCTCGAAGATCGCTACGGCCGCAGCGGCACGTCGACGCCGTGAGCTGCGCGGCGGTCGCGCACGCCGTCTACGATCACGCGCACGCGCACGCGTACGTCGCGCGCGATCAGCAGATCGTCGCGATCGATCTCGCGACCTGCGCCGAGACGATCGTCTACACGACGCCCGACACGCCCGCGGACTTCTGCGCGGTGATGACCAAGGACAAGCCGGTGCACCCGCTCACCGATCTCGTCCTCGCGCTCGCCGATCACGACACCACGCTCGTGCTCGATCGCTACGGCGTCGGCTGTCACGTGCCCGATCACATGCACGTGCGCGTCACCGACTTCGCCGCTCCCGCGCGCGCGAAGACGCACGCCGAGCGCCGCATCTATTCGCTCGCGACCGCGGGCGGCGTGATCGTCGCGGTCGACGGCGACGGCCTCCTGCGCTCGACCGACGGCGGCGTCACCTGGACCGCGATCCCGGTCGCGCTGCCCGAGGACGACGTCGGCGCGCTGATCGGGATCGCCGCCGACACGGTCGCGATCGATCACGATCACCTGATCGTCGGCACGCTCGCGCTGCCCGAGATCGGCGGCGCGTTCTCGCGCGGCCCCACGCTCCGCTCCGACGACGGCGGCGCGACCTGGACCGCGGTGGCGACCAAGCGCCCGCGCCGCGCGCGATCGATCCGCCTCGGCCACGATCGCTTCGACGCGACCGACGACGGCGTCGTGCGCACGCACGGGCGGCAGACCACGCGCGTCACGCCCGAGACGGCTACCGCGCCGTCTCGTGATCTCTTCGAGCTGTACGTCCTCCATCCGACGTGAGCGTGATCGCGTGCGCGTCGACGAAGCGCACCAGATCGTCGCGGCGGAACGGCTTGGCCAGGAACGGCACGCCGGACTCGACCAGCTCCTCGGTCGGCGCCGCGGTGAGCAGCGTGAACGACACCGCCTGCTCGGGGAAGTCGCGCCGGACGTGCGCGAGCAGATCGAGCCCGCTCGCGCCCGGCATCATCACGTCGCACAGGATCGCGGCGAAGCGCTGACCGTCGCACAGGCGCTCGAGCGCCTGCGACGCGGCGGTGTCGACGACGACGACGTAGCGATCGCGCAGCGCGCGCCGCACGAGCTCGCACACGAACGCGTCGTCGTCCACCACGAGCAAGCGTGGAAGCTCCATGCGATCGTCCCCCTCCGATCGAGAGAGATCATCGTCGCCGAAACGGCCGCCGCGCGCCAGGACGATCACGCGGCGCCAGCGTGAGGGCGCTACTTACGTGCGCTGCCAGGGCTTCTTGCCGAACAGCACCTTCATGCCGCGCAACAGCCACGTGTACGTGCGCTGCTTGTACGGGTACCACCAGATCTCCCGGGGTAGCGCGATGCGATCGTAGTTGACGTGGCGGAGCTGGCAGAGATCGCGCAGCCCGATCACCGAGTGCGTCCGCCCGATGCCCGACATCTTCACGCCGCCCCACGGCGTCTCCGGACACGCGAAGGTGTTGAGCACGTCGTTGATCATCACGGTGCCGGCCTCGACGCGCTCGGCGATCCGGCGCGCCTTGTGGGTGTCGCGCGAGAAGACGTACGCGTTCAGCCCGAGGTTCGAGTCGTTGGCGAGGCGCACGCCCTCTTCTTCGGTGGCGACCTTCATGATCGGGATCGCGGGGCCGAAGATCTCCTTGCGCATGATGTCCATGTCCTGCGTGCAGCGCGTGAGCACGGTCGGCTCGAAGAAGAGCCCCGGGCCCGCGGCGCGCTTGCCGCCGGTCTCGACCTGCGCGCCGCGCTTGACCGCGTCGTCGACCAAGCGCTCGACGTTGTCGACCTGCTTGTCCCAGGTCATCGCGCCGACGTCGACCTCGCCCGCCGACGCGTCGCCTTGGCGGAGCGTGCGCGTCTCGTCGACGATGCGGCGCACGAGCTCGTCGTGGATGTTCTCGTGCGCGTACACGCGCTCGACCGAGCAGCACACCTGGCCCGAGTTCGCGAAGCCGCCCCACACGATCGCCTGCGCCGCGCGTGAGAGATCGGCGTCGGCGCACACGATCGCGGGCGCCTTGCCGCCGAGCTCGAGCGTGCACGGGATCAAGCGCACGCCGCACGCCGCGCCGACCTTCTTGCCGGTCGCGACCGAGCCGGTGAAGACGACGTAGTCGACGCCGCTGTCGATCAGCGCCGCGCCCGCGGGCCCGCGCCCGGTGACGACCTGGAACAGATCGACCGGGATGCCGGCGGCGTCGGCGAGCTCCTTCGCCTTCAGGCCGATGAGCGGCGTCATCTCCGACGGCTTCAGCACGACGCCGTTGCCCGCGATCAGCGACATCACGACCTCGCCCATCGGGATCGAGAACGGGAAGTTCCACGGCGCGATCACCGCGATCACGCCGCGCGGCACGTAGTGCACGTAGCTCGCGCGATGCCGCATGAGGTGCAGCGGGATCGACTCGGGCGCGAGCGCGCGCGCCGCGTGCTTCACGAAGTAGCGCGTGAGATCGGCGACCACCGCGACCTCGGTGCCGAGCGCTTCGAGGCGGGTCTTGCCGCCTTCTTTCACGATCAGCTCGATCACCTCGTCGCTGCGCTCCATCAACACGTCGCCGAAGCGCGCGACGCGGCGGCAGCGCTCGGCGACGCCGAGCTCGCCCCACGCCTGCTGCGCCGCACGCGCGCGCGCGACCGCGGCCTTGATCTGCTCCGCGCTCATGTCGGGGACGTCGCCGAGCGGCACGCCCGTCGCGGGGTTGATGCTGACGATGCGCCCGGCGGGCGCGGACGAAGTCGAAGCGGCAGCGGCGGAGCCCATGCGGGCAGCCTAGCACCCGCGCCGCGCCTGACGGATCGTCACGGTTTGATGTAAATCTCGACGCGGCGGTTCTTCGCGCGGCCCTCTTCGGTCGCGTTGTCGGCGATCGGGCGGGTCTCGCCGAAGCCGACCGCCTCGATCACGAGCGTCTTCGGCGCGTGCGCGGCCTTCAGCGCGGCTGCGACGGCGGCGGCGCGGCGCTCGCTGAGCTTCTGGTTGAAGTCGTCGGCGGCTTGCGAGTCGGTGTGGCCCTCGATGCGCACGTGCGCGTCGGGATAGCTCGCGAGGATCGTGGCGAGCTTGGCGAGCGTCTTCTTGCCGGCGGGCTTGAGCTTGTCCTTGCCGGAGTCGAACAGAACGCTCGCGTCGAGATCGACCTTGATGCCGTCGGCGGTCGCGGTCGCCTTGAGCGAGTCGTACGCGATCGAGAGGCCCTTCTGGAAGTCGGAGATCACGAACAGCTTCTCTTCCGCTTTCGGGATCGTCACGAACAGCTGCAGCGCGATCTGCGAGGCCGGGCCCTGGAAGTACCAGACCTTCATCGAGTGGGTGCCCTTGGCGAGCGTGACCTCGCCGTTGGCGTCGGCGGGCGCGTGGATGCTGTCGTTGCGCATCACCTCCTTGCCGTCGATCCACAGGATGATCCCGTCGTCGGTGATCGAGTGCCACGCGTAGGTGCCGGGCGTGTCGATCTGCAGCGTGCCGGTGTAGACGATGCCGAACCACTCGTAGCGATCGGTCACGCCGGGGAAGCCCTCCTCGAAGGAGCGCGGCGGGACGTCGAGGCGATCGGTGTAGATGACGCCCATGACGGGCATCTTGGACAGATCCTCGGGCATGTGATCGGTGCCCTCGGGGAGCTCGTAGATCGTGCCCTTGAGGTTGTAGAGGCCCGGATCCTTGCGGCCGAGGTCGCCGTCGGCGAAGGCTGGCGCTGCGAGGGCGATCAAGACGAGAAGTGACAAGCGCATACCCGATCGACACTGGCCGCAACGCGCTGTCTCACGGCTCGCTCCAACTCCATGCTCGTTGGTCCCAGCGCGCGATATGAGAGCCCGCGAGGACAGGATCGAGGAAGCGAGCTACGGCATCGGTGACCGTATCGAGGTCGCGCCACTCCAGGTCGAACTCAGAAGCCATTTCAGCGTACGTCTCGGCCCACTCCGGTGGCGGCTGCGGCACGCGAGTCGGCACCGCGTGTGTTGCGCGGTGGTCGAAGGTTTGCGCGATTGCGGCGCGCACGCGCTCACCTTCGAGAACGCGAACAGTCGCAAGCAGCGCGAGATCGGGCAGGTCCTTGACGCGAGAGTTGAGATAATCGCGTGGCAGCGTGTACGCGTGGAGCTTCTCCGCGATGTGCGTTTCGACTGGGTAGAGGCGCAGCTTCGGCGCAGCAATACCGGCGAAGCCGAGCACATTCTCGACCTCGATCACGTCCGGTGCGCCGAGGATCGGATCGGCGAACGCAACATCGACGCCGAAGCGTCGCCCGTAGGTTCTTCCTGCGAGCTTGCACTCGACGCGGTAGCGCTCGCCGTCGTACTTCATGCCGGCGTTCTGGATTTGAGGTTGGTCTGGATCGGGCTGCACCTCGTACGTGAGGTAATCGCCGAGCGCGCTCTGTGCGGCCGCACGGAGCCGCTCGAGCAACTCTCGGGGATCACCCGTGGCTCGAAGATCGACATCTCTAGTGGTGCGGGCACGTGCGAGGCGCAGCTCGAGCACGAGCCCACCCTTCAGAGTGATTGAGTCGCCGAACTGCTCCGCAACGCGTGCCAGAAAACGGTGGAACACCAACAGTTGCCGGCGCCGCTCGAGGTCGAATTGGCCGCGCGACGCCGCTCGGAGCCGATCTTCGAGAGCGGTCTTGAACGCAAGCGGTGTGCGATAGGACCGCGGCGTCACGATGAGCTCCCCACGCGCGAACGCCAGAGCGTCAGACTCGTTGCAGGGATCGCCTCATCCGCGCGGATCAGCCCGCGTGCCGCGGCCTGCGCTGAGGCTTGGGCCAGCAACTCGACGGACACGTGGGCACTGAGGCAATCGCCGAGCGTGCGTCGAACGGTCGTTACCGGTAAGGCACCCACCCACGCGCGCTCCTGGTCGGTCACGACTGCGAAGTGGAGCGTGATGCCGCGCGGAACGCGAAGCCGCCGACGCTTCCATGGAGGCGGCACGGTGAGATGAACCTTCGCCGGAAGCGCATCGGAAAGATCGTGGAGGAACAGCGCGCTTTCGTGTGAGACGACTCCCCAGGCTCCCGTCCACAGCCACGCGATGATCATCCCGTCGTGGTCGCCCGCTGGAACATCGACGAGGCGATAGATGGCGCGCCGCACACGTTCGATCCTCTTTGCAGAGAGATGTTTGAGCAGGAGCTGGGGTGAGAAACCCGCCGCACGCGCTTGCGACGCAGAGAAGTACCCCTCTTGAGAGGTGGCAAGCAGCCGTAGTGCCACCCAGTCGGGTCGGCGACGTTTCTTCGGCGTAGTAGGGCGCGGCACTGCACAAAGATAAACTAATAGTTTATCTTTGTGCAGTATCATCTCACAAATATAAACCCGTGGTTTATATCTATGCAGGACCAACGCACGAACATAAACCTCTGGTTTAGCTTGGTGCGGGGCTGCTAGCGGCCCGGCTTCTTCTTGTCCTGCATCTTCTTCTTCAAGGCCGCGAGCTCGTCGTCGACGGTCTTGTCGGCGGACTTCTTGTCCTTCGCGACCTTCTTCTTCATCTCGGCGAGCGGATCGGCTTCGACGCGTGGCGGCGCGGTCGGGCGCGGTCCCGGCGACGGCGACGGCGGCGGCGGCGCGGCGTTCGGGACGTCCGGGATGTCCTTGGCGGCGACCTCGAGCTGCGCGAGCTCGCGCTCGAGCTGCGCCATCTCCGCGAGCAGGCCGTGCATGCGCTGGCGCGCGGCGTCGGCCTTCTGCTGGAAGATGCGCGCGCTCGGGTCGTCGCCGCGGCCGCGCGCGTGCGAGGCCTTCTGCTCGGCGTCGGTCGCGTCGGTGCGCGCGGCGAGCATCGACTTGTTGAGCTGATCGAGGCGCAGCTTGGTCTCGGCGCGGAGGCGCTGCACCTCGTCGCGCGATGGCGGCGGCGGCGGCGGCGGACCGGCGGCGCTCGGCGACGGACCGCCGCCGAGATCCTCGAGATCGCCCGGCATCGCGGTCGTGCGCGCCGCGGCGGTCGCGGCGGCGGCGGCGCTGCGCAGCTTCTCGGCGGTCTGCTGGCGCGCGGCCGCGCGGCGCTCCTCGACGACCGCGCGCTTGTCGTTCGCGATCACCCACAGACAGTCGGCGGTCGCGTCGGCGCCGTCGGGGAGCACGTCGAGCGCGCGCGCGCCGGCGAGCGCGTCGAGCGCGCTCGACAAGAGCAAGGGCGTCTTGACCGCGGCGCCGCGCCGGCGCGCCTCGAGCGCGGCCGCGATCTTCGCGCCGCCCGGCACGCTGTCGTCGACGAGCGCGATCAGCCGCGCGCCGACCAGCGCCGCGCGCGCGATCGCGAGCGGACGCGGGCGCGCGACGATCACCTCGGCCGCGCGGTAGTAGACCGCCGCGTCCGACGTCGAGCCGAACAGCTTCGCGCGCAGCCCGAGGATCGGGACCTGCTTGCGCAAGACGCCCGCGGCTTCAGGATCGCCGGCGGCGTCGAACAGGAACGTCGCCTTGTCGGCGTTCGCCCACAAGGACAGCTGCAGCGCGATCTGCCCGGTGATCTCCGCGCCGAGGCCCGCGACCTCGATCGCGACGACCATGCCCAAGAGCGAGAACCGCGTGCGCACCGACGCGCGATCTTCCATGCCCGCGTCGGCGAACGCGCGCTCGCCGAACGCGCCGACCACGAGGATGCGATCGGGCTCGACGCCGGCGTCGGCGAGCGCGACCGCGGCCTCTTGATCGATCGCGAGCAGGCGATCGCAATCGGTCTGCGCCCACTCGCGCGCGGGCTCGAGCTCGCCGACCACGCCGACCACCGGCGACGGGCTCGGCACCTGATCGCGCGCGACCGTCAAGGACATCGCCGCGTGCGGATCGAACGCGATCGCGACGTCGGGCGGGTTGGCGTCGAGCTCCTTCTTCAAGCGGCGCTCGGCGCTCTCGCCGAGCAGCGCGCGCCGCACGCGATCGGTCAGCGCGCCGCCGCCGCCGCCCGCGCCGCCGACGTCGATCGCGCGCAGGCGCATGCCCGCGGCCTCGATCGCGGCGAGCACCGGCACGACCGCGCCGGGCGACGCGCCCGCGCTCGTCACCGCGAGCACGATCGGGGTCGCGTTGTCAGGGCTCACGCGCGCCTCCGATCCCAGACGTCGGGGTTCACGAGATTCGCCGGCCGCTCGCCGTCGAGCACCGCGCGCGCCGCGCCGAGAGCCAGCTCTGCCATTCGCCTTCTGGTGGTAGTCGTAGCCGATCCGACGTGCGGCGCCAAGACCGCGTGCTCCGACGCGACGAGCCCGGGATGGACGCGAGGCTCGTCGGCGAAGACGTCGAGGCCCGCCGCGAAGATCTGCCGCCGTTCGAGCGCGGCCGCGAGCGCGGCTTCGTCGACGCACGCGCCGCGCGCCGTGTTGACCAGGATCGCGGTCGGCTTCATCCGCGCGAGCGCGCGCGCGTCGATCAAGTTGCGCGTCTCGGCGGTGAGCGGGCAATGGAGGCTGACGACGTCGGCGCGCGCGAGGAGCTCGTCGAACGAGACGAAGCCCGCTTCGCCGGGCGCTTCGTGCGGCTGCGTATAGAGGACGTCCATCCCGAACCCGCGCGCGCGCCGCGCGACCGCGCGGCCGATGCGGCCGAGCCCGATCACGCCCATCACGCGTCCCCACACGTCTTGCCCGAGCAGCTGCCCGAGCTCCCAGCCGCGCCAGCCGCCGCTGCGCACGAGCCGCTCGCCCTCGCCCAACCGGCGCGCCGCCGCGAGCGCGAGCGCGAACGCGAGATCCGCGGTCGCCTCGGTCAAGACGTCGGGCGTGTTCGCCACGCAGATCCCGCGCGCGGTCGCGGCGCCGACGTCGATGTTGTCGTAACCGACCGCGACGTTCGCGATCACGCGCAGGCGCGGCGCCGCATCCATCAGCGCCGCGTCGATCCGATCGCGCAACAAGCACACGATCGCGTCGGCGTCGGCGGGGCGATTCGCCTCGTCGTACGCGCCGAGGATCGATCGCGGATCGATCGGCAGCTCGCTGGTGATCATCACGCGCGGAGGCACGGCAGGCGTGCTACGACAATAGACGAATGGCCGGCCGCGCGATCGCGATCGTGTGCATCGTGTGCGCCGTGATCGCGACGGCGATCGGAGCACCGGATGTGGCGGCGCCGGGCACGGGCACGGATGCCGTCGATGGTGGAGTACCCGACGCCACCGACTGGATGGCGATCGATCCCGTGCTCGGCCACGCCCAGCACGTCGACGGAGACGAGACCCCCGGCGTGGTCGCGTTCACCTTCGACGACGGCCCCGATCCGCGCACGACGCCCGACGTGATCGCGGCGCTCGAGAAGTACGACGTCCCGGCCGCCTTCTTCGTCGTCGCGCGCCGCCTCGCCGGCAAGCTCGGCGCGCCCGGCCGCGAGCTGCTCGCGCGCGAGGATCGCGAGGGCTTCACGATCGGCTGTCACTCGTGGAGCCACAAGAACCTCAAGCACTCGACCAAGAGCGACGCCGCGCTCGAGGTCGATCAAGCGCAGAAGACGATCGCGAAGGCGCTCGGCCGACCGATCGGCCTGTTCCGTCCGCCGTACGGATCGCTCGGCGGCGCCGCCGCCGTCGACGTCGCGAAGCGCGGGCTCACCGACGTCTTGTGGAGCATCGACACCCTCGACTGGCGATCGCGCAACCTCGACAAGCTGCGCAAGAAGGTGCTGCGCATGATCCTCGCGCAGAACGGCGGCGTCGTGCTGATGCACGACACCAAGGAGATCACCGCGCGCGTGATCCCGCTCGTGCTCGACGATCTCGAGGCGGAGAACTGCGCGCGGCTCGCGCGCGGCGACAAGCCGATCATCCCGGTCTCGATCCATTACTTCCTCACCGACGGCAAGCGCGCGCACGGCAAGGGCACGCCGCGCCCGGTTCCTTCGGAGGTCGCCGCGCGTACGGCGGCGTACGAAGCCGCGCTGCCGAGTCGCTGCAAGGCGAGACAGTAGCCGGCAACTGCAATTGCCGTCGCCGTCAGCGACAGCGCACCGCGTCGCATCCGCACGGAATCGCGGGCGCTCGCTTGGCCCGCATCGTGCTGAAGGCGGCGGCACGATGCGTTTGATTACGACTTCGATGATCTTGTCCGCGATGGTCTCGGTCGGCTGTGCCGTCGAGAAGCAGGACGCCACCGATGACTTCAGCGATCTCGACGGCGTCGATCAGAAGGCCGACGCCTTCTCGACCCACATGAAGATCGTGGGCTCGCTCGACTACGGGCAGACCTCCGACCGCGTCACCTACTCGAAGACGCCGCGCTACCGCACGTTCAAGTTCGGCGGCAGCGAGGGCGATCAGATCGACGTGTGGGTGCGCTCGGAAGACGGTGACGCGCTCGCGTGGGTGCTCGACAACCACTGGCACATCCTCGGCAAGAACGACGACGCCGACGGCACCACGCTCGACGCGCACATCAAGGTGACGCTCGAGAAGAGCGACTCGATCACGCACTACATCGTGTTCCGCGACTACGACTGGAAGAAGTCGCACTTCACCGTCGAGCTCGCGGGCGCGAACCCGATGCTCGCGTGCGAGACCGACGCCGACTGCGTCGCGATCCCCGAGCCGATGTGCTGCCCGAACGGCAAGCACGTCGCGGTCGCGAAGGGTCACGAGGCGGAGTACGCCGACGCGCACGCGTGCGAGCAGCCGCCGCAGGTCTGCCCGCTCGCCGTCATCCTCGATGACCGCGCCGCGCTCTGCGACAACGACACCCACCAGTGCGCGATGGTCGAGCCCGCGGACATCCGCTGCGGCGGCTTCACGCGCAACCCGCACGACTGCCCGGCGGACTACACGTGCCACTACGACCACGTGCCGGACGTCCCCGGGACTTGTCAGCCGGCTAACTGAATCTAGCCGGCGTTGACAACCACATCGGACCACATTAGGGTCCGCCCGATCTAGGGATTCCGAGGCGACGAGTGGGTCATCTATGCACCTTCCAACCGACACCACACGCGCCCCGGGCGCTGTTCCTCCCATGGCCCCGCTAGTCAAGGACGGCATCGCGAGCTCCGAGTCGTCGGCGCGTCTGGCGCTGGCGACCGAGCCGATCGAGCTGTTCGACGCGGGCGAGCTGTTCGGCGACGGTGAGCACGAGAAGACCGTCGTCACCGCGATGCCATACGAGCTGCGACCGCGGTTCACCGGCCGTCGCGTCGCGGTCGAAGCGCTGAAGACCGCGTTCGAGAAGGTGCTCGCCGAGCGCGCGCTTTCGTTCGCGGTGTTGGTCGGCGAGCCCGGCATGGGCAAGAGCCGCTTGGTCGGCGAGCTCGCGAAGCTCGCGAAGGGCCGCGCGTCGATGTGGACGGGCGGCGCCGACGAGCAGACGCCGTACGGCGCGATCGCGCGCCTGCTCGGCGCGCGCTTCGGGTTGATCGCGGGCGAGCCCGAGGGCGAGAGCCGCGATCGCATCCAGGCCGGCGTCGCCGAGGTGCTGCCCGCGCAGCGCGTGACCGAGGTCGCGCACCTGCTCGCTCATCTCTTGCGCGTGCCGTTCGAGGACAGCCCGGTCGTCGGTCCGCTCGCGGAGTCGCCGCAGCAGCTCGAGACGCGCACGTTCCTCGCGCTCCGCCGCTTCCTCGCGGCCGACGCCGCGCGCCAGCCGCTCGTGCTCGTGCTCGAGAACGTCGAGCTCGCCGGGCCCGAGACGATCAACCTGATCCAGTACCTCGCGGTCGGCCTCGCGAGCGAGCCCGTGATGATCGTCGCGACCGCGACGTCGTCGCTCTTCGAGAAGCACCCGAGCTTCGGCGAGGGCGAGGTCGCGCCGCTCAAGCTCGAGCTCGGCGCGCTGACGCCGGTCGAGGCCGAGGCGCTCTTGAAGGAGCTGCTCGCGCCGCTCGGCCAGCTGCCGGAGCGGATCGCGACGCACGCGCGCGCGCTCGGCGGATCGCCGCGCGCGATCCACGAGCTCGTGCGGCTCCTCTTGGAGTCCGAGTGCATCGTCCGCGGCGACGGCATGTCGTGGAAGCTCGACGCGGTCCGGCTCACCGCGCAGAACCTGCCCCGCTCGTACGAGGAGCTCGTGCGCGCGCGCCTCGCGGTGATGGATCCGGCCGAGCGCCGCATCCTCGAGATGGCCGCGGTGATCGGCGAGGCGTGCTGGCTCGACGCGATCGTCGCGCTCGATCGCGTCGAGACGGTCGTGACGCCGGATCCGGACGGACCGACGCTCGCCCAGATCGCGGCGTCGGGCGATCACTCGCGCCTCGCGGTGGTCGCCGCGCTCGGCAAGCTGGTCGAGCGCGAGTGGGTCGTCGAGGAGAAGACGTCGTCGGTGCCGGGCGAGCGCGAGTTCCACTTCGCGTACCCGAACCTGCACGCGATGGTCTATCGCGCGATCGACGACGCGCGCCGCCGCCGCTATCACGCGACGATCGCGCGCTGGCTCGAGATGCGCCCCGACGGCCGCGCCGCCGCCGCGCAGGAAGACGTCGCGCGCCACCTCGAGCAAGGCGGCCTCGCGCACGAAGCCGCGCTCCGCTACCGCCGCGCCGCCGATCAGGCGCGCGCGACCTTCATGAACGAGCGCGCGATCCGGCTCTACGACCGCGCGCTCGCGTGCATGGGCGACGGCGACGTCGCGACGCGCATCCACCTCTGGCACGACCTCGGCTCGGTCTACGAGATGATCGGCGACTTCGAGGCGGCGCTCGGCGCGTTCGAGCGCATGTTGCGGCTGTCGTGGGTGGTCGCGTCGAAGACGAAGGCCGCGGTCGCGTTCAACAAGATGGGCCGCGTGTGGCGCCGCAAGGGCGACCTGCGCTTGGCGCTCGAGTACCTCGAGCGCGGGCTCGAGCTGTTCCGCGGCTCGGCCGACGCGCGCGGCATCGCCGGCTCGCTCGACGACATCGGCCGCGTGCTCGCGATGCTCGGCCGCTACGACGAGGCGTTCGCGAAGATCACCGAGGCGCTCGCGCGTCGCGGCAAGGGCGGCGACAAGCGCTCGATCGCGGCGTCGCTGTCGAACCTCGGCTCGCTGCAGTACTCGCGCGGTCAGTTCGAGGCCGCGCGCACGTGCCACAAGGAAGCGCTCGAGCTGCGCGCCGCCGCCGGCGATCGCCTCGGCGTGACGATCAGCGAGAACAACCTCGCGGTGCTCGCGTTCGAGCTGGGTGAGAAGGCCGAGGCGCGCGCGCTGTGGACCAAGGGGCTCAGCGAGGCGGAGGCGATCGGCGCGTTGCCGATGAGCGCCTTGATCCTGACCAACCTCGGCGAGCTCGCGCTCGACGAGCAGAAGCTCGAGGAGGCGCAGCGCCGCCTCGAGGACGCGATCGAGATCATCGAGGACATCGAGGATCGGCAGCTCGAGGCCGAGGCGAGCCGCCACATGGCGCTGGTCGCCGCGTCGTCCGGCAACGGCGAGCGCGCGCGCGAGCTGTGCGAGCGCGCGGTCGCGATCGCGCAGAAGGCGGGCCTCCGCGAGATGGAGGCGCTCTCGCTCCTCACCACCGCGCAGGTCCTCTCGACCTCGCTCTACGACGCCGACCGCACGGTCGTGACGTCGGCCGGCGCCTCGCCCGCGATGCAGTACTTCGAGAAGGCGATCGAGATGCTCCGCGCGATCGGCAACGACGCCGAGCTCGCCAAGGCCCTCGAGGCCTTCGGCAAGTTCAAGATCGAGAGCCACGACTACGGCGGCGGCAAGGATCTCCTGCGCGAAGCGCTCGTGACCTTCACGCGCCTCGGCATGAAGCGCGCGCAAGACGTCGAAGTGGTCATCTCGGCGATTTGAGAGATTGGGCCTCGGGCCTCAGGCCTCGGGCCTCGGCCCGGAAGGCGACCGTTCGCTTCGCTCCGGTCGCGAACAGAGGTCATCGATCTGGGCCGAGGCCCGAGGCCCGAGGCCTGAGGCCATCTTCAGAAGCCGGGCGCGAGCCAGCTCGTCATCTTGTCGAGATCCGCGAGCCCTTCTCGCCGCGAATAGCCGCGCACGAGGCGCGCGAGCTCCTCGGCTTCGTTGCCGCGGACGAGCGCGGCGAGGCGGTGGCGAGAGACGGCGGCGTGGAGCGACATGTGCGTGGCGTCGAAGGACGTGATCGCGACGCGGAGCTCGCGCGCGGCGGTCTCGACGTCGCCCGACGACGCCGCGAGGCCGGCGGCGTAGAGCGAGGCGAGCGCGTCGGCGTACGGCGCTTGGCCGCGCAGCGCGCGGATGCCGGCGGTGACCTCGTGCGCGAGGCGGCGCGCGTCGGACGGCGCGACCTCGCGCGCCGCGCGCACCTGCGCGAGCGCGGCGCGCGCGCGCAACGACCACGCCTCGCAGCGGCTCATCTGGATCATGAGGACGAACGCGCGCTTGATCGACGGCCACCCGTCGGTGATGCGGCGATGCGCGCCGGCGGCGTCGCCTTCGTAGAGATCGATCTCGCCCTGTCCGAGCAGATCATCCCAGTGCTGGTGCAAGAAGCCTTGGTGGGTCCAGCGACGCATCGCTTCGGCGGCGGCGCGGCGCGCGGAGCCGACGTCGTCGCGCGAGAGCGGTAGGACGACCAGGTTTCCCGTCGACAGCGAGGTCGCGAGGTAGAGGTCGCCGAGATCCTGCGCCTCGGCGACCAGCTGCGGCACGCGCTTCGCGAGCTCGTCGAGCTTGCCGAGGTACGCGCGCGACCACGACTGGCAGATGATCTGCGTGTCGCGCTCCCACGTCGCGCCGACGCAGTGCGCGCGGAACAAGCGCACGCCTTGGGTCGACAGCTCGAGCGCATCGATGAAGCGGCCCTCGAGGTACGCGGCCATCGCGGCGGCGCCGGTCGCCATCGCCATCGCGTGCGGATCGGCGGTGTCGGCGGCGAGCGCACGCGCGCGCTCGACGACCGCGGCGGTGCGCGATGCGTTCGAGACGCCGGCGGCGCTGAGGTGCCCCGCTTCCATCGAGAGGCCGAGCGCGGCGTGATAGGCGTCGCCGTCGCCGAGCGCGCCGAGCAGGAGCCGGGTCTGGAACTCGGCGCCGCGCACCGCATCGACCATCGAGAGGCCGAGCGCCGCGGTCCAGCAGACCTCGATGCGCGCGTGTCGCAACGGATCCGGTGGCCGCGGCTTCGCGAGGCGATACCCGCGCAGGCGCAGGCGCGCGCGCAGCGCGAGCAGGCGCGGGATCGCGGCGCGGCCGTCGCGCGGGAGCTCGAGGCCGACCTCGCCGAGCACCTCGCGCAGGCCCTCGAGGCCTTCGTCGACGTGGCCCGCGCGCAGGAGCTGCTCGGCGGCGCGGCGCCGCAGCTCGAGCGCTTGTTGCGGCGGCGCGTCGTCGGCCGCGCGGCGGAACACGCGCGCGGCTTCGGCGCCGCGACCGCCGTCGGCGAGCGCCTGGCCGAGCGCCATGCGCAGGCGATGCGCGCGCGGCGCGTCGTCGCAGATCTCGAGCGCGCGGCGATAGAGGCGCGCCGCGCGATCGAACGCGAGCGCGAGCGTCGCCTCCTCCGCGGCTTCGATCCAGAACCCGAGCGCGCGCGCCGGCTCGCCGGCCTCGACCCAGTGCTCGGCGACCGCCTCGCTGTCGATCGAGGCCTCGCCCTCGAGCCGCGCCGCGAGCGTCGCGTGCAACACGCGGCGCAGATCCGCGGCGAGGTGCGCGAGCACCGCGTCGCGCACGCGCGCGTGATACGCGTCGACCGCGTCGCTCGGCGACGGCCCGGTCGTGCGGATCAGCGATTGCTCTCGCAGCGCGGTCAAGACCGCGACCAACCGCGCCGCCTCGATGCCCGCGCACGCGCCGGCGAGATCCTGCCGCAGCGGCTGCCCCGCGACCGCCACCACGTCGAGCAGCGCGCGCAGCTCCGCGGGCGCGACCGAGATGCGCCGCCACAGCGCATCCTCGAGCCGCACGCCTCTCGGCAGCTCCGCGCGCGGGCTCCTCGCGAGCTCCGCGATGAACAGCGGATGCCCGCCCGCCTCCGCCGCGATCTCCCGCGCGTCCGGCCCGGCCCACCTCGCCGCGAGCTCCGCCGCGTCGTCGGCCGCCAACGCGCCGAGCTCGATCTCTCGCCGCTGTCCCGGCAGCTCGTGCACCACGCCCGGCCGCGTCGTCGCGACGACCAAGATCGGCGCCGCCTCGCCCACCGCCTCGTGCAACAGCGCCAAGCCGTCGTCGTCGGCCCACTGCAGATCATCGATCGTCAGGATCACGCGCGCCCGCGCCGCGACATCGGCAAAAAGCGCCCGCACCGCCGCGTACAGCTGCCGCCTGACCTGCGCCGGCTCCATGACGTCGACCGTCGTCCGTCTTCCGTCGTCCGGTCCCGAACCCGATCCCGGATCCGATCCGCTCGCGATTCCTTCTTCTCCGGACGACGGACGACGGACGACGGACGACGAACCCTCGACGTCGAGGGAGGGAAAGGCGCGCGCGAGCACCGCACGGTGCCCACTGCCCAAGTGCTCCAGCGTGTCCGGATATCGTGCGGCCAGCGCATCCATCACGCCGTCGAGCGCCTTGTACGGCACGCTCTCGCGCTCGTAGCAGCGGCCGGCCAGCACCACGACGTCGCGCGCGTGCTCGACGATGCGCGACGTCCACTCGGCGACGAGCGCGCTCTTGCCGATGCCGGACTCGCCGCGCACCAGGACCGAGATCGGCCCGCGCGCGAGATCCGCGAGCGCGCGATCGAGCGCCGCGAGCTCGCCGGCGCGCCCGACGAAGCCGGGCGTCTCGCCGATCGCCGCCGACGAGATCGGCGCGTCGCCGGTGAAGCCGAGCGCCTCGAGCACCTCGACCGCGCCGGCGCGCCGCTCCGGCGACGCGCGCATCAGCGCCAGGCACAAGCTCTCGAGCGACGCCGGCGCCTCGGGGTTGATCACGCGCGGCGGGATCGGCGCGATCCGCGCCTTCGCGCGCATCACGTCCTCCGCGCTGCCGAGGAACGGCAGCCTCCCGCACAGCGCTTGATAGAGCACGACGCCGAGCGCGTACCAGTCGCACGCGGGTCCGACCCACGCGCCGCTCGCCTGCTCGGGCGCCATGTAGCCCGGCGTGCCCATGAACGCGGGCTTGGTCTCGCCCGCGGGCGCGACCAACCCGAAATCGAGGATCACGACCCGGCCGTCGCCGGTCACCAAGACGTTCGACGGCTTGATGTCGCGATGGACCTTGCCGCGCCGGTGCAGCTCGACCAGCCCGCGCGCGATCTGTCCGAAAACCGGACGAACGCGCTCGAAGTCGACGACCGCCGGCACCGGCGACGACTCGATCGGCCCCCAGCCCGACGGCGGCGCGGTCTCGACCTGCGAGTCCATCGCGGTCGAGCCGTCGCGCGGCGCCGTGCGCGTCACCGACACCGGCGCGTCCTCGGCGTCCGCGCGCAGGTACTCGAGGACGTGCACGCCCTCGACCAGCTCCATCGTGAAGAACCACTGGCCCTCGTGCTCGAACAGCTCGTAGAGCGCGGCGAGGTTCGGGTGCGAGAGATCCGCGAGCGCGCGGAACTCGTTCTTGAACATCAGCAGGCGATCGGCGCTCATCGATCGCAAGGTCTTCAGCGCGACCGCCGCCTTGCGCTCGGTGTCCCACGCCTCGTAGACGACACCCATCCCGCCGGCGCCCAGCCGCCTCACGATCCGAAACCGCGGCGTGCCCGAGAATTCCTCGCCCGCGCTCGACTCCGTCTGCGCCACGTGGCCATGCTAATGGAAGGGGAGCGCGCCTTGCCACCTCGTGAACATCTAGGCATCCTTCTCGTTCCCCCGAGCACCGACGGATGATCTGGTTCTGGATCGGCTTCTTCGCGCTCGTGGCGGCGTTGCTCGCGCTCGACCTGGGCGTGCTGCATCGTCGCAACGAGGAGCAGAGCTTTTCGTCGGCGCTCAAGTGGACGATCGTCTGGGTCCTCATCGGGCTGTCGTTCTCGGGCGTCGTCTACCTCATCTATGACAATCACTGGATGGGGGCGCGCCTGTGCGACGAGCACGGCAACGTCCTGCCCGGCGGCGACGCGGTGATGACGTACGTCAGCGCGTACCTGCTCGAGGAGGCGCTCAGCGTCGACAACATCTTCGTGATGTCGCTCCTGTTCCGCTCGTTCCGCGTGCCCGCGAAGTACCAGCACCGCGTGCTGTTCTGGGGCATCCTCGGCGCGGTCGTCTTCCGCGTCGCGCTGCTCGGCGGCGGCGTCTTCCTCGCCAAGCGCTTCACGTGGATCTTCTACGTCTTCGGCGGCTACCTCGTGTACGCCGGCGGCAAGCTGTTCTTCGGCGGCGAGGACGACGAGGACGAGAACGTCCTCGAGAAGAGCTTCGCGGTCCGCATCCTGCGCCGCTTCGTCCGCATCGTCGACGGCGAGCACGGCGGCAAGTTCATGATCACCGAGCGCGGCCGCCGCGCGCTGACCACGCTCGCGGTCTGTCTGATCGTGATCGAGCTCTCGGACATCGTGTTCGCGCTCGACTCGATCCCGGCGGTGCTCGCGGTCTCGCAGGAGACCTTCATCGTGGTCACCTCGAACATCTTCGCGATCCTCGGGCTGCGCTCGATCTACTTCGTGCTCGCCGGCGCGATGGCGAAGTTCGAGTACCTGAAGATCGCGCTCGCGGTGCTGCTGATCCTGATCGGCACCAAGATGATCCTGCACGACGTGGTCGAGATCTCCGACGCGGTCTCGCTGGTCGCGATCGCCGGCATCATCAGCGCCGGCGTGATCGCGTCGATCATCGCGAGCCGGAAGCGCGAAGCCGCCGCGAGCGCGACCGACCTGCCGCGCGCCGAATGATCCGCGGTCCGCGCGGCCGCGGCCGCGGCGCCGAGAGGATCGCGCGCAAGAACGCGGTCGGCGCGATCTCGAGATCGCCGAGCACCTCGCTCGCCGCGCGCGCGCCGGTCTCCGCCGCGCCCTCCATGTAGCCCTGGAAGTCGACCGACGTGTGCTCGCCGCAGAAGTGCAAGCGCCCGACGCGGGTGCCCTCGGTCCCCGAGAACGACCACTGGCCCGGCTTGTAGCAGGCGTAGCTGCCCTTGTGGAACGGCGCCGAAGGCCAGTGCTGGCGCACCGCGCTCGACGCGCGATACGCGGCCGCGGCGCCGGGGAAGAGCGCCTCGACCCACGGCTCGATCTCCTGCGCGCGATCTTCAGCCGAGCCTTCGCCGATCGAGATACCGCGCGCGCCGCCGACGAAGTTGGTCAAGAGCCCGCTCTGCCCCGCTTGGCCGCGCGACGTGTCCCAGGTCGCCTGCAGCTCGCCCTCGTCGGTGATCGCGGTGCCGCCGGCGCCGTGCGTGCGCCACACGCGCGACGTGTACGAGAGCATCAGCTTCGCGTTGGTGCCGTAGCCGAGCTCGTCGATCACCTGCCGCTTGTCGGCGGGCAGCGGCACCGACGACAGATCGACCTCGCGCAGCTTGGTGAACGGCAACGCGAAGATCACGTGATCCGCGATCACGTCGTCGCCGGTCTCGAAGTGGAGCGCGAAGCGCTCGCCCGCCGGCGCGACCGCGGCGAGCGCGCGCTCCAGCTCGATCGCGTCCGCGCCGACCGCGGCGGCGAGCGCGTCGGGGATCGACTGCGAGCCGGCGTGCAGGTGATAGGTCTCGTCGGACTCGCCGAAGATCTCGAACGGGTCCGGCATCGCGTAGTTCATCAGGTAGATCAGGTTCCACGCCGACTGCTCGGCGACCTCGAGCCCGTACTCGCCGACGTACGCGAGCTCGAGCAGCCGGCGGAAGACATCGTTCGCGGCGAGCCCGGCCTCTTGCGCCAGCCACTGATCGATCGAGAGCGCGTCGATGCGCGCGAACTCGGCGTCGTCGGCGTCGGCGGCGGTGACCGCGGCGTCCATCTTCGCCGCGACCGGCGTGAAGGCCGCGACCAGATCCGCCTCCTTCAAGACCGCGCCGCCCATGCGGAACGTGTCCGACGCGAGCGCGTTCGCCTGCTCCTCCGCGTGCAGATCGTCGAGCGCGATCCCGAAGTGCGCGGCGAGCGCCATGATCGTCGTGTGCGCCGTGTCGACGAGCTCGCCACCGAGCTCGGCGATCTGCCCGTCCGCGAAGCCGCCCATCGTGAACATGCGGCCGCCGGTGCGCCCCGACGCCTCGTACACGCGCGCGTCGACGCCGTGCATGCGGAGCTGATACGCCGCGTGCAAGCCCGCGGTGCCCGCGCCGATGATCGCGATGCGCGGCCCCGGTCCCGGCGGCGGCATCGTGTCGTCGCCGCAGCCCGGCAGCTTCGCGAGCGCGAGCCCCGCCAACCCGCCCTTCAACAGATCGCGCCGCGTGATCGCGCGGCGCATCGCGCGCATGAGCTCGGTCTTCATCGAGGGATCACCACCAAGAGCGAGGTCTGGAACTGCTCCTCGGCCCACCGACGCTTGTAGTCCATGTCGGTGCCGAGGTCGTAGCGCACGATGCCCTCGGCGCAGAGCTCGAGGATCTGGTGATACTGGCAGAGCGAGCCGAGCGAGTAGCGCCCGTGCGCGTCGTCGTAGCTGAACTGCAGGCCGCGGTACTCGCCGGCGAAGACCGCGCCGAGCACGTACGCGACGTCTTCGCCGCCGGCGCGCGCGAAGATCGTGCGCTGTCGATCGTGGCGCGCGAGCCGGCGCACCATGTGCGCGTAGAAGTCGTGCATCGGGCCGCTGATGATCCCGACGCCGCCCTCGGCCTTCCACGATCGCGCCTCGACCGCTTGGATCCGATCGTAGAGGGCGCGCGCCTCGGCCTCGCTGGTCGCGCGGGCGCTCTCGAACGTGACGCCGCCCTGCTCGGCCGCGCGCAACGACGATCGCAGCGCCTTGCGGAAGTTGCGGCTGCGCCGCGCGAGGAAGCCGTCGATGCCGCCGTCGAGCGACGCGACGTGCCGCAAGGTCGGCTGGCCCCAACGCCGCTCCCAGGTGCTCGGCATGCGCGCGAGCAGCGCGCGCAGGATCGGCGCGTCGCCGGCCAGCCCGGGCACCAGCGCGACCTGCAGCGCGCCGATGCGCGCCGCGACCAGCGCGATCATCTGATCCGCGAGCGCGTCGGCGTCGGTGCCGACCAAGGGCGAGGCGAGCCCCCACGCGAGCTCCAGCGGCTCGACGTAGGTGAGCCCGCTCGGGTGCTGGCCGCGCATCATCGCGACCCAGCCGGCCTCGCCCGCGTGCACCCACGCCTCGCGCGGCGGCATCAGCGCCTCGGCGGCCGACAGGATCCACGCCGACGACGAGCAGAAGCGATCGATCCCCGGCGTCGCCGCCACGACCCGGTCCAGCTCGTCCGCTTGCGCCTCCAGCTCCGACAGTGTGAGCGCGCGCATCATGGAGACGTGATCTGCGCCAAGTGCACCGGCATCGTACCATTCGCCCGATGGCGCGTCGGCGCGGGGCCGCATATCCTCGGGGCATGGCTCGGAAGCTGGTCGTGGTGTGCGTCGCGCTCGCGGGTTGCGTCTCGAACGCATATCGGATCCCGCAAGGCGAGCTGCAGCGCCTCGCGATGACGCCGCCCGAGCAGCGCGGACAATCCGTGCGCGTCGTGCAAGAGCTGTCGAACGCCGACGAGCCGCCCGCCGCGACGCCGGTGACCGGACAGACCGAGATCATCATCGTCACGCCGGTCGACTACGGCGGCGCGCCGCGTCCCGTCGGTCCGCCGCCCAGAACGGTCACGGGCGGCAGCTACAACGGTGGCAGTTGGGGAATCGGCGGCGGCCACGCCGACAGCGCGAAGGAAGAAGCGATCGCGTACCTCGCGATCGCGGCGACCGCGGCGATCGTGCTCGCGGCGACCGAAGGCGAACGCTACGACGGCTGGGTGCAGATGCACCCGATGATGCCGGTGCACCTGTGGGGCCCCGGCGGCTACACGGTCGTGCCGCTCGCGCAGATCGATCCGCAGACCGCGCAATGGGCGGAGCGCGCGGTGGTCGTGCCGAACGAAGGCCCGTGGCGCGAGCTCGGACGCGCGCCGCTCGATCGCGAAGGCCTGACCTACTCGGTCCTGCTCGGCGCGAGCGATGTCGTCAGCGCGGATCACAGCGTGGGCACCGGCGGCGGCGGCCACATCATGATCGGCGGCTATCCGTCGCACATGATCGGCGTGCTCGCCGACTTCGACTTCGCGTGGGGCCAGAACCAGGTCATGGCGACCAACTTCGCC
>DATJIA010000157.1:0-14606 GCA_035493675.1 Kofleriaceae bacterium | reverse complement strand
GCCGCCTGCGCGACGAGGTCGTCGCGGCAGGCACGCCCGGCGACGCGGCGACGACGCCTCCCGCCGAGCTCGCACCGCCCGCGCCCGAGCAGGTCGCGGCCGGCGCCGCGCTCGCGGATCGGATCGACGCCGCGATCGCCGCCGGCCGCTGGACCGACGACGACGTCGCGTTCCTGCGCGCATCTGCGGCGGCGACCCGCGACGACGAATACGCCGCGGGTCTGCAACGCCTCGCCTCGGCGGTGAACCGCGGTGACGTCCGCGTCGAGACCGCCGGCGCGCCGTTCTGACGTCAGTGCGCGCTGCGGTACTGGGCGAACGGCACCGACAGCGCCTCGGCGACCGCCTTGTGCGGGACCGTGCCCTTGTACGTGTTCAGGCCGCTCACGATGAACGGCTCGTCCGCGATCGCCTTCTCGAGGCCCTTGTCGGCGAGGCGCGTGACGTACGAGATCGTCGCGTTGGTCAGCGCGTAGGTCGACGTGCGCGGCACCGCGCCCGGCATGTTCGCGACGCCGTAGTGGATCACGTCGTCGACGACGTAGGTCGGGTTGTCGTGCGTGGTCGGGCGCGCGGTCTCGACGCAGCCGCCCTGATCGATCGACACGTCGACGATCACCGAGCCCGCCTCCATCTCCTTCACCATCTTCGCGGTGACGAGCCGCGGCGCACGCGCGCCGGCGATCAACACGCCGCCGATCACGAGATCGCTGTCGAGCACGGCGCGCTCGATGTTGATCGGATCCGAGTACTGCGTGTGGATGCGGCCGTTGTAGACGTCGTCGATGTACGCGAGCGTCTTCAGGTTGACGTCGAGCACCGTGACCGACGCGCCGAAGCCCATCGCGATGCGCGCCGCGTTCTGACCGACGACGCCGCCGCCGATGATCGTCACGCGCCCGCGCTTCACGCCGGGCACGCCGCCGAGCAGCACGCCCTTGCCGCCCTTCTCGCGCTCGAGGTACGCCGCGCCCGCCTGCACCGACATGCGGCCGGCGACCGCGCTCATCGGCGTGAGCAGCGGCAGATCGCCCGGCGTCGGCTCGAGCGTCTCGTACGCGACGCCGTTCACGCCGCGGTTCAAGAGCTCCTTGCCGAGCTCCGCCGCCGCCGCGAGGTGGAGGTACGTGAAGAGCAGCAGATCCTTCCGCATCAGCGGGAACTCGGGCGCGATCGGCTCCTTCACCTTCACGACCATGTCGGCGCCGCCCCAGACCTCTTCCTTGGTCGCGACGATCTGCGCGCCCGCCTTGACGTACTGCTCGTCGGGCAGCCCCGAGCCGAGGCCCGCGCCCTGCTCGACGAGCACCGTGTGGCCCCGCGACGTGAGGATCTTGACGCCGGCCGGGGTCATGCCGACGCGATATTCTTGGGTCTTGATTTCCTTCGGGACGCCGATGCGCATATGGATGGCGCGCACTATCGGATCGCCGTCGAATCGAAGTCAATCACGCGGCGCGTTAGCTCGCGTCGAGGCCATCACGGCTTCGCGACGAGGAACGTCTTGCCTTCGTTGAGCGGGCTGTCGGCGGCGTCGCGCGGGAGCGTGTACGCCTTGCCGAGGTTCGGATCGTAGACCGCGAGCCCGGCGTCGTTGTCGGCGCTCATGACCCGGACGCCGATCGCGTGCGTCCCCGTGCTGATGTAGACGCGCGTGCCGATCGGATAGCCGTGCTTGAGCCCGTGCTCGACGACGTCGCGGCTCACGTAGTGGAGGCCGTGCACGACGCGGATCGCGCGCTTCTGCGTCCACGACGTGTCGCACGCCTCCTTCGTCGACTCGTCGCTGCTGTAGCCCTTGTTCTCCGCGTCTTCCTTGGCCTGGTAGTCGAGCGAGAGGAAGTCCTTCGTGTTCTCGAGCTGCTTCTCCTGCGACCACGAACCGAAGTTGAACGGGTGATAGACGTCGGTCGCCGGCAGGGCGAACCAGTCGGTGACCAGGTACGAGCAGTACGCGCCCTTGAGCTCGTAGTCGCTGGTGTCTTCGTCGGTCGAGCCGACCGAGTCCGACGAGCTCGCCAGGCGTTTGCCGTCGGGCACGCCCGCGGAGATCACGAACCGGAGCGCCTGCCAGTCGTTCTCGTCGTCGACGTTCTCGACGCCGCGGGTGTCGAGGTAGATGCCGGGGTTGTTGCTCTTGCCGAGGTTGCCGCGCTCGATCCCGGCGAGGGCGGCGGGCGAGAGCGCGACGAGGAGGCCGAGGACCGAGAGGCTGCGCATGCGATGCGTTCGAGCAAACGATGCGCCACGCGCGCGCGTGCCGATCCGCGGCGATCGCGCGCGGCCGCGATGCGCGCGCGGTGCGCGCGCGGCGTAAGGCAAGACTCACCACAGCTCCCCCATCGGAGGACGCGAAGCGTCCGGACCTTGCTAACACGCGGACTCACCGTGCTGCGCTCGTGCACGCGTGCCGCCGCATCAGCGGCGGCAGGTGATTGAACGAGATCGGTGCAAGTGGTCCGCGGGTTAGCTCCGATAGTCGGCGTTGATCGACACGTACTCGTGCGACAGATCGCACGCGAGGAAGCGCGCGGCGCCGCGGCCGCCGTGCAGATCGATCGCGATCGTGTACGCGGGGCGCGTCATCACCGCGGACGCGCGCTTCTCGTCGAGCTTGGGCGCCGCCATGCCGCGCTCGGCGACCGGGACGTCGTCGAGCGCGACGTCGATGCGATCCGGACGCACCGCGACGCCCGCGTTGCCGATCGCGCACAGGATGCGGCCCCAGTTGGGATCGGCGCCCGCGATCGCGGTCTTGACCAGCGGCGAGGTCGCGATGCGCCGCGCGATCGCGCGCGCCGCGCCGTCGCTCGGAGCGCCGCGCACGTCGATCGTCACGACGTGGTGCACGCCCTCGCCGTCGCCCATCAGCTGGGTCGCGAGATCCATGCACAGCTCGGTCAGCGCGTCGGTGAAGCGCGCGCGTTCGGCCGCCGCGATCGGCGCGCCCACGCCCGACGCGAGCACCGCGAGCATGTCGTTGGTCGACGTGTCGCCGTCGACGGCGATCGCGTTGTAGGTCGGTAGGACGGCGGCGCGCACCGCGCGATCGAGCTCGCCCGGCGCGAGGCCCGCGTCGGTGACGATGAACGTCAGCGTGGTCGCCATGTTCGGCGCGATCATCCCCGCGCCCTTCGTGCAGCCGAGCAAGGTCACGTTGCGACGCCCGATCCGCACGATCGATCGCGCGGTCTTGGGACGGCGATCGGTCGTCATGATCGCCTCGGCGAACGCGCCGAAGCCTTCTTCGTAGAGCGAGACGCCCGCGCTCGCGATCGCGGCGTCGAGCTTGTCCATCGGCAGCGGCTGGCCGATCACGCCCGTCGACGCGACCAGGATCTCGTCGGGCCTCGCGTCGATCGCCTGCGCGGCGAGGCGGCCCATCTTCTTGGCGTCGGCGAGCCCGCGCGCGCCGGTGCACGCGTTCGCGTTGCCGCTGTTGACGACGACGCCGCGCACGCGGCCGCGGCTCGCGCGCATCACCGCTTGCGACACGCGCACGGGCGCCGCCTTCACGCGGTTCTGCGTGAAGACCGCCGCCGCCGAGGCCGGCGCATCGGCGGCGATCAACCCGAGGTCGAGGCCGCCCTTCTTCTTGATCCCGCCGCAGGCGCCGGCGAATCGGAACCCTTCACATGCGTTCGCGTCCGAGGCCACAGCGCGAGCGAGTCTACTCGCTCGCGGACTCCGCCTCGTCCTTGCCGTGGCACTTCTTGTACTTCTTGCCGGAGCCGCACGGGCACGGATCGTTGCGACCGACCTTCGGCTTGTCGCGGCGCACCGTCTCCTGCTTGGCGGCGTCGCCGCCGTCGGCCTTCTGCTGCGGACGCGCGCCGCCGCGTTGCGCGCCGCGCTTCGCGACGCGACGCTCCTTCTGCTTCACCTCGGCGTCGACGTCGTCGTCGCTCTTGTCGGCCGCGCCCTGCTCGTGCAGCTGGCGCTGCTTCTGCTCGAGCGCCGGGACCGCCTGCTCCTCGCGCTGGATCTGCACGCGGAACAGCTTGGTCGCGACGTTCGACTGCACGCGCGCCATCATGTCGGCGAACATGTCGTAGCCGACCTTCTTGTATTCCTTCTTCGGGTCCTTCTGCCCGTAGCCGACCAGGCCGATGCCTTCGCGCAAGGCCTCCATCGTCTTCAGGTGCTCGATCCACTGCTGATCGATCTCCTCGAGCTGGAAGCTGCGCCCGAAGTAGTAGAACCACGCCTGGCTGAGCTCGGGGTCGTGATGGAACTCGGTCTCGCGCTCCTTCAAGCGCGCCTCGATCGGCTTCCACGCCTGCTCGACGAGCTCGTCGAGCGATCCGCGCTCGAGCTCGAAGTCGATCGCGAACTGCTCGCGCAGCGCGTCCTCGACCGCGTCGAGGTCCCACTCGTCCTCCGGCGTCGTCGACGGGCAGGCCGTCTCGATGATGCGGCCGAGCAGCGAGTCGCACAGATCGTAGATGCGCTCGCGCTGGCTGATCATCGACTGCGCGACCGACTCCGCGACGAAGTCGATCAACGCCTCGCGATCGCCATCGACCTTGCGCTCGAGATCGAGGTGCGCGCCGTACTGGCGCCAGATCTCGTGGCGGAGCATGCGCCAGAGCGGACGGTCCTCGGTGACCTCTTCGCCGCGCTCCTTGGCCGCGTCGCGGTCGGCGGCGTTCTTCACCACCTGCTCGATGCGCTCGGCGACCTTGGGCCGCAGCTCCTTGGCGAGCTCGGCGAGCTTCCACGGCCCGCTCTCGACGCGCGGCGGCTCGGGCTCCTTGCCCGCCTTGATCTCGTCCTCGGTGAGCTCGGGCTGGTAGAGCCCGTAGAGGATCTGCTTGCGCAAGCTGTAGATCGTCTTGCGCTGCTGGTTCATGACGTCGTCGTACTCGAGCGTGTTCTTGCGGGTGTCGAAGTTGCGGCCTTCGACCTTCTTCTGCGCGCCCTCGATCGATCGCGTGACCATGCCGCTCTCGATCGGCACGTCCTCCTCGAGGCCGAGCCGCTCCATCAGGCCGGCCATGCGATCGAGGCCGAAGATGCGGAGCAGATCGTCCTCGAGCGACAGGTAGAAGCGCGACGCGCCCGGATCGCCTTGGCGACCCGCGCGGCCGCGCAGCTGGTTGTCGATGCGGCGCGACTCGTGGCGCTCGGTGCCGATGATCTTGAGGCCGCCGGCGGCGAGCACCTCGGCCTTCTCGGCGTCGCACTGCTCCTTGAACTTCGCGAGCAGCTCCTTGAAGCGGGCGTCCTCGTCGAACGCGGGGCCGACCGAGCCCCGGTACGGCGACTCGCCGCCCTCGGCGGGCTCCGCGCCCTCGACCGGCTTCGCCTGCGCCGCTTCGTCGGCGACCGCGCTCTTCTCGAGCGCGAGCGCCTCCTTGGCCATGAACTCCGGGTTGCCGCCGAGCAAGATGTCGGTGCCGCGGCCGGCCATGTTGGTCGCGATCGTGATCGAGCCCTTGCGACCCGCCTGCGCGACGATGCCGGCCTCGCGCTGGTGCTGCTTGGCGTTCAGCACGTGGTACTCGACGTTCTTCGATCGGAGGATCGACGCGAGCACCTCCGACTTCTCGACCGAGACCGTACCGACCAAGGTCGGCTGGCCGCGCTCGTGGCAGTCGATGATGTCGTCGACGACCGCGCGGAACTTGCCCTTCTCGTTCTTGTAGACGAGGTCGGGCTGATCCTCGCGCCGGATGGGCTTGTTGGTCGGGATGACCGTGACCATCAGCTTGTAGATCTCGTGGAACTCGCCCGCCTCGGTGTCGGCGGTGCCGGTCATGCCCGACAGCTTGCCGTACATGCGGAAGTAGTTCTGGAAGGTGATCGTCGCGAGGGTCTGGTTCTCCTCCTCGACGGTCACGCCTTCCTTCGCCTCGATCGCCTGGTGCAGACCGTCGCTCCAGCGGCGGCCCGGCATCTTGCGGCCGGTGAACTCGTCGATGATGAGGACCTTGCCCTCCTCGATCAGATAGTTCACGTCGCGCTTGTAGAGCGTGTGCGCGCGCAGCGCCTGCTGCACGTGGTGGTTCACCTGCAGGTGCTTCGGATCGTAGAGGTTGTCGATCGAGAGCAGGCGCTCGACCTTCTCGACGCCCTCGTCGGTGAGCATCGCCGAGTGCGCCTTCTCGTCGACGGTGTAGTCGACCTCGCGCTTGTGGCGCGGGATGATCTTGTCGACCTTGTCGTAGAGATCCGCCGACTGCTCGGCGCTGCCGCTGATGATCAGCGGCGTGCGCGCTTCGTCGATGAGGATCGAGTCGACCTCGTCGACGATCGCGTAGTTCAAGCCGCGCTGGACCATGCGGTCGGGCGCCGACTTCATGTTGTCGCGCAGGTAGTCGAAGCCGAACTCGTTGTTCTGGCCGTACGTGATGTCGCAGTTGTAGTTGCGCTGGCGCTCGAAGTCCTCGAGGCCGTGGACGACGACGCCGGTCGACAGGCCGAGGAAGCCGTGCAGCCGGCCCATCCACTCGGCGTCGCGCTTGGCGAGGTAGTCGTTGACCGTGACGACGTGGACGCCCTTGCCGGTGAGCGCGTTCAGGTAGCAGGGCAGGGTCGCGACCAGCGTCTTGCCTTCACCGGTGCGCATCTCGGCGATGCGGCCCGAGTTGAGGACCATGCCGCCGATCATCTGGACGTCGTAGTGGCGCATGCCGAGCACGCGCTTGCCCGCCTCGCGGACCACTGCGAACGCTTCGGGGAGGATCTCCTCGAGGGTCGCGCCCTTGTCGAGGCGGCGCTTGAAGTCCGCCGTCATCGCGCGGAGATCGGCGTCGGACTTCGCCTCCATCGTCGGCTCGAGATCGGCGATGCGGGCCACGGTGGGCTGCATCCGCTTGAGCTCGCGCTGGTTCTTGCTGCCGAAAATCTTCTGGAGGAAGCTCATGAGGAACGCCGGTTGGGGTTTCTAGCACGGCCCCCGCGGCTACGCGGGGCGAAAGCTGGAGATGAACGCCAGGGCCTCGCGGGCCATGTCGAAGCGCGTCTCGCACGTCGCGACGACGGCGCCGCGGTCGTCCTTGATCTCGGCGGGGAGCGTCGTCCACGAGCGCGCGAGATCGAAGAGCTTGATGTCCTTCTGACCGGCGAGCGTGTAGCGACGGCCGTCGTCGCCGGCGAACTCCAGCTCGTAGCGGATGATGCGGCCCAGGAAGGGACGCAGGATCATCCGGCCCTCGAACGGCGCGTCCTTGGCGATCGGCGCGGCCTCGATCGTCCCGGTCATCTCGCACTTGCTGCCGATCCACGGCGCGTGCACGGTCGCGCGGAAGCGGAGCGGGTACGGCACCCCCGGCTCCTTGGTCAGCTCGAACGTGCCCGCCATCGTCTCGTCGAACGCGAAGCCCATAGGCCGTGTTGTACCTGAACTTTGCGGCCCAGAGCGGCTGCCGAAAAGCAGAAGCGGGTCCGAGCACAAGCCCGGGCCCGCTTCATCACTCGCTCGCTTCCGGCTCTCCCGACTCGTTCCGAGCGGGTCCCGAGCCGGCTCGCTCAGGCAGGAGGACCGATTCGCTCTTTACTTCGCGGTGCAGCTCGCGAAGACGTACTTCTCGCAGGTGCAGTTCACGTCGCCGGCCTGGCAGGCGGTGCCGTCGGGCTTCGTGCAGTTCACGCCGTTGGTGACGACCGAGCAGTCCGCCGCGCGGTTCATGCAGTCGTCCTGGTGCGTGAGCTGCGCGCACGACGGCGCGGCGGTGCAGGTCGAGATGGTCTGGCAGCTACCGGTCCAGCAGCCGTTCTGGATCGTAGCGACCTGGCCGTCCTGGCACGCCGGCATCCCGACCGTGCAGCTCGCGTCGATGGTGCCCGCGCACGACGGCGCGTTGGGGTCGGTGCCCGGCATGCACGTCGAGCGGCCCTCGTCGCAGTAGTAGCCGTTCGGGCACTGCGTGTCGTTGGTGCAGTAGCCGGTCTCGACGCACTGGCCGTAGTTCGGATCCGTCTGCGTCGTGTCGCAGTAGCAGCCCGGGTTGCACATCGTGCTGTCGGTGCAGGCGACCGGCACGCAGGTGCCGCGCGAATCGCACTGGTAGCCGGTCGGGCAGGTGCCGTCGTTGCCGCAGGTCGTCGACCGCACGCACGAACCGGTCAGCGTGTCGCAGTACGAACCGTCGGAGCAGTCCGCGCTCGAGCTGCAGCCGGTCGGGTTGGTGTCGGGGACGCAGGAGCCGCGCGCGTCGCAGTGATAGCCGCTCTGGCATTGCGACGAGTCCGAGCAGAAGCCCGCCTCGACGCAGGTGCCGTAGGTCGAGTCGCCCTGCACGAGGTCGCAGTAGCAACCCGCCGCGCACTGGTTCGAGCTCTCGCAGTAGTAGCCGGGTCCGCCTTGCGGCGTGCACGAATTGCCGTTGCAGTCGTAGCAGCCCGACTGGTCACAGTAGGTCCAGTGGTCCTGGCTGTGATCGGGGCCGAAATACAGGTTGCATGCGCTGGCGCCCAGCGAGAGCGCCAGCATGAGACATGCGAGCCCCAGTTTCGTGCGCGTCGAGGTCGACATGGAAAGAGCCTCCGGTTCCTGCGTAGAGAGCGGTCGGTCCTGGCGGGACTGAAGCACGCGATGTGCCACCGTGGCAACGCGATCTAAGTCCTGTGGATGATGGGTTTCCGACGTGAGCGAACCGACCGAGCGTGGACGCACGCGCCAAAGCCCTGACAGAAATGCCCGGGATTTCGGCGAGTCGGCGAAGTCGATCTTGTCATGTCCCCCTCGATCGGTCACCGCCCACATCCACGCATGAGACTCGCGGACGATCTCCGTCAACCGCAGGTCACGATCAGGTGTGGCGCCGGGTTCACAGTCCCTGGGGCAATCCGCCCATCCGAAACCTCTCGGTCGGAGGCATCGCTCACACGTCGCTGGGCTCGTCGACGGCGCGGATCGTCTCGCGCAGCGAGTGGCGCGGGCGGATGTTGAGCTCGCGCTCGGCGCGATGACCGTCGACCATGCAGACGTAGCGGATGAAGTCGAACTCGGCGACGGGATATCCGGACAGCCCGAGGCGCCACGCCGCCCAGTAGAGCGGCTTTGCCAGCGGGTGTGGGATCGGAACCGTTCGTCGGCCGAGCTCCTTGATCACGACCGACAGCGGGACCTCGCCGGGACCGACGACGTTGTAGATGCCGCGCGCGCCGGGCGCGAGCGCGGCGGAGATCGCCTCGGCGACGTCGAGCTCGTGGATGAGCTGCACCATCGGATCGAAGCCGAGCAGCATCGGGATCGGATCGAGGCGCAGGTAGTTCGACGGCGCGTTGTGGACGGTGCCGAGGATGTGCACCGGTCGGAGGATCACGGTCTCGACCGCGCGCGCCTTCCAGAAGAAGGTCGATGCGAGGTGATCGACCTCGACGAGATCGCGCATCTGCGGGAAGCGCTGCGCGGCGAGCAGCGGCGCGTCCTCGGTGAGGAACTGCGGGTTGTCCGGACGCGGGCCGTAGACGTTCGCCGAGGACAGCAGCACGACCTTCGGCACGCCGTAGGTCTGGCAGTAGTCGAGCAGGCGCGACGTGCCTCCGACGTTCCACGAGTACAGCTCGGCCGGCGTCGATCGCGGATCGTGCATCACGCCCAGGTGCACGAGCGCGGCGATCTCGCCCGAGCGGAAGACGTCGCGCGCCTTCTTCGATCGGAGATCGACTTGATGATGCTCGACGTCTTTCGGCCGGCCCGGGAACGGACGCCGATCGAGGCCGACCAGCGAGTAGCGCGGATCACGGTGGAGGCGGCGCGCGACGACGCGTCCCAGGCGTCCCGCGATCCCGGTGATCACGATCTTCTTCGGCGCCGCGCCCGCGTCGCTACCAGAAGACATGCTTCCGCTCGCGCAAGCCGAGGTGGATCATCGACTGGATGCGGTGCTTCACCGCACGCGCCTTCTCGTCGAGCGCCTCGTCGTCGTCGTCGGGATCGCCGGTGAAGTGCATCGCCTCGCCGAAGTAGAGCCGGTACTTCGTCGGCAGCGGCACCAGCGGCACGAACGGCGGATACGGCACGACCGGGAACGACGGCGCGCCGACCAGCTTCGCGATCGAGCGCAGGTTGATCGCGGGCGCCTGCTCCTCGGCGCCGATCACGGCGACCGGCACGATCGGCGTGCGGTTCTCGAGCGCGAGCCGCATGAAGCCGAGCCCGAAATCGGCGAGCTGGTAGCGCTTCGAGAACGGCTTCGAGATGCCGCGCGCGCCTTCCGGGAAGACGAGGATCGCTTCGTCTTCTTGCAGCAGGCGGCGGCAGTTCTCGGGCGTGCCGGTGACCTGGCCGAGGCGCGAGAAGAAGTACGAGGCGAACGGGACCGTGCCGACGAAGTGCTCGACCATCGACCGCACGAGCCGCGGCTGCGGCGGCTCGAGGAAGACCGCGCCGCCGATCACGAGGCCGTCGAACGGCAGCTGGCCGGAGTGGTTCGCGATGAAGAGGACGCGCCCCGACGGCGGGATGTTCTCGATCCCGTAGGCCTGCGCGCGGAAGTAGTAGCGGTAGATCCACCGCATCACGCGCGCGGCGTTCTTCACGTGATCGCGCGAGAGCCCGAACGGATCGTAGCCGTACTCGTTCTGGCGCACGACCAGGGCGCGGCTCCGCGCCGCGATGTCGTCCTTGGCGGGAGCTGCGTCGCGCTTGCCGCGGAGCCGATCGACGACGCCCATCGCGGTGGCAGCATGGGCGCGCGCGCCCCCGGTGTCAACGCGCGCCCGAGATGATAACGTCGCTCGGCCATGGGGGATTCGTTCGTCGACGTCACGTATCGCGGGCTCGAGGTCGGGCGCCGTTTGCGCATCCGCGACTTCGGCGCGGACACCGCGTACGTCGAGGCGCCCACGCCCATGCCGGTCGGCACCTCGCTCGAGATCGCGACCGACGCCGGCGTGACGATCAAGGCGATCGTCGCGCGCGTGCACGAGCAGGTCGGCGGCAGCGATCGCGCGCCCGGCATGAACGTGCGCGCGATCGTCGTGCCGGAGGTGCGCGCGTGGTGGGACGCGCGCATGCACGAGTCGCCGGCGCCGGCGCCGGCGCCGATCCCGGTGCCGGTCGCGCCGTCGTCGGATCGCACCGCGCCCGCATCTCCGGAATCGGGCCCGGTCGTCGTCGAATCGATCACGGACGACGGCGCGCGCACGCAGGTCATGGCCGTGATCGATCCGGACGAGCTCGAGCGCGGCGGCAACGGCGAGATCGTCGACGACGGCAAGCGCACGCAGATGATGTCGGTCGCCGAGATCGACGAGATCGTCGCGCAGGCGACCGCCTCCTCGGACACGACCGGCGAATCGGACATCACCGGCGAAGAAGACGTCTCGCAGGACGGCCCGTCGACGAACGGCAACGGCGCGTCGAAGAAGAAGCGCCGTCGCAAGAAGAAGTAGCGCGCGCTACGCGACCGCGCCGTCGAGGATCTCGATCGTCGATTCGTCGAGATCGACGACCGCGCGCGCCCCCCACGGCACCGGCGCGTTGCGCGAGCCGTGACCGACCGGCGCGCCGCACAGCCCCGGAATGCCGAACGCGCGCATGCGCTCGTCGAAGACCGCGGTCGCGGGGCCCGGATCGTCGGGCTGATCGGGCGCGAGCGGCGGGTTCGTGCACCCGACCAGCTCGCCGACGACGATCGCGCGCACGCCGCGCAGCGCGCCCGCGAGGTGCAGCTGCGTGAGGTAGCGATCGATCGCGTACGGCTTCTCGCCGATCTCTTCGATCAACAGGAGCGAGCCGTCGGTGTCGGCTTGCCACGGCGTCCCGACCAGGTGCGCGAACAGCGCGAGGTTGCCGGGCAAGAGGCGGCCCTCGCGCGTGCCGCCCGCATCGACGCCGATGTCGGCCATCGTCCACGCCATCTTGCCGGGCGGCGCCGGATCGACGAGCAGGTGCGCGAGCGCGGCGACGTCTTCCGCGCGCACGTCCTTCAGCTTGTTGATCATCGGCGCGTGCAAGCCGCGCACGCCGGCGCGATCCGCCCACGCGAGCAGCGCCGTCGCGTCGCTGAAGCCGACGATCGGCTTCGGATCGGCGGCGAGCGCGGCGGCGTCGAGCTCCGGAAGGATGCGCATGATCCCGTAGCCGCCGCGCGCGCAGATGATCGCGCGCACGTCGGGATCGCGGAGGTAGCCGTTGAATTCTTCGACGCGCCGCGCGTCAGGACCGGCGAGGTAGCCGGCGCGCCTGCCGATGTCGTCGGCGACGCGCAACACGAAGCGTTCGCCCATCAGCTCGAGCCCGCGCGCGAACCACGCCTCCGTCACCGGACCGGCGGGCGCGGCGACCGCGACGACGTCGCCCTCGCGGACGCGCGGCGGGAGCCTGGCGGAGCTCAATGCACCACCGGCTCGGTGTCGTCGAGCTCGAGCGCGCCGAAGCGCTCCTCGTAGCGCTCGAGGTTCTTCTGCAGCGCGAGGATCAGCCGCTTGGTGTGGCGCGGCGACGACACGATGCGCGCGCGCACCTTGGCGCGACCGTTGCCCGGCTGCAGGAACGCGAAGTCGAGCACGAACTCGTTCTCGGTGTGGTTGATCATCACCAGGTTCGAGTAGTGCCCCTGCGCGATGTCGTCGTCGAGCTGCAGCTGCAGCTTGGGCCGTTCTTCGGACATGCGCGGAGAGTACATCGCGTAGACCGACCGCGCGCGTCGTGCGTTTCGCGCGGACATGCGGGGAGCCTTGATCGCGATCCTGTTGTACGCGGGGAATGCGGCCGCGCATCCGCCGCCGCCGTACGACTGTTGTCCGAAGCCGCCGTCGCACGTGACGGTGAACGAGATCGGGCCGTGGATCGTGTTCGACATGATCGGCGGCTACTCGGGGATCGGGATCGGCGGGCGCTACGCGGTCGATCTCGTGCGCGACCGCATGGTGTACAGCGCGGAGGCCGGGCTCGCGAAGCTGTGGCTGACGACCAAGGACGGCGACACGCTCGATCGATCGATCCCCGGCGTGATGGGTCGGGTCGGCGTCAACGCGCGCTGGATCTTCGGCGAGGCCGGGCACGACGACTTCATGGTCGACGGCTGGCTGCAGGGCGGCGTCGGCGTCCACACGATCCAGTGGCTCGACGGCGGACGCCTCGCGCATCCGGATGTCCAGATCGGCATCGGCCTGTCCGAGGTGTTCGGCCGCAGCCGGCGCTTCTCGTTCGACGCCGGCATCTTGTTCGTGTTCGGCCGCACCGACATGCACGGCATGCCGACCTGCGCGGGGCCGTGCGACGAGCCGACGCCGCCGGTGTCGACCGAGCTCGGGTTGATCGATCACTGCGCCTTCACGATGCGGTGGTGACATGCGGGGCGCGCTCGTCTTGATCGTGTTGTGCGCGGCCGATGCGGCCGCGGATCCGGAGCCGGTGGCCCACGCGGTGCTCTTCGAGGGCGGGCCGCGCTTCGTGTCCGGTCGGCTCGGCGATTACGGCGCCATCGGCGTCGGCGCGCACTACGCGATCGACGTCGTGCGCGATCGCATGACGTATGTCGCCGAGCTCGATCTCGCCAAGGTATGGCTGACCAGCAAGAACGACGAAGATCTCCCCGATCCTGTCCCCGGCGTGATGGCGCGCGTCGGCGTCGATGCGCGCTGGATCTTCGCCGAGGGCGGAGAGGACGACTTCTGGATCGGCGGCTGGGTCCAGGGCGGCGTCGGCGTGCACGCGATCCAGTGGCTCGACGGCGGACGGCTCGCCCATCCGGATGTCCAACTCGGCATCGGCCTGTCGGAGATCGTGGGCCGCGACCGGCTGTTCTCGTTCGAGCCCGGCGTGAATGTCGTGTTCGGACGCACCGACATGAAGGGCCTGCCGACCTGCGCGGGACCCTGCGACCAGCCGACGCCACCGGTGTCCACGGAAGTAGGGATCACCATCGACATGGCCTTCGCGTTCCGGTGGTGACACGACGCGCGGCTGAAAGTTTGGATCGATTCGAACGTTCGCACGTACAGGAGGCGAGATGAGAGGCTCCACCACGTTCATGTCCTGCGCCGCTGCGGCGGCGCTCCTCGGCGCGTCGGCGCCGGCGCATGCGCAGTGGGACGACGACCACGAGGACAGCGGCGAGCACGATCCGTGGGAGCAGATGCGCTTCGAGGGCGACGTCGGCTTCCTGGTCGGCGGCATGAGCATCGGCCCGCTCGACGGCTTCGCCGGCGGCATGTACGCGATGGGCGGCATCCGCCGCGATCGCCTCGCGCTGTTCGGCGAATACGATCTGCTCTCGGTCGGCGACACGCCCGCATCGGAGAGCGCCGATCCGAACGCGCCGCCGCCCCCCGATCCGGTGCGCGGCTACATGCAGCGCGCCGGCTTCGACGTGCGCTACAGCGTCGGCAAGTTCGGCGGCGGTGACGAGAGCGTGCGCGGCGACATCTGGATCGAAGGCGGCGCCGGCGGCGAAGTGATCCAGTGGTACGACGGCGGCCGCCTGCACCGCGGCGACGTCGACCTCGGCTTCGGCGCGCAGGCGACCTTCAAGATCGGCAGCGACAGCCACCCGCGCTACATCGGCTTCCACTACGCCGTGAAGGGCTTCGTCGCGAAGGCGCCGCCGCGCAAGGACGACTTCCCGACGTGCGCGGGCCCGTGCGACGAGCCGACGCCGCCGGTGCCGTACGACACCGGCATCTTCTTCAACTTCGGCGTGGTGTTA
>DATJIA010000156.1:0-4934 GCA_035493675.1 Kofleriaceae bacterium | reverse complement strand
AGCGAAACGCGAAGACGTCGCCGCGCGGACGGCGGAGCTCGCGGTTGAGGCGGCGTGCCGCGCAGATCGCGAAGCCCTGCATTCCGCTGCGGAGCGCGCGCTTGTCGTCGGCCTCGACGAGCAGATGCAGATGATTCGACTGGATGCTCGCGTGCACGACGCGGAAGTCGGAACGCGCGCGACAGTGATTGATCGCGCGCCGGATCGCGCGATACGAGTGGCGCGTGCGCAAGTTACTCACCTCGCGCGTCACGCGCAGCACGACGTGCACCGGATGACGAGGATCGTGCTCGGGACGCGTTCGATGTCGCGGGTCCATGCGCTTCCCCGTGATCGGTCGGCCGAGCTTCTTGCGCAGCGTGCCGCGCTTGGTGCGCGCGCGAAGATCGATCTCGAGCTGCCCCTTGCGCCGCTTGTTCCACGCCGACCTCCGCCGCCCTTTCGTCATGCTTCGGGCACTTTATTATGAACCGGCCTGGTTGCTACCCGAGCGACACGGCAATCCGCGGCATACGTTACCGGTGAAGCGCGCAGCCGTTGTCCCTGTTTGGTTTTCCGAGCGCCGACATCGGCGCGGCCGCCAACCTTCGTGCGATCACGAGGCTCCGCGCCGCCGGCTCTTTGAGATTTTCGGTTTGGGTGGTCGAGGGCCGCGCTCAGGCGGCGGCGGCCCGGGCGCGGCGACGAGCGAGCGCCGGCGGGATCGTGAGGGCGAGGATCGCGCCGACCATGAGGGCGGCGCCGACGAGCTCGGGGGTCTTGGGCATCTTGGCGTCGAGCCAGACCGCGAGGCCGATGGAGCCGACCAGGCCGGCGAGGATCGACGAGGCGCGGTTGACCGGGACGCAGAAGGTGTTCTCGCGGCGGTCGAGGAGGATCAGGCCGCCGAAGATGCCGGTGCCCTGCGAGAGCACGCCGATGATGAGGCCGGTCTGCCAGATCGGACGATCGAAGAAGGTCGTGAAGCCGGCGACGAGCTCGTGGTTGCCGAGGAGCGCGGCGATCACGAGCGCGACCAGGAGCGCGGGAGACGACACCAGCTGCTCCTCGACGAAGTAGCGCAGGTTGGCGTTGGGATCGGCCGACTTCGCGCGGCGCGACATCAGCTGCAGCCGCACGAAGTAGCACATCACGTAGAGGCCGACGTCGAGCGCGCACCACGCCGAGATCAAGAAGCTGCGCTCGACCGCGAACGGATAGAGGAGGCCGGCGAGCGAGAGCGCGAAGCCGAGCCACGAGTACCACTGCACCTTGCGGCGCGTGATCAGATCGACGAGCGGCGCGATCACGAGCACGCCGCCGCGCAGCAAGAGCTGCACGAGCACGATGCTGGTGCCCTCGAACGTGTACGCGAGCGTGGTCGTCGCGATGATGCCGCTCGCGCACATGCCCGACCACAGCGTGATCCAGCTCGGGCACGGCACGTCGAAGCGGCCGATGCGCACGCGCCCCGCCGCGCGCCACCAGCCGGTGAAGATCAGGAACGCGAACGCGGTCACGACGGTCGCCATCACCGACGACGGCAAGAGCTCGATCCCGCTCGGCGGCTTGGCGCCGGTCTTGATCATCCCGGCGGAGACCGCCTTGGCCAGCGCGGCGTACGGCGCGTACGCGGCGAAGTAGCCGAACGCCCACCACCAGATCGATGGGGTCCCATGCTTTTCGCCGTCGCTCACCGATCAGTCATCGCACGCCGTCACCTGGCTGTCACGTTTGCAAGGCCGGCTTGTAACCGGCGACGGCGTCGCGCACGACCGCGAGCGCGTGGTCGCGGCCGTACGGCTTGTCGACCTCGGTCTTCTTGCCCTCGAGCACCTTGTAGTCGCGGAAGAAGCGCTCGAGCTCGACGGTGACGTGCGCCGGCAGCTGCTCGATCGTCTTGTAGTCGCGATACGCGGGATCGTCGACGCACACCGCGATGATCTTGTCGTCCTCGCCCTTGTCGTCGCGCATCGACAGGCCGCCGACCACGCGCGAGCGCACGATCGTCAGCGGCAGCACCGCCTCCGACATCAGGACCAGGATGTCGAGCGGATCGCCGTCGCCGGCGAGCGTGCGCGGGATGAAGCCGTAGTTCGCCGGGTAGTGCACCGCCGAGTACAAGACGCGATCGAGGACGAGCAGCCCGGTGTCCTTGTCGATCTCGTACTTGCACTTCGAGCCCTTCGGGATCTCGATCAGCGCGGGCAGCCACTCGCCGAGGTCGTCGGGGAGCGCGACGGCGTGCAGAGGGTTCATGAGCAACTCTACGTCAGGCCGAGCTCGCGTGCGCGGAGCGCCGCCTGCGTTCGATCGTTCACCTCGAGCTTCGCGAGGATGCTCGTGACGTGGTTCTTGATCGTGCCCTCGGTGACGAACAGCGCGGCCGCGATCTCCTTGTTCGACGCGCCGCGCGCGATCAAGCGCAGCACGTCGCGCTCGCGATCGGAGAGCTTGTCGAGATCCGATCCGCGCGGAGAAGCGCCCAGCCGCGACAGCTCCGCGATCACCTTCGACGCGACCGACGGCTGCAAGACCGACTCGCCGCGCGCCGCCGCGAGCATCGCCTCGACGAGGCGCTCGATCGGCGCGTCCTTGAGCAGGTAACCGACCGCGCCCGCGCGCAGGACCTCGAAGACGAGCTCGTCGTCCTCGAAGGTCGTCAGCGCGACGACGCGACAGCTCGGCAGCGCGACGCGGAGCTTGCGCGTCGCCGCGACGCCGTCGAGCACCGGCATCTTGAGATCCATCAGCACGACGTCGGGCCGCGCCTTCGCGGCGATCGCGAGCGCCTCCTCGCCGTTGCCCGCCTCGCCGACCACCTCGATCTCGGGTCGCGTCGACAAGAGCGTGCGCAGGCCGGCGCGGAAGAGCGTCTGATCGTCGACGAGCAGGACGCGGACCGCGGTCATGCCGGCACGCGCACGTCCAGCGTGAAGCCCTGCCCCGGCGCGCTCGTGATCTCGAGATCGCCGCCGAGCGCGGTGATGCGCTCCTTCATGCCGGCCAACCCGTAGCCGCCGTCGGTCTCGCTCGCGCCGCGTCCGTCGTCTTTCACATGCAAGCGCACCTCGCCGACCGCGTACGACAGGCTCGCGCGCACGCGCGTCGCCTTGGCGTGACGGGCGACGTTGGTCAGCGCCTCCTGCATCGCGCGGTAGAGCGCGACCTCGAGCTCGGGCGCGAGCGCGCGCGGCGTGCCGCCGATCGCGAGCGACGCGTCGAGGCCGCCCTGCTTGGCGTCGTCGATCAAGCGCGCGAGCGAGACGTCGAACGCGCGCGACGCGCGCAGCATCGACACCGAGCGGCGCAGCTCGCCGAGCCCTTCGCGCGCGAGCGTGCTGGCGCGCCCGAGGCACTCGTCGGCGACCTGCGGATCGCGCGAGACCACCGCGCGCGCCGCCTGGATCTGCACGTTGACCACGGTCAGATAGTGCCCGACCGAGTCGTGGATGTCGCGCGCGATGCGGTTGCGCTCGCGCACGGCCGCGAGCTCGGCGAGCTCCTCCTGCGCGCGACGCTCGCGCACCATCACGTGCGCGAACGCGATCGCGACGATCGCGCCCGGCACGAAGCCGGTCGAGCGCAGGTAGATCTGCTCGAGGCCGACGCCGGCCTGCGCGTTCTGCAAGGCGGCGATCCCGACCACCGCGACGACCGTCGCCGTGCCCCACCACACGCCCTCGTAGAGGACGACCACCAGGAGCGGCGGCAAGACCAGCAGGAACAGGTTCTGATCGCTCACCCACACGAGCGCGACCGCGAGCACGACCTGCGCGACGAGCATCACGCGCAGCGCCGCGCGGCCGCGCCGCTCGCACCACCACCAACCGACGGTCGACACCGCGAGGAACGGCACGGCGAGCGCGAAGATCGGGCGCAGATCCATCCCGCGCGCGAACAGGACCGGACCGCCGACGGTCGCGACGATCATCACCGCGATCGCGGCGACCACCACGGGGCGCGCGAAGGATCGATCGTGATCAGACATGGGACTGATCCGAGGCGAGCAGGAGGATGAGGAGCACGGCGACCACGAGGAACATCAGCTTTCGGTTCATCATCACGCGTCCACGATGCCGATCGCGAGCGCGTGCCGGTATCCGACGGAGGTCACCTTCTCAGGTCATGCCGAGGGCATGACCTGCGCTAACTGGCCGCAAGCCGCCGCGACGTCGCCGCCGCCCGAGTAGCGCTTGTGGTTCGGCAGGCCGGCGGCGGCGAGGACGTCGCGGAACGCGCGCTCGCGCTCGGATCGCCGGAACGGGTCGTCCGCGCCGATCGAGTTGTACGGGATGATCGAGAGCCGCGGGCGCGCGCCGGTGTCGCGCTCGAACGCGCGCGCGCGATCCGCGAGCGCCTGCGCGTCCTCGATCGAGTCGTTCACGCCGTCGAGGAGCGTGATCGCCCACATCGGCGCGAGCCCGGTCGTCTTTGCGTGCTCCGCCGCGGCGTCGAGCACCTCGTCGAGCGGGTGCGCGCGATCGATCGGCATGATCGATCGACGCACGGTCGTGCGCGCGCTGCCGAGCGAGACGCCGAGCCGCACGTTGGGCTGTTCGCGCGCGAGGCGCCGGATGCCGTGCGGCAAGCCGGAGGTGCACACGGTGATCGCGCGCGCGTCGATGCCCTGCGCGCACGGCTCCGTGAGGATCGCGATCGCGGCGAGCACCGCGTCGAGGTTCGCCATCGGCTCGCCCATGCCCTGGAAGACGAGGCCGTGCACGCGAGCGTTTTCGGGCAAGGTCGCGCGCACCTGGCGCACCTGCTCGACGATCTCCCACGCCTCGAGGTTGCGCAGCAGCCCGAGCCGTCCGGTCGCGCAGAACGCGCACGCGAGCGCGCACCCGACCTGCGAGCTGACGCACGCGGTGAAGCGGCCGGCCTTCTCGAGCGGGATGCGCACCGCCTCGAAGACGCGGCCGTCGTCGCCGGCGAGCGCGAGCTTGACGAAC
>DATJIA010000155.1:0-5303 GCA_035493675.1 Kofleriaceae bacterium | reverse complement strand
TTCCGCGTCGCGACCGACGATCCGGCCGAGCGCGCGAAGATCGAAGCGGGCATGCGCGAGACCGAGGCGCGCATCGAGCGCGACATGGATCCGTTCGTCGCCGCGCGCCAGCTCGACACCGACGAGATCATCGAGCTCGGCGGCTTGCGCGCGTGGATCGCGACCTTGGTCGAGATGTCGTACCAAGGCGCCGGCTATCGCCGCGTGAAGAACCCGCGCATCTGGTCGATGCACGATCTGCGCGAGCTGGTCGGAGGCGTGCGATGAGGCGGCGCACCGCGGAGTCGCGCACGCTCGACGGCGGCGAGGTCGCGCTGACGAGCCCGTTGCCCGGGTTCTGGCGCACTCACCTCCGACGGGCCGCGTATGTCCGCGGCGGTGACGTGATCGGGTCGCTGGAGTTCCTCGGGTCGACGATCGACGTCGTCGCGCCCGAAGGCGCGCACGGGATCTTGCACGACGACGCCGGATGGCGCGCGGTGGGATACGGCGAGGTCCTGATCGCGCTCGATCCGCGCGGCGGCGTGCCGTCGAGCGACGCGAGCGACGTCGCGGCGACGACCCGGCACGCGAAGGCGAGCGGCCTCGTCTTCACCGCGCCGCTCAGCGGGCGCTTCTTCGCGAAGCCCGGCCCGGGCAAGCCCGCGTTCGTCACCGCCGGCGCCGAGGTCGGCGAAGGCCAGACGATCTGCATGTTGGAAGTCATGAAGACGTTCCACCGCGTGACGTACGGCGGCGGCGGGCTGCCGCCGCGCGCGCGCGTGCTCGCGATCCTCGTCGAGGACGAAGCGGACGTGACGATGGGGCAGGCGATCCTGCAACTGGAGCCCGTGTGAAATACGAGCTGATCGTGAAGGGCGGGACGTGCGTGACGGCGGGCGGGCGCGCGACGTGCGACGTCGGCGTGCGCGAGGGTCGCATCGCGGCGCTCGGCGATCTCGCGGGCGCGTCCGCGCCGCACGTGATCGACGCGAAGGGGCTGCACGTGCTGCCCGGCGTGATCGACGCGCAGGTGCACTTCCGCGAGCCGGGCCCGACCCACAAGGAAGATCTCGCGACCGGCACCGCGGCGGCCGCGCTCGGCGGCGTGACCTGCGTGCTCGAGATGCCGAACACCGATCCGCCGACGACGACGGCGGCGGCGCTCGCCGACAAGCTCGCGCGGCTGCGCGGGCGCGCGAAGATCGACGTCGGCTTCTTCGTCGGCGCGTCGCCCGAGAACGTCGGCGATCTCGATCAGCTCGAGCAGCTGCCGGGGTGCGCGGGCGTGAAGGTCTTCATGGGATCGTCGACCGGGAGCTTGCTCGTCGCAGACGACGAGACGCTCGCCGGCGTGCTCAGCGGCGGGCGCCGCCGCGTCGCGGTGCACGCCGAAGACGACGCGCGGTTGCAGGAGCGCAAGGCGCTCGCTCGATCGGTCGGCGATCATCCCGAGTGGCGCGACGTCGAGACAGCGCTGCGCGCGACCTGGCGCGTGCTCGCGCTCGCGCGCCGCTTCGGCCGTCCGGTCCACGTGCTGCACGTGACGACCGGCGACGAGCTCGGCGTCGTCGCCGAATGCCGCGACGTCGCGACCTGCGAGACGTCGCCGCAGCACCTCACGTTCGCCGCGCCGGAGATCTACGAGCGCCTCGGCACGCGCGCGCAGATGAACCCGCCGATCCGCGACGCGCGCCACCGCGACGCGCTGTGGGAGGGCGTGCGCACCGGCGTGATCGATCTGATCGCGACCGATCACGCGCCCCACACGCTCGACGAGAAGGCGCGCGCGTACCCCGATTCTCCGTCGGGGATGCCGGGCGTGCAGACGCTCGTGCCGGTCATGCTCGATCACGTCGCGCACGGACGCCTGTCGCTCGAGCGGCTCGTCGATCTCGTGTGCGCCGGGCCCGCGCGCGTGTGGAACCTCGCGAGCAAGGGGCGCATCGCGCTCGGCTACGACGCCGACCTGACGCTCGTCGATCTCGACGCGAAGCGGACGATCCGCGACCAGGACATGGCGAGCCGCTGCGCGTGGACGCCGTTCGACGGCATGGACGTCACCGGCTGGCCGATCGCGACGATCGTCCGCGGTCACGTCGCGATGCGCGACGGCGCGCTGACCGCCGATGCGTGCGGCAAGCCCGCGCGCTTCATCGACACGCTCGCGCCGCGGGATCCCGCCGCATGAGGCGGGTCGCGGCGATCGCGATCGTGATCGCCGCGTGCTCGCAGCACGAGTCACGCGCGCGGCTGCCGGATCCGATGGAGGCCGCGCGTCGTTGCGCGAAGGCGTTGAACGACGCGTCGACCTCGGACCCGGCGTTGCACCAGCGCACGATCGTCGACGGCTGCCGCGAGACGATCGTCGAGCCGGTGTGCCGCGACGCGTGGGGCGCGTACGCGACCACGCCGCCGGCCGAGCGCGCGCACTACCTGCTCGTGAAGTGCGCCGAGGCGTATTGCGCGAAGCTGCCGGAGCCGCGCCCGCAGGCGTGCCTCGGGATCGCGGATCGCGCCGATGCGGTGCTCGTCCAAGGGCGCGAGCTCTGGCACGCGATCCATCTGTTCGATCTCGGCAAGGACGCGACCGCGTTGATCGAAGCGGTGCCGGAGCGCGTCGTGCAGGTGCCCACGCCGACGCCGACGCCGCTGCCGTCGCAGTCGGTGTCGTGGCGCATCCCGCTCGTGACGATCACGACGGACGCCGTGACGCTCGAGTGGCGCGCGCCCGACGGCGGCACCGAGCGCGCGCTCGCGATCCCGCTGGCGCAGTTCGACTGCAAGCCGCTGCGCGACGCGCTCGCCAACGAGGTCGTGCGGACCTGGCCCAACACCGTGCGCCCGACGCGCTCGAAGCAACTTTTGCTCGTCGCCGACAAGGACGCGATCTACGAGACGGTGTTGAAGGTCTGGAAGTGCGCCGAGGATCGAACCGGAGTGCGCCAACTCTATCCGGACGTGACCTTCTCTACGCAGTAGGATCGTGCGCGATGCGCGCGCTCCTCCCGCTGCTGGTGATCGAAGGCGTCGCGCGCGCCGGCGGCACGCTGGTCGCCGACGACGGCAGCGCGGGCCTGCAGCGCGCGGGCGCGTTCGCGGCGAAGGCCGACGATCCGACCGCGCTCTGGTACAACCCCGCCGGCTTCGCGATCAGCGAGAGCGGCGTCTTCGTCGGCGTGAACGTGATCGCGTACGACTCGAGCTTCAAGCGCGGCGGCGTCTACGCCAACGTGCCCGGCTCGCCGCCGTATCAAGGCGATCCGTACCCGACGGTCCACGATCGATCCGCGCCGCTGCCGGTGCCGATGATCGCCGCGACGATCCGCCACGATCGGTTCGCGCTCGGCTTCGGCGTGATGGCGCCGCAGGGCGACGGCAACCGCGACTTCCCGACGGCGGTGACGATCTTCGACGCGCACGGCGCGCCGGCGCCGCAGCGCTACGACGTCGTGTCGCAGCACGCGCTGATCGTCTTGCCGTCGATCGCGGGCGCGATGGCGGTGAGCCGCACGCTGCGCGTCGGCGCGCGCCTGAGCTACGGCTATGCGTCGCTGTCGTCGACGAAGGTCGTGCAGGGCGTCGGCAACGGCGCCGAGGATCCCGACAGCGACTCGTGGGTGACGATCGACGCGACCGACTCGCAGATCGCGACCGGCGCGATCGGCGTGCACTGGGTCGCGTCGCCGGCGATCGAGCTCGCCGCGACCTACGACGCCGCGGTCCACGTGCACGCGGTCGGCACGTCGAAGACCGAGCTCGGCAGCGGCCTCGCCAACGTCGGCGGCATGCCGAACTACATCGAGCCGGTGCCGAACCCGGTGTGCGCGCCCGGCGGCGTGCGTGACGCGATCGCGACCTGCGTCGATCTCGCGATCCCCGAGACCGCGACCGGCGCCGGCCGCTACATCGTGCGCGACGACGACGGCGACGAGGTCGGCGACGTCGAGCTCGACGTGCGCTGGGAGAACTGGGCTTCGGCGAGCGATACGGTCGTGCACGTCGACGGTCAGAACCACGCGCTCGCGGTGCCGATCTTCCCGACGTACATCAAGCACGGCTTCCGCGACGTCTGGTCGGTGCGGCTCGGCGCGTCGAGCTCGTTCGACTGCGCGGGGCACGAGTGTCACGTGCGCGCCGGCGTCTCGTACGACACCGCGGCCGCGCCCGACTCGTGGACGCGCCTCGACATCGACGGCAACGCGCGCTTCATGGCGGCGGGCGGGCTCGGCGTCCGATTCGGCGACTGGCGCGTCGACGTCGGCGGCGCGCTGATCGCGCAGCCGCGCCGCAACCTCGGCGACGTCGCGATCACCGATCCGACCGACGTCGCGAGCCGCGTGCAGCCGGACGTCACCGTGCCGCTCAGCGCGCCCGCGGGCCAGCCGTACCACCCGTTCAACGCGGGCGCGTACGAGAGCGGGTACCAGATCCTTTCGCTGGGCTTGCTGCGGGCTTTTTGACCCGCTTCTTGGCCACCTTCTTGGGCGCGAGCGTGCGCACGTGCTTGACCGCGCGCTCGATCCACGACGCGACCGCGCCTTGCGACGCGACGCCCGGCGCCGCCACGACGACGTAGCCGAGCATGCCGCGCCCGCCCATCTCCATCGCCTTCGTGTGCGGCGATTGGATCGCGGCGGCGTGTCCCTCGGGCCCGACCCGCACGAGCATGCCGCCGCGCCCGCTCGCGCTGACCAGCAGGTTGCCGTCGAGCAGGAAGCCGATCCCGCCGAACATCGCCTTCTCGCTCACGCCCGGTCGATTCGCCAGCGCGGTGCGGATGCGCTCGGCGAGCGCGGGATCGTGCGGCATCAGTGATCCTCTCCGAACAGGATCGCGCGGGTCTCGGCGGCGATCGCGTCGTCGACCTCGATCGCGTTCGACGGGTGCGCGATCGTGTTGCACGTCGCGATGCGCGACGCGCCGGCGGCGAGCAGATCGTCGTGCGCGCGATCGGCGAACACGGCGTGGATCCCGATGCAGACCGGCGCGGCGACCCCCGCCGACGACAGGTGGCCGATCGTCGCGATCATCGTGCGCGCGGTCGAGATGATGTCGTCGACGAGGACGGGCGTGCGGCCGCGGTGCTTCGCGAGATCCGGCGGCGACACCTCGACGTCGCGATCGCCGCGCCGCACCTTCTCGAGCACGACGAACGGCGCGTCGCACAGGCCGGCGACCGCGGCGACCCACTGCTCGCTCTCGGCGTCGGGACCGACCAGCACGGGCCGCTCGATCTCGCGCTGGATCCACGACGCGATCGCCGGCGCCGCGTGCGCGCAGCGCGACGGGATCTTGTAGATCGCGTCGAGCGAGCCCCAGCG
>DATJIA010000154.1:0-2382 GCA_035493675.1 Kofleriaceae bacterium | reverse complement strand
GTCGGTCGACGTGATCACCGGCCTCATCAAGGCGAACTTCCCGTCGCGCATCGCGTTCCACGTCACGTCGAAGATCGACTCGCGCACGATCCTCGATCAGACCGGCGCCGAGGCGCTGCTCGGCTCGGGCGACATGCTGTTGTCCGATCGCGGCGCAGCGCCGCAGCGCTTGCACGGCTGCTACGTCGACGAAGAAGAGATCCATCAGGTCGTCGCGCACCTGAAGACGCAGGGCCGTCCCGTCTACAACCTCGAGATCCTCAAGCCGCGCGAGGAAGAGGAAGGCGAGGGCGGCGGCGATCCGTTCGCGCCCGGCTCCCCCGGCGCCAACATCGGCGACGATCTCTACGACAAGGCCGTCTACATCGTCACGACCACGCGCAACGCTTCGATCAGCTGGGTGCAGCGCCAGCTGCGCATCGGCTACAACCGCGCCGCCCGCATCGTCGAGGAGATGGAGAAGCAGGGCGTCGTCTCGCCGCCCGATCACACGAACAAGCGCGAGGTCCTCACCGGCGCGGCCTGATCAGCGTCCGCGCCAATACCACGGTCGTCTGGATTGATGTGCCAGGGCGATGACGATGACCTCGTCGTCGATGACTCGATATACGACGGTGAACGGGAAGTCGCTCATCGGCGCGTGGTGATGACGCCGGCGGAGCTGGTAGGCGCGCGGGAACGATCGAATCCTGCCGAATAGCTGGCGCAGCTGCGCGTGGAATCGCAGCGCGATGTCATCGCTGCGCGCGGCGTACCACGCACGAGCGTCCTGGACCTCACGAGAGGCCAGGGCATGCACTCGAAGGCGCATCGTTCAGCCCTCGAGCTGCTTCCAGAACTCGTCTTCGGTGAGCAACTCGGCTCGCCCCTCGTCGACCTCGCGAGAGCGGCGCTCGATCTCCTCATCCCACGCCTTCTCGATCTCTGCTTGTGTCAGCGCCTCGCTGTCGTCGTCGTCGAGGCTTTCGAGGAGCTTCGCGGCGAGCTCTGCGCGCTCTTGCGGCGAAAGCCGCAGGGCCTGTTCGCGGAGCTCGTCGAGGGTCGGCACGGAGTCAGTGTAGCGCGGTTCGTCGTGCATACCGCGGCCTATCGGCTCACTCGCCGCTAGGTTGCGGCAGCCGAGACTTCTTGCCGAGCCGCGCCCAGATGCATTCGCGCGCGCCGACCACGTGCGTCGCCGAAGCTTCGTCCGCTTCCGCCGATGCGGGCAGCGCGGCTTCCCAGCGATCGAGATCCGCCATGACCCAGTCGATGCACAGGCCGGTGCGGCAGCCGCACGCGGCGGCTTCGATCGACGCCGCGGCCGCGGGCCACTTCGACTGCGACGACTCGAACGCGCCCTTGAACTGATGCGTCGCGAGATCGAAGTCGGCGCCGATCTGCGGCTCGTCGAGCGAAGGCGGGCACGCCTCCGCCGCGGCCAGGCACGCCTCGAGCTGCGCGACGAACGCCGCGCCCGCGACCCGATCGGCGTGCATCGCCGCGCGCCGCACCGACGCCTCGGGATCCTTGCCGTTGTCGGCTTCGTCCGCGGCGACGATCTTCTGATCGAGCGCGGCGAGCGCGTCTTGCTCGGCCTTGATCGCCTGCTCGACGTCCGCGCGCGCGAAGCGGCCACCGGCGACGCGGCCGCCCGCGCCGCCTTCGTCACCGCCGACGGTGGGCGCGTGGTAGGTCGACTCCGTCGCCCGCGTCCCGCCGCACGCTGCCAACGCCAGCGCAACCAGCGCGCGTTTCATCCGTCGAGCGTACATCGCGTAAGAGGTTGCCACCAGCGCGCAACCGCGCAAGATTCCAGTCGTTGAATCGGCCCGTCGCGCCGTGCGTCAACAAGAGGAAGCCATGTTGATCGATATCTTCACGTACCTCGCGTTCCTCCACGGTGGCGCCCACCCGGCGCCGACGACCCTCACGCCGACCGCCGCGCCGATCGTGCGCGTGCGCGTCGCCACCGCGCCGACCGCCGACGAGTACGTCGACAAGGTGCAGGCCTTCTACGCCAAGGTGAACCAGGTCACCGCGAAGTTCCGGCAAGAGGTCACCAACGCCGCGTTCGGCGACAAGAAGACCTCCGACGGCATGGTCTGGATCTCCAAGCCCGGCAAGATGCGCTGGGACTACTACTCGAAGCCGCACGAGGGGAAGGTCGACGTCAAGAAGAGCTTCATCTCGAACGGCACGTACCTCTACGTCGTCGAGCACGACAACAAGCAGGTCTTCCGCAAGAACCTGCAGAACGATCTGATGCCGGTCGCGGTGTCGTTCCTCTACGGCAAGGGCGATCTCAAGGCGGAGTTCACCGCGGCGATCGACTCGACCGGCAAGTACGGCGCGAAGGACGACGTCGTCCTCGCGCTCACGCCGAAGAAGAAGTCGGTCCAG
>DATJIA010000153.1:0-10170 GCA_035493675.1 Kofleriaceae bacterium | reverse complement strand
ACCGATCGCCAGATCCGCGACGAGGTCATGACGCTCTTGCTCGCCGGGCACGAGACGACCGCGAACCTCCTCACGTGGACGTTCTACGCGCTCGCGCGGCACCCGCAGGTGCGCGATCAGGTCGAGCGCGAGATCGATCAGGTCTTGGGCGACCGCCCGCCGACCTCCGACGATCTCCCGAAGCTCCCGTACCTCGCGTCGGTCGTCGACGAGGTGATGCGGCTGTGGCCGCCCGCGTACACGATGGGCCGCCAGGCGCTCCGCGCGACGTCGATCGGCGGCGTCGCGATCCCGCGCGGCGCGGCGGTGATGGTGAACATCTGGGGCATCCACCGCCGCCCAGACGTCTATCCGGATCCCGAGCGCTTCGATCCCTCGCGCATGACGATCGAGGCGAAGAAGGCGCGCGCGAAGGGCGCGTACCTGCCCTTCGGCGCGGGCCCGCGCGTGTGCATCGGCAACCACTTCGCGCTGATGGAGGCGCAGCTCGCGCTCGCGACGATCGTGTCGCGCGTGCGTGTCGAGCTCGCGAGCGATCGCCCCGCGGTCCCCGAGCCGATGATCACGCTCCGCCCGAAGCACGGGCTGCCGGCCGTGATCTATTCGAGGAAGCGCGCGCGCTGATCCGGCGCCGGCAGCTCGCAGCTGTCGTGCTTGCCGAACAGCCGATAGCGCAGCGCCGCGACCACGCGATAGAAGATGTCCGGCAGGAAGCCCGGGATCCAGCGGAACGCGTACGCCCATCGCCACGGCGCGCGCAGGTGCTTCGCCGAGTAGAAGAAGGCCTTCGAGCGCAGGTGCACGCGATCGTTCTCGACGAGGACGACGGTCGAGAGCTGGTCCGGGATGCGCGGGTGCTTCGCGCGCAAGGCCGCGGCGGTCTCGCCCTGCAGCGGCGCGAACTTGATCTCGTGATCGCGCTCGTGGCGCAGGATCCATCGCACCGACCGCGCGCACAGGCCGCACACGCCGTCGTAGAGGAGGATGGGATCCGTCACAGCCGCGACCGTACCAGGTGATAGGCTCGTCGCATGCGGGGGCACTTCGCTTTGATGATCATCGTGGTCGCGGCGTGTGGCTCGACGCCGATCTCGACGCCCGAGCAGGCCATCTCCGGCGCGAAAGACGGCGACAAGCTCACGATCACCGGCCAGGTGCACGCGGTCACGTTCGACTCGAAGCAGCAGGCGGCGCGCAAGCTGCAGCTCGCGAACCACCCCGACTCGGTCGAGTGGGTGCTCGAGCAAGACGACGAGCAGCAGCGCGGCATCGCGCCCGCGTACATGGACACCAACGCGAAGTACCCGCGCACGCCCGATCACTACGTCCTGTTCCGCACCCAGGTGCCGGACGGCATCACGCTCGCGCAGCCCGGCTTCAACAACGGCAGGCTGCCGCAGGCGTGGGGCCTCGGCGTGCACCTGACCGACATCGATCCGGCGCAGCCGATGCCGGAGCTCGGCGCGACGATCAAGGTCACGGGCACGTTCGCGCACGTCGCGTGGAACGCGCGCGACACGATGATGCCCGTGCTCGAGGACGCGACGATCGAGATCGTCGACGGGCCGGCGCCGCTCGCGGGTCCCGGCGAGCACTGCGATCTCGATCAGGCGTGCAACGCGCGCTTGATCTGCGATCGCGCCGCGCACACGTGCCAGCCGCCGCCGCGCGAGATCTACTGGGCCGATCCGTGGCACGACGTCAACGGCGCCTGCACGACCGACGACGATTGCCCGCTCGGCCAGGTCTGCGATCAGACCTACACGATGGGCTCGACCGGCGACTACGCGGCGTTCTACTTCCCGTCACAGGATGTCGGTCGTCACCTGTGCGTGCTCGCGCCGGGCGCGACGGTCGCGTCGCAGTGCCCGCGCATCTACTCGACGCGCGATCTGCAAGGCGGCCGCTTCGTCACCGGCAAGGAGATCTGCGTGAAGGTCGTGCCGTTCATCGCGACCCAGGCCGAGGATCACGACACCCACGATCAGATGTTCGTCGACGAGCCCATTCCGTATCCGACCGCCGATGCGCAGCCCAACGTCTTCGGCGCGACGACCGAGAACGGCCCGCCGTTCAAGGATCCCGCGCGTCCCGGCGGCGCGCTGCCCGATCCGACCGGGACGGACGCGAAGATCGCGATCGGGACGTATCGCTACGATCCGGATCACGGCTGGTACGAGCTCCATCCGGTCAAGGCGTACTTGCCGGCGCCGTAGGGACAGAGGACAGAGGCAGGAGCCAGGAGCCAGTGGCAGGTGCCAGTGGCAGGTGCCAGGGACCAGGGACCAGGCGCCAGAGGCAGAGATGTCGAGAACCTCTGACCCTGGCGACTGGTCCCTGGTCCCTGCTACTGGCCCCTGGCGACTGGCTCCTGGCTCCTGCCCCTGGCCCCTGCCTCCGAGATCACTCGCGTGAAGATCGACGAGTGCTCGCCCTCGTAGACGACGTTGTCGTCTTGGGTGAAGCGCATCGCGTAGCGGCCGACGATCGCGCCGCGGATCTTGCGCACGCTCGTCGCGGTCGTCTCGACGACGAGCGGGGTGCCGATCGCGCCCATCTTCTTGAACCGGCCCTCGTGGATGTGCGTGCCGTAGCCGATCCATCCGTCGGCGTGGCGCAGGCCGAGGATGTAGTACGCGTGCGCGAAGCCGATGATGCCGGTCATGTGGATCATCAAGCCGCCCGAGACGTGGCGCGGGTGGCGCTCGGGGTGCGCGCGCTGATCGCGCGTGAGCGGGAGCTCCGCGTTGGTCGGCATGCGCGCGCGGACGCGGCTCGCGGCGTGATCGATCTCGAGGATCTCGTCGAGGAGGACGGCCTCGGGGGCGTACGGACAGTCGGCGAGGAACGCGGGATCGAGCACCATGGTTCGCGCGACGCTACATCAACCGCGCCGCGCGCGCGTGAAGAGGTACGCTGCCGCGCATGAGCAGGCTTCGCGAGCGCGCCGAGACGTTGTGGAACGGCGCCGCCAAGATCGATCACACCATGATCATGTCGGGCTTCGGCCCGCTCGAGGAGGTCGCGCCGCGGCTCGCGTTCGTCGAGAGCTTCGCGAACGTCACCGCGCTCGACACCGGCGACGGCCTCGTCTTGTTCGACACCGGTTCGCCACTGACCGCGGCGACCGTGCACAAGGAAGTCCGCGGGTGGCGATCCGATCCGCTCGCCGCCGCCGTCTTCACGCACGGCCACGTCGATCACGCGATGGGCATGCCGCCGTGGGACGACGAGGCCGCGCGCCTCGGCCGCGCGCGCCCGCGCGTGATCGCGCACGACCAGATCCGCGAGCGCTTCGCGCGCTACAAGCTCACCGCCGGATGGAACACCGCGATCAACCGCCGGCAGTTCCGCATCCCCGGCTTCCGCTGGCCGACCGAGTACCGCGATCCCGACGAGACGTTCGCGTCGTCGCGCACGCTCGTGATCGGCGACACCACGATCGAGCTCGCGCACGCGCAGGGCGAGACCGACGATCACGTGTGGGCGTGGCTGCCGGCGCAAAAAGCGATCATCACCGGCGACCTCTTCATCTGGGCCGCGCCCAACTGCGGCAACCCGCAGAAGGTGCAGCGCTACGTGCGCGAGTGGGCCGACGCGCTCGAGCTCATGCGCGCGCGCAACGCCGAGCTCCTCTTGCCCGGGCACGGCCCGCCGATCTTCGGCGCCGCGCGCGTCGCGCAGGCGCTCGCCGACACCGCCGCGCTCCTGCGCACGATCCACGATCAGGTCGTCGCGCTCATGAACGAGGGCCGCCGGCTCGACGACGTCGCCGCGAGCGTCCGGATCCCGGACGAATTGATCGCGCGCCCCTTCCTGCGCCCGGTCTACGACGATCCGCAGTTCGTCGTGCGCAACGTGTGGCGCCGCTACGGCGGCTGGTGGGACGGCAACCCGGCGCGTCTCCTGCCGCCGCGCGATCACGCGCTCGCGATCACGGTCGCCGATCTCGCGGGCGGCGTGAACGCGCTCGCCACGCGCGCGAAGGAGGCCGCGACCAAGGGCGACCTCGCCCTCGCCTGCCAGCTCGCCGAATGGGCGCACCAGGCGCAGCCGTCGCCGGCGACCCGCGAGGTCCGCGCGACGATCTATCGGGCGCGCGCCGAGCACGAGACCAGCCTCATGGCCCGCAGCATCTTCCTCGCCGCCGCCGACGAGTAGGCTACATTTCACGCGGTGCTCGGCTTCCTCGGCCGCTTCGTGATCCCGGCGTTCCAGGCGTCGCTCACGTACTACTTGTGGCGGCGGCTCGTGCACGACACCGCGCTGCGCGGACGCGCGCGGACGATCGCGACGGTCGCGATGATCGTGCTCATGCTGTCGGTGCCGCTGACGATCATGGCGATGCGCCTCGGCGCCGGCTGGATCTCGGCGTACGGCGCGTGGGTCGCGTTCCCGTGGCTCGGGCTCGCCGCCCTGTGCACGATCCTGTTCGTCGCGCGCGATCTCGTGCGGCTCGCGCGCTTCGGCGTGCGCAAGGCGATGAAGCCCCCGGAGGTGCCGGATGATCCGCAGCGGCGGCAGTTCCTCGCGCGCGTGACCGCGGGCGCGATCGGCACCGCCGCGGTCGGCGCCGGCGCGGTCGGCGCCAAGGTCGCGCTCGGCGAGCATCGCGTCACGACGGTCGAGGTCCCGATCGCGACGCTGCCGCCCGCGCTCGACGGCTTCACGCTCGCGCAGATCAGCGATCTGCACATCGGCATGACGATCGGCACGAGCTTCGTGTCCGACGTCGTCGACGCGACCAACGCGATCGGCGCCGACGTGATCGTCTTGACCGGCGACATCGTCGACGGCCCGGTCGACTACGTCGCGGATCGCGCCGCGCCGCTCGCGCGGCTGCGCGCGCCGTACGGCGTCTTCGCGGTCACCGGCAACCACGAGTACTACTCGAACGCCGACGCGTGGATCCCGGTGCTCGAGCGGCTCGGCCTGGTCTTCCTGCGCAACGAGCGCGTCGAGATGACGCGAGCCGGCGCTGCGTTCGATCTGGTCGGCATCGACGACTTCACGGCGAAGGGCCACCCGGGCCACGGCGCCGATCTCGCGGGCGCGCTCGCGGGCCGCGATCCGTCGCGCGCGACCGTCTTGCTCGCGCACCAGCCGCGCCAGGTCCACGACGCCGTCGCGCATGGCATCGATCTGCAGCTCAGCGGTCACACGCATGGTGGACAGATCTGGCCGTGGCACTACGCGGCGCGCTTGCAGCAAGGCGGGTTCCTCTCGGGCCTCGAGCGCGTCGACCGCACGTGGCTGTGGACGAGCCGCGGCGTCGGCTACTGGGGACCGCCGGTGCGGCTCGGCGCGCCGCCGGAGATCGTGAAGATCGTGCTGCGCGCGGGCACCGGAGAGCCGAAGATCTCGTGAAGCGCCTCGCGCTGATCCTGTTGTGCGCGTGCGGCGGGTCGAAGACCGTCGACAACACGAAGGCGGCCCAGCTCTTCGATCGCGTGCCGATCCAGACCGACAACGGCCTGTCCGGCATCGCGGTCGACGATCACGGCGTGATCTGGACCGAGTCGGAGCGCGATCACTCGGTCTTCGCGATCACGCTCGACGGCACGCGCGTCGCGTCGACCACGCGCTACGCCGTCGTCGGTGCGCCCGACGCCGTCGATCTCGAGGCGATCGCGTGGCTCGGCCCGGGCAAGCTCGCGTTCGGCACCGAAGGCCAAGCCGACGATCGCGCGCAGGTCGTCACCGCGTCGATCGACGAGCCGACGCATACGATCAAGGTGGATCGCGCGATCGATCTCCCGCGCGATCAGCTCGGCCTCGAGATCAAGCCGAACGACGGCGTCGAGGGCCTGTGCGGCGCCGGCGGCGTCGTCTACGCCGCGATCGAATCGACCGCGACCGACGAGCACGGCCGCTGGGCGCCGGTCGTGCGCATCGAGCTCGCGACCGGCGCGGTGCAGGTCACGCACGTCGCGCTCACCAGCGACAAGGGCAAGCTGTCGTCGCTCGACTGCACGATCGACCGCGACGGCAGCGCCGACGCGATCTTGATCGAGCGGCACTTCGCGATCACGCGCTTCACGCGCGCGCATCTACCCTCGCCCCTGCCCGCGAGGATCGATCCGAAAGTCGTGCTCGATCTCGCGCCGGTCCTGCGCGGCGCGCTCAACCTCGAGGGCATCGGCGTCCTGCGCGACGGCCGCGTCGTCGCCGTCGTCGACAACCAGTACGGCGGGATCCAGGGACCGAACGAGCTGCTCGTGTTCAGACCGGGGACGGTTCCGTCGGCGCCCTGACCCGGGCGCGCGCGCGCGACTCGCGCAGCATGGCGACGAACATCTCGCCCTGCTCGAGCGCGTCGTCGAGCGCGACGTGGGTGTGCGGGCGCGCCGACGACCAGCGCGACGGCATCGATCGCTTCGCGGTGTCGCGGAAGCGCGTGCCGAGCAGCGCGGAGGCGAACGACTTCATGTCGAGCGCGCTGTGCGAGAACGGCGACTCGCCGACGAAGCGGATCAGGTACCAGTACACGAACGTGAAGTCGAAGCCGGCGGGGTACGCGACGAACACCGGGCGTCCCGGCAGGCGATCGACCCACGCCGCGTACTCGCGCATCGCGCGCTCGGGGTCGCGCGGGAGGGCGCGGCACGCGGCCCACGCGTCGGGCTGCGATCGCCACCAGTCCATGGTCGGGCCGTGCGGGGTCGCGCCCGGCAGCTCCGCGAGGTTCGCGGTCCAGGTGTCGAGGAGCACGCCGTCGTCGTCGAAGGCCGCCGACGCGAGCGACAGCATCGAGTGCGGGCCCGGGATCGGGCCGTCGGCCTCGACATCCGTCGATACGTAGACCTCGCGGCGGGGCATTGGGCTGTCTTATCATGCGCGCGTGCGGGGCCTCGCGATCGCGTGCTTGCTGATCCTCACCGCGCCCGCGCACGCGGATGAATTCGAAGGGTGGCGCGCCACGGGAGATCTCGCACTCGATCTGCGCGCGAACGCGGGCGCGGCGGGCGCCGCCGAGGTGGGCCCCGGGCTGCGCGCGACGATCGGCAAGCCTTGGCTCTCGTACGCCGCGGGCATCGACGTCCGCGCCGGCGGCGGCGTGCACGGCGGGTTCGCGCTCGACACCGCGCTCTATCCGATCGGCATCTCGCTGTTCGAGGGCTCGCCGGTGTCGTTCCGGATCGTGGGCGGCGTCGGGGTCGGCGGCGTGTCGGGACATCTTCCGTTCGCGGCCCGCATCCCGGTCGAGGCGGAGCTCGAGATCCATCCGGTGCGCGTGATCGAGCTGTCCGCGTGGGGCGAGTGCGCGTTCGTCGCGCGCGACGCGCGCGATCACGGCGCCGCCGACGCGCTGTTCGGCGACGAGCTGACGCTCGGCGCGACGATCCGCGTCGGCCGCGGTGCGCACCAATCGCAGTGGCACTGGTCGAACGGCTGGCGGCTCGGCGCGACGATGACCGAGCGCGTCGGCGAGCGCGCCTACGGGCTCGTGATCGGATGGGGCATCGATCTCAGCGGCGGCGGCGAGCACGGCGGCGGATCCGACGACGACGACGTGATGCCCGAGTGAAGATCGATCCGCTGCTAACCGTCTCCGCGCGGGCCGCGGCCGGTCACCGCGCTGGAGAACGCGAGCAGGTTGTGGAAGTCCTCGTCGGCGTTCGCCGAAGTCGGCAGCGCGCGGATCTGCCCCGGCCCCGCCGACCGGACGGCTACGGCAGGTTGTGCCGCGATCTGCGCCATCTCGCGCGCGAGCAACTCGAAGTCGGTGCGCGCCGAGTCACGCGTCAGTAGCGAGCCGACGTCGTTGGCGGCGGCCATGCGCGCACCCATCGACGGCACGCGCCCTTCGCAGAAGCGGCGCAGGATGGTGGCGGGGATCGACGTGTGATCGAACACGGTATCGACCACGTTGACCTTGCCGTCGCTGCGCTTCTCGATGAGCGGAGAGATTACGAAGGCGGGGACACGCAAGCCGAATCGGTCGTCCTGAATCGAGAGGGGCGGAGCCCCGCCCCGCACCGGGGCGTGGTCGTAGAACCCTCCGTGCTCGTCGTAGGTGATGATGAACAGCGTCTTCTCCCACTGCGGGCTCGCCAGCAACGCGCTCATGATCCGGGCGACGAGGCGCTGCCCGTCTTTCAGATCGGCGGGCGCATGATCGTCGTTGCCCGGCGGAGCCTCGATGTAGTCGGGCTCGATGAACGTGACCTGTGGCAGCTGCCCGGCTCGCGCGGTCGCCTCGAAGCCCCGCTCCTTGTCGTTGAAGGCCGAGATGTGGGCCTCGTCGAAGGTGAAGTTGCGGAACAGCCGCAGCGTGCAGTAGCCGTGCTCGAAGAGGCGCCACGACACGTTCCTGTCCGTGAGGTGGTCGAAGAACGTCGGCGTCTCGATCGGATAGAACCCCGCCATGTCGGGGTTGTTGACCTCGGGATTGCCGAAACCGTCGTGGCTGAAGTCGCCGGTCAAGGAGACGAAGCGATTGGGGAGCGTGCCGCCGAGGTACGAGCAGTGCCATCGCTGACAGATCGCGAACTCGTGAGTCAGTGCACCGTAGGCCGGCATCTCGGCATCGGTGACGTAGTTCATCACCAGCTGCTCGTGTCCCTGGGCATGACGCGTGAAGTCCTTGACGAAGCCCTTCATGCCGGAGGCGATCTGATTGCGGACCGCGTCCGTGCCGTGCCACGGACCATCGACGTCGTACCCTGGCCAACCGGTGTCCTTGGTCCGCGTGCTGTAGAACGCCTTGCCCGCCGGAGTGCCATCCTCGAGGGAGTTGACGTCGCGATTGTTGCTGCCCGGCAAGAGGCCATCGACGTGCTCCTGCACCTCGCGCCCACCTTCGTCGCTGGTCAGAAGCGCCGCGCGCGGCCGGATGCCATCGCGCGAGAGGTAGCCGAGGATGTGATCGAACGATCGGTTCTCCTGCATCAGGACGACGATGTGGTCGATCTTTGCGAGCGCCCCCGGTCCTTGCATCTCGAGCGTCGGCCCCGGCACCGGCACCAGCGGCAGCTCGGCCTTGATCTGATCGTGCTGGAACAGGTAGGGCACGCCGAACGGGATCACCGTGCGCGTCCTCGGTCCGGTCGAGCCCTCGACCACGGTGTCGTCGTGGTTGGCCTCGTCGTTGCGCCCGGCCTCGTGCCGCGGCGATTGCTTGCCGACGTAGTTGATCACGCACTCGCGCGTCGCCGGATCCCAGGCGATGTCGAGGCACCGGTAGCGCCCCAACAGGTACGGCATGACGTACCGATCGAGGAAGCTGAACTGCGTGCCCGGCACCTCGTCTCCGTGCGCATCTTTCTCCTTGGGATGCAGGAGCGCGTCGAGCTTGCCCTCGACGTACTCCGCGATCATCCGCTTGGGATTGAAGTCCCCGATGTCGAAGTCGAGCGGGTCGAGCAGCGGCGAGCTGATCTTCCACACGCCCTCGAGCCAACCATTCCAGCAGGTGAGGTACAGCCTGAGGGTAACCGTCGTCTCCTCTGGCACGGTGAAGACCTTGAGGTCGCCGGCCGGCGTCGACACCTGGAGCTGACGCGATCCGTAGGCCTTGAGCTTCGTCACCAGCTCGAGATACGGCGAATCGGGGCGGTGGAATCCCGGTGGATCGTCTACGGCATCCGGCAGCCGCCCGCCGCCCATGGTGAGGTGGTACTCGTCGAGCATGATCTCCGGGTAGATCACGAAGTCCGGCAGGTCGACGTAATGGTCGCCTCTGGGCTTGTCCTCCAGACCGGCGTACAGGTCGTCCCACTGGTAGCTCAGCTTGTGCTTCGTGAGGCGCACGTCCTTGATGTACGGACGCGCGAGCCAGTTGTCGGTGAAGCCGCGCTCGAAGAACGCGCCGGGGATGCGGCGCTGCTCCTGTGGCAACACGCTGGGGTATTGCACCTTGATCACGTAGCGGCGCGGGGCGTTGGAGTCGTCGCGATCGCGGGTCACGCGCAGGGTCCACACATCGCTGCCGTTGGGAGCGTGATACAGCAGATGCGTGCGCTGGGCGGGCGCCACCACCTGTCCCGCGCGCACCAGCTCGAGCGTGATCTCTGTCGCCACGCCGGTGCCGGGGTGCTCGTCGCCGCCGCCGTCGCGGCTCCGCGCGATCGTACGATCGCGCGGGGCGCGTCCGAGCTCGGCGTCGCTCGGCAGCGTAGGCCGGCCCGGCACAGCCGTCGCGTGCGTCGCCGCCGACGTCGCGGCGTC
>DATJIA010000152.1:0-27230 GCA_035493675.1 Kofleriaceae bacterium | reverse complement strand
GCGACCTTCGTGATTTCGCGGCCTCCTACGGGCACGCATGTTGCGAAGGGGTTACATCATGTCGAGCTTCGTCCGTCTGGCCGGTCTCTCCCTCCTCTTCTCGGCGGCGTGTACGGTGGGCACCTTGGACCCGGGCGGCGGTGGCCCCGGCAGCGGCTCGGATCCCGGCTCGGGGTCGAACCCCGGCTCGGGTGACGGCACGATCTCGGGCGCGATCACCAGCGACCAGACCTGGACCGGCAAGGTCACGATCGGCGGCAACACCACGATCAACCCCGGCGTCACCGTCACGGTCGCCTCGGGCACGATGATCGAAGGCAAGACCGGCGCGACCGTCCACGTGCAGGGCACGCTCGACATCCAGGGCACCAAGGACGCGGTCGTCACGATCCTGCCCGTGCAGGGCGCGACCACGTGGCCCGGCTTCGTCGCCGACCAGGGCGGCAACCTCAACATGACGCACGTGATGGGCACCAACATCGCGACGCTCGTCTACTGCCACGCGGGCGCGACCTGCGCGCTCGATCACGTCGAGTTCTCGTCGATGGCGAACGCGATCATCGCGGAGGGCACCGCGACGATCACCGCGTCGCGGCTCTCCCAGGTGATGAACGGCGGCGTGACGGTGCAGAACGGCGATCTCAAGATCGTCGACAGCTACATCCTCACGTCGCAGGGCGACATCATCATCCAGAACGGCGGCAACCTCGACATCTCGTACTCCGAGGTCGGCGACGCGCAGGGCAGCTACGAGCACTGCGACTTCCACATCAACAGCGCCGCGAAGCTGTCGATCACGCACTCGAACATCCGCAACGGCGTCTACGGGATGATGATCGGCGGCACGACCAACGCGATCATCCAGTACGACAACTTCGTCAAGAACGGCAAAGGCACCGACATCGAGGCGATCGGCGCGAACACCAACGCCGACTTCCAGTACGACTACTGGGATCAGGGCGCGCCGACGATGGCCGGCGGCAACTTCGCCAACACGATGGGCACGATGATCACCGACGCGGGTCCGCGCGCGGCGAACCTGTAACCACCCTCCGAGCCCGCCGGTGAGGCTGTGCCCGATCTGCGGTGAGGTCTACCCGGAGACGGCGCGGCGCTGCCGCGCTCACGACGAGCCGCTGCTCGCCTGGCGCGAGGTCGAGGAGACGCCGACCGGCGAGCACGCGAGCGGCGTCGTCGCCGGGGAGATCGGCGACCTGACCGATCCCGAGGTGCCGGCCTACGCGGCGCTCACGCCGCCGATGGACGTCGTCATCGTCGATCCGTCGCTGATGGAGCGATCGGCGCCGCGGCTCAGGCGCGTGCTCGGCGGGCGCTACCGGCTGGGCGAGCGCATCGGGATCGGCGGCTACGGCGTGGTCTTCGACGCCTTCGACGAGCGGCTCGCCAAGCGGGTCGCGATCAAGGTGCTGTCTCCGTCGGTCGCGCAGGATCCGGAGGTCGTGCGCCGGTTCGAGCGCGAGGCGCTCGCCGCGAGCCGCGTCCGCCACGAGGGCATCGTCGACATCACGGACTACGCGGTCGAGCCGGCCGGCACGTCGTACATCGTGATGGAGTACCTCGACGGCGCAGATCTGTGCGAGGCGCTCGCCACCGCGGGTGCGCTCGCGCCGGCGCGCGCGCTCGCGATCGCGGTGCAGTGCGCGAGCGCGCTGACGGCGGCGCACGCCGCGCGGATCCTGCACCGCGATCTCAAGCCGGCGAACATCTTCCTGGTCCGCTCGGCGAGCCGGCCCGACCTCGTGAAGATCATCGACTTCGGGATCGCGAAGATCATCGGCGGCGACGGCCGCTACACGAGCGTGACGTCGGCGTCGAAGGTGATCGGGACGCCGTTCTACATGGCGCCGGAACAAGGCCAGGGTCTCGAGATCGACGGGCGCGCCGACGTCTACGCGCTCGGCGTGATCCTGTTCGAGATGCTGACGGGCGAGCGCCCGTTCGTGGGCTCGTCGTCGATCGAGATCCTGACCAACGCGGCGACCCAGCCGCGGATCCCGCCGTCGCGCCGGCGCGCCGAGCTGGCCGCGTGGCGGGGGATCGACGAGCTGGTGCTGCGCGCGATCGCGCGCGATCGCGGCGCGCGCTTCGCGTCGATGCGCGCGTTCGGCGACGCGATCGTCGCGTGCCTCGCGGCGACCGATCCCGCCCGCCTCCCCGGCCTCCCCGCGATCGACCGCGAGCTCGACGGCGTCCGCGACGATCGCGAGGCGGCGCTAGCTTCGACCGGTCCGTCGACGATCGAGACGTCGTCCGGCGAGCTGACGGGCGCGCGCAGCTTCCGGACGCGATCGCTGCCGCTCGCGCTGGTCGCGACCCTGGCGGCGGCGATCGCGGTGCTCGCGATCCTCCGCGCCGACCGCGCGGAGGACGGCATCGTCCCCGCGGCGCCGCGCGCGATCGCGCCGGTGCGCACGCTCGTGCCCGCGCCTGCACCCACGCCCGCGATCACACCGCCCGCGCCACCGCCGGCCGTCGCGCCGCCATCCATCGTCGCGCCGACGCCGCCCGCGTCGACCGTGCGCATGTCCTCGACGCCGAGCGGCGCCGCGGTGATCAGCCGCCGGCGCGGGCGACAAGGGACCACGCCGCTCGACGCCGTGCCGGCGCGACACCCGCGTGCGAGCACGCCACCGCCCGCGGCGCGCGTCGAGACGCCGGCGCAGCCCGGGCTCGGGATCAAGGACTGGTAGGCGTGCGATCGCCGTTCCGGATCACGTTGCTCGTCGCCGGCCTGCTCGTCGCGCTCACGTCGAGCCCCACGCGCGCCGTCGCGCAGGCGTCCGACGCCGAGGCGAAGGACGAATACGACCGGGGCTACCGCGCGCTGCAGGCCGGGCAGTACGAGGCCGCGGTCCTTCATTACCAGCGCTCGTACGAGCTCGTCCCGCGACCGCGCACGCTGTTCAACCTGGCGCTCGCGGAGGAGCGCCTGGGGCGGCGCGAGGACGCCGCGCGCCACCTCGCGCAGTTCATCGAGCAGGCGGAGCCGCGCGACGCCGAGTTCGTCGCGCAGGCGAAGGCCGAGCTCGAGACGCTCGCGACGAGCGCCGCGGCGCCACCGCCGCCCGTCGTCGAGCCCGTCGCGCCGCCGCCGCCGCCGCCGCCGCCGCCGTCGCCGCTCGCGAGCGCGGCGGGCCGGTGCGAGCCCGCGCGTGGCCTGGTGCGCGTGCGCTCGAGCGAGCCGGGCGCGTCCGTGACGATCGACGGCGTCGTGATCGGCGTGACCGTGGATCGCGGCGACGGCGCGATGCTCCGCTATCCGATCGCGGCCGGCGAGCACGAGATCGTGATCGAGCGCGACGGCGGCGCGGCCTGGCGCCAGCGCGTCGCGGCCGGCGACGGCGAGGTCCTCGAGATCGGCGTCGAGCTCGATCGCGGCGGCGGCGCGCGCGGCGCGCGATGGGGCCTCACCGGCCTCGGCGTCGCGAGCCTCGCCTCCGGCGGCGTCCTCGGTGTGCTCGCGCTGCGCGACGCGGCGAGCTCGGATCTCGATCGACACCCGCGCGGCAAGACGCGCGCGCTGATCACCGACGCGCTCTTCCTCGTCGGAGGCGCCGCGATCTACGGCGCCTCGCGCCTCGCGCCGACCACGCCGCCGCCGCGGGTGATCGTGCGCCGCGCCGCGCTCGCCGAGGACACCCCGTGATGCGCCGAGCACCGCGCGCCGCCGCGCTCGCCGCGCTCGTCCTGTGCGGCGGGTGCCGCGTGCTGGTCGAGCTGGTCGAGTCGGATCCCGCCGCCGTCGACGGTGGCGCCGGCGCCGACGGCGCGGTGGGTCCCGATCCGTCGTGTGGCGCGTGGCCGTTCGCGCCGACCGACGTCGATCCGTGCGCGATCCCCGCCCCCGGCGAGGCGATCGTGCTCGGCCCGGGCACCTGGACGTACGACACCAACAGCGGTGCGCTGACCGATCCCGCGCAAGACGCGGTGTACCCGACGAGCGCGTTGATCGCGTCGCCCGGCGGCGAGCTGCGCGTGATCTCGGTGCGCGGCTTCGACGTGCAGGCCGGCGCGATCCTGCGCGCGACCGGCAAGCGACCGCTCGTCGTGGTGGCGTGGACGGATCTCGACGTCAGCGGCACGATCGAGGTCAGCAGCAGCGCGACCGTCGCGGGCGCGGGCGCGAATCCGTCGACGTGCCCGGCGGCCGGGACGCTGGCGGGCGCGGCGGCGGCCGAGGGCGGTGGCGGCGGCGCGGGCGGCGGCTTCGCGTCGGCGGGCGGCGCGGGCGGCAGCGGCGGTGCAGGCGCCGGCGCCGGTGGATCGCCGGCCGCCGCGGTGACGCCGCTCGACCACGTGCGCGGCGGCTGCGACGGCGGGCGTGGCGGCAACGCCGGCGGTCACGGCGGCCACGGCGGCGGCGCGCTCGCGCTGATCGCGCAGGGCACGGTCGCGATCGCGGGCACCATCGACGCGGGCGCGAGCGGCGGCGGCGGCGCGCCGTCCGGACGTGCGGGCGGCGGCGGCGCGGGCGCGGGCGGGATGATCGAGCTCGACGGGACGATCGTCCACCTGGCGGCGACGGCCGTCCTCGCGAGCAACGGCGGCGGTGGCGGCGGCGGCTGCGACGGTGGCCCCGCGGCCGACGGCGCGAACGGATCCGCGGGCGCGACCGTCGCGAGCGGCGGCGCGAAGCAAGGCATGGGCGGCGACGGCGGCGACGGCGCGTTCGCGCAGACGGCCGCGCAGCCCGGGCAGCCGGCGGCGCGCGGCGGCGGTGGCGGCGGTGGCGGCCGCGGCGCGATCGCGGTGCGCGCCACCACGCTCGACGACGCCGGCGCGATCGCGTCGCCTCCGCTCACGCGTCGCTGAGCACGCGCGACCGCGCGTTACTTCGCGGTCGCCGCGCCGTCGGTCCCGAGGATCTCCTCGAGGATCGACGCGTTCTCGGGCGGCCGCGGGGTCAACAGATAGACCGCGACGACCGTGTACTCGCCCGACTTGAACGCCTGCCACGATCGCGTGCCCGGCGGGAGATCATGCCGCGACGAGACGATCGCGCGCGCCGCGTCGCTCTGCCCCGAGGTCTTGCTGCGCTCGCTGACCAGCTGACTCCAGCGCTCGGTCGCGCGCGCGTCGTCGTCCCAGCGCTCGTAGCGGCGCACGCGCGTGACGCGATCGCTCTCGTACTCGACGACGACCCACGAGTCGCGATAGTCGATGCCCGGGTTGTCGCAGCGCGGGAACGTCTGCGTCCTCGACTCCGGCTCCTCGCGCGGGCAGTAGTCGAAGCGTTTGAGCTCGCCCGCGATCTGCGCGCGCGGAAGCCCGAGCGGCACGTCGAGCGGCCCCTCCGACGTGTGCGCGCAACCCGTGAGGATCAGCCCCAAGATCATCGTCCGTCCCAGCACGCTCGGAATCTATCCCATCCGGCGAGCCGCGGTGTTAGCGTCCGCGCCGCATGCGCTTGGTAATCGTGCTCGTGTTCGCCGCCGCCTGTAGCGGAACCAACGGCCCGCCGCCGCCCACCGCGACGCCGCCCGCCGCGCCGGCTCAGAACGATCCGGCGTTCACCGTCCACGGCATCCGTCATTGGTCGCTGATCCCGAACGCGCTGACCAAGGGCGATCCGACGATGACGATCGACGTCGCCGCGCCCGCGGGCACCGGCTACGTCGACGTCTGGGTCGGGCCGCAGGCCGGCGTCCGCCTCGACGATCAAGGCAACGGCCACTTCGCCGGCACGATCGATCTCGCGTCGCTCGCGCCCGGCGCAACCGACGTGATCCTCGCCGCCGACTCGAGCGACGCCGCGTTCGCGAAGATCTCGTTCATGCGCAGTCATCCGCTCTACGTCTTGATGACGACCGATTACGACTTCTCCGATCCCGCGGATTCGTCGCTGACCGTGATGGACTCCTTGCATCGACTCCATCCCGCGCTCGTGATGACGCACTTCGCGAGCCCGTACACGTTCACCGATCCGGCGGTGACGCCCGAGCGCGCCGGCGTGATCGCGGCGTGGTGGCGTCACGCGCGCGACGACTTCCACGACGAGATCGGCCTGCACATCCATCCGTACTGCAACTTCGTCGAGGCCGCGGGCGTCACGTGCAACACGATGCCGTCGGTGGAGTTCGCCAATGGCGATACCACCGGATACACCGTCGAGGTCGCGTCGTACTCAGAAGCGGATTTCCTGACTCTCTTGCACAAAGCCGACGAGCTGTTCGCGGCGAACCAGCTCGGCAAGCCGATCACGTTCCGCGCGGGCGCGTGGACCGCATCGATCGAGACCTTGCGCGCGCTCGCCGCGGACGGCTTCGTCGCCGACACCAGCGCGCTCAATTGGGCCAAGGTCGAGGAGTGGAAGAACGTCGGCAACAAGGAGCTGTGGACCTGGAACATGACCCACTGGGCGCCGATCGACGATACCAGCCAGCCCTACTATCCCAACCACGACGACATCCTCGCTTCGAGTCCACCGCCGCTGTCGATCCTCGAAGTCCCGGACAACGGCGCGATGGTCGATTACGTGTCGACCGCCGAGATGACGACCATCCTCTCGCACAACTGGGACGGCACCAGCGCGCTCGCCGAGCCGACCCAGCTCACGGTCGGGTTCCACCCGTCGAAGAACTACGTCGGCGACGTCCAGTCGCGCACCGACGGGATCCTCACCGCGGTCGATCAGCACGCGTATTTCTACGATTCGGGCCCTTGTGTGTATGCGGTCTTGAAGGACATGCCGAAAGCGTTCCCCCCGAGCCCTTGAGTGGGGAATTCGTGTTTTTCGCGCAGATTGGTTGTCGGGGGAATCGAGATGTGGTTACCCTGATTCCCGATGAGCGACTTCAACGACCAGATCGCGAAACTGGTGAACGACTTCGTGGCGCAGGTCTCGGCGCTCGCGCGGCAGGCCGCGATGGAGACCTTGCAGGGCGCGCTCGGCGGCGCGCTGCCGAGCGGAGGAGTCCGTCGCGGTCGCCCGCCCGGATCGGGCGCCGTCGCCTCGCTCGGAATGGCTCGCAGGGCGAAGGGCGCGAAGCGTCCCGCCGACGAGATCGAGCGCACCAAGGAGCGCCTCTACGACTTCATCAAGGGGAACCCGGGTCAACGCGTCGAGCAGATCAACAAGGCGCTCGGCACGACGACCAAGGACCTGACGCTGCCTCTCAAGAAGCTGATCGCCGACAAGGCGGTCAAGACCGAGGGCGAGAAGCGCGCGACCGCCTACTTCCCGGGCGAGGGCTCGCCGTCGGCGGGCGGCGGTCGCAAGCGCGGCCGTCGCAAGAAGAAGAGCTGATCTCTCTCCGTTAGATCGGTGTAGATTGCACGGCGACTCGACCGAGGAGGAGCCGTGTCCGGACAGACCATCCCGCATCGCGTGCTGGAGCAGGCGCGCACTCGCCCGAACCAACCCGCGTACTACGCGAAGCATGACGGCGCCTGGCGCGCGTCCACCTGGCGGCAATACGCCGACGAGATCCGCACCGCCGCGCGCGCGATGATCGCGCTCGGCCTGCCGCGCGGCGGCAAGGTCTGCATCCTCGGCTTCAACCGTCCCGAGTGGGTGATCTTCAACCACGCGGCGATGATGGCCGGGGGCGTCGCGGCCGGCATCTACACGACGTGCTCGCCCGACGAGGTGCAGTACATCGTGCACCACGCGGAGGCGTCGATCGTGCTCGTCGAGGACGAGCACCAGTGGAAGAAGATCGAGGCGCGCCGCGCGCAGCTGCCGCTGCTCCGTCACGTGGTGACGATGAAGGGCGCGCCGGAGATCAAGGATCCGCTCGTGATGTCGTGGGAGTCCTTCAACGGCAAGGCGCCGGCGACGCCGGAGGCGACGCTCGACGAGCGCATCGACAAGATCCAGCAGGACGAGCTCGCCACGCTCATCTACACGTCGGGCACGACCGGCCCGCCGAAGGGCGTGATGCTCTCGCATCGCAACCTGTCGTGGACCGCGCAGGCGATGATCGATCTGCAGGGCGCCGAGGAAGGCGACCGCGGGCTCTCGTACCTGCCGCTCTCGCACATCGCCGAGCAGATGTGCACCGTGCACATCCCGGCGACCGCGGGCGCGTGCGTGTACTTCGCCGAGTCGATCGAGAAGGTGCCCGACAACCTCAAGGAAGTGCAGCCGACCGTCTTCTTCGGCGTGCCGCGCATCTGGGAGAAGTTCCACGCGGGCATCACCGCGAAGCTCGCGCAGGCGACCGGCGCGAAGAAGTACCTCGTCGCGTGGACGCGCCTGGTGTGCACCGACGTCAACGCGCGCCGTGCGCGCGGCGAATCGATCCCGCCGCTGCTCGACGCGCAGTACAAGCTCGTCAAGAAGCTCGTGCTCGACAAGCTCAAGCCCGCGCTGGGCCTCGGCAGCGTGCGCTTCTGCGTCTCGGGCGCCGCGCCGATCGCGAAGGAAGTGCTCGAGTTCTTCGCGTCGCTCGACATCATGGTGCACGAGGTCTACGGCCAGTCCGAGGACTGCGGCCCGACGACGCTCAACATCCCCGGGCGCACCAAGCTCGGCTCGGTCGGTCCTGCGATCCCCGGCGTGCAGGTGAAGATCGCCGACGACGGCGAGATCCTCGTCAAGGGACCGAACGTCTTCCTCGGCTACTACAAGGAGCCCGAGGCGACCAAGGAGACGCTCACCGCCGACGGCTGGTTGAAGAGCGGTGACCTCGGCGAGATCGACCGCAACGGCTTCTTGTCGATCACCGGTCGCAAGAAGGAGATCATCATCACCGCCGGCGGCAAGAACATCGCGCCGAAGAACATCGAGGCCGCGATCAAGCAGTCGAACCTCGTCAGCGAGTGCGTGGTGATCGGCGATCGCCGCAAGTTCCTCTCGGTCCTGATCACGCTCGACGACGCGATCGCGAAGCCGCTCTCGAAGGAGACCGTGCACGCCGAGGTGCAGCGCGCGATCGACGACGTCAACAAGACGCTCGCGCGCGTCGAGCAGATCAAGAAGTTCACGATCCTCTCGCGCCCGTTCGGCATCGACACCGGCGAGCTCACGCCGACGCTGAAGATCAAGCGCAAGATCGTCGCGCAGAACTTCGCGAAGGAGATCGAAGCGATGTATTCCGAGGACGTTGCCGTCGCTGCGCGAGTGAATTGAGCATTGGGCTGAACGCTCAGCGCAGGATGAAGTTGAACGTCACCGGGCCGCAGACCGCGATCGGCGTGCCGTTCACGCTGTAGGGCCGGTACTTCCAGGTCGCGATGCCGGCGGCGAGGCGATCGTCGTAGGAGTCGTAGCCGGTCGTGCCCATGCGCGAGGTCGAGGTGACGTCGCCGTTCTTGTCGAGGCAGACCTTGAAGCTGACGTGCAGATGCGACTTGCCCTCGCGCTGCATCATCACCTTCACGTCGTCGCCGGGCTGGATCTGCGTCTCGCCCGCGATGCGCAGGTTCTCGACGACGACGATCTTCGGCGGCTCGGTCTTGCAGTCCGCGTCGTTCACGCGCGACGGATCGCTGCACGGCTTCGGCAGCTCCGGCACCTTGATCTCGCCGACGCCGCAGCCCGTGCCCTCGATGCAGCCGGTGCCGATCTCCGGCGCGCCGTGGCCCCTGCCGTCGCCGCCACCGCCGTCGCCGTCGATGCCGGTCGTGTTCTCGGTCGACGTCGCCTGCTGCTCGATGATCGTCTTCTGATCGACCGGTTGCACCGGCGTCTTGATCTTGATCTTCGGCGGCGTCTTCACCACCGTCGCGTTCGGCAGCGTCTTCTTCACGCCACCGCCGCTGTTCCCCGCCGGCGGCGGCGGGATCACCGCGATCTGCGGCGCCTCCTTCGCGTAGTCGAGCTTGTCGATGCGCCACATCGCGGCGACGATCAGCGCGACGACGGCGGCGCCGTGGACGATGCCCGACGCGGCGAAGAAGATCTTGCGCCGTCGGCTCGGCGCGCGCGGTGCGATCGAATCGAACATAGGGAGGCCTCCTCCGGCCTCCAACGCACGAGCTTCATTGACGATCTGCGAGTCGCACCGAGAACTCGCGTACGCGGGTGCGACACGTCAGGGATTGCGCCCGCCCCAGTTGAGCGACTGCCAGCGCCAGGTGCCGCCCTCGTCGGCGACGACCGCGTGCAGCACCATCTCCGCGGCGATCGGCGTCTTGCCTTTCGCGGGTTTGACCGGCAACCGCACGACCACGCGCACGAACCCGAGCTTGCCGAACGCGACCGCGTCGACCTCGGTCGCGCCCAACTTCAGCTTGTCCCACGCCTTCGCGAGCTTGAGCGCCGCCGCCCGATCGTCGCCGCGCTCGCCGGGCGCGGTCCCGTTGGCGACGATCGTCTGCGCGCCCGCGGCGGCGACCAAGCCGCCCGGGAACCAGGCGTCGACCGCCTTGCCGATCGCCGCGTCGCCCGTGTGCGCGGGCGCGCCGCTGGCGGGCGAGAGCGGCGGATCGTGATAGCCCGCGCTCGCGATCATCTCCTTGTCCTCGATGGGCGCCGTGTACGCGACGCGCACGATCTTCCAGCCGTGATCGTCGACGAGCGCGCCGCTCACGCGCACGGGCAGCGGCTTCGCCCAGTCGTCGATGCCCTCGCCGACGACCTCCTTGTACTTCAGCGTGCCGCGCGCGTGGAACCACGCCGCGTGGCCGCCGTCGGCGACGACGACCGTCATCTTCTCGATCTTGATCGACGCGCTGCCCGAGAAGTTGCCGGTCAGATCGACGCCGAAGTTGAACGGCTCGTCGGCCTTCGCCGTGTCCTTGTTCAAGTAGACGAGCGCGGTCGGCGCGAGCCCGGTGATCGGATCAGCGCCGCCCCGTGTCACAGATTCGTTCGTCGCCGCAGTCTCTGCGGCGCCGAACGTCTTCAGGTGCGCGCGCACCGCGGCCTCGACGTCGGCGCGCGCATCGGCGCGGGCGCCCCGTTCGATCACGAGCGATGCCATCAACACGAGCGCGACGCGCGTGAGCCCCATGGATCGACGCTATCATGGTGCATCGCGTGACCGGCGCCCTCGTCGTCTTCTGCGTCACGTACCTCGTCCTCGCGACGCGGCTCCTGCGCGTGCTCGGGCTCGATCGACCGGCGGCGTCGCTGGTCGGCGCGGTCGCGATGGCCGCGGTCGGCGGGCTCGGCCTCGACGGCGCGCTCGAAGCCGTCGACCTGCACGTCGTCACGCTCTTGCTCGGCGTCTTGATCATCGCCGCGTACCTCACCGAAGCGCAGTTCTTCCGGCTCGCCGCCTATCACGTGCTCACGCGGATGAAGTCGGCGCGCACGCTCCTGTGGGGCTTGACCTGGCTCGCCGGCGGGCTGAGCGCGCTGCTCGTGAACGACACCGTGTGCGTCGTGCTCACGCCGCTGGTGGTCGCGGTCGTCGTCGAGGCGCGGCTGCCGGCCCTGCCCTACCTGCTCGCGCTCGCGTCGGCGTCGAACCTCGGCGGCGTCGTCAGCTACAGCGGCAATCCGCAGAACATGCTCGTCGGACAAGCCGCCGCCGGCCACCCGAGCTTCGCGCACTACCTCGCGCTCACGCTGCCGGCCGGCGCCGCGTGCCTGGTCGCGAACGCGCTCTTGCTCTCGCTCCTGTTCCGGAAGGATCTCCCGCGCGGCCCGCTCGTCGAGCGCACGCCGCCGAAGCCCGCGATCGACACCGCGCTCGCGATCAAGGCGCTCGGCGCGCTCGCGCTGTTCGCGGGGCTCGCGCTCGCCGGCGTCGCGCTCGCCGGCGCGTCGATCACCGCGGCCGCGGCGTTGATCGTGATCGCGCGGGTGCCGCCGAAACGCGCGCTCGGCGCGGTCGATTGGTCGCTCTTGCTCTTCTTCTCGGCCTTGTTCGTCGTCGTGCACGGCCTCGCGCGCACCGGCGCGGTCGAAGACGTCTACCGGTGGCTCGAGCCGGTGATCGGCCGCGGCGATCTCGCCGGCGACGCCGCGTTCATCGCGCTCGTCGTGCTCGGCGCGAACCTGGTCTCGAACGTGCCGCTGGTCTTGATCGCGGTGCACTGGGTCCCTCACCTCGCGAGCCCCGCGTGGGGCTACGTCATGCTCGCGGTCTCTTCGACGCTCGCCGGCAACCTGACGCTGTTCGGCTCGGTCGCGAACATCATCGTGTTCGAGAGCGCGGGCCCGCGCGGCGAGATCGGCTTCTTCCGCTTCCTCCGGTTCGGCGCGGTGCTGACGATCGTGTCGCTGCTCGTCGCGTTCGGCGTCCTCGAGCTCGAGCGCGTGCTCGGCTACGCGTCGATGCTCGGCGTCCCGTGACGCGCGGCTAGCGCAAGCGCCTTGCGATCGGCGCGAGGCACGGTTGCCGCGCGAGCTCCTCGAAGCCGGCGTCGCGCGCGCGCGTGGCCGCGGCGACGGCATCGTCCTGCCGAGACGCAACCGTCTCGACGCACGCGAGGTCGGGGAGATACGCCGGATCGTGGTCGGCGGCGGCGGCGAGCACCGCGCGCGCGATCGCGAGATCGCCGTCGGCGGCGGCGCGATCGCCGGTGCGCAGCGCCCCGCGCGCGCGCGCGATCAACGTCCGCGCGTAGACGACCTGCACGCCGAGGTCGCGCGGGTTGTCGGAGGCGAGCTTCGCCATGATCGCGACCGCCTCCGACGCCGCCGACGCCGCGCCGTCACCGGGGAGCTCGCCCAACCGGCGCAACGCGTCGGCGAGCCCGACCTGATAGAGCGGGTTGCGCGGCGCGAGCGCGATGAGCTTCCGCCAATCCGCGACGAGCGCGGCGTGCGCGGCGGCGTCACGCGATCGTTCGAGCTGCTCTTGACGCGCCTGCGCGCGGTCGTACAACCAATCGTCGTTGGCGGGTTGATCCGCGAGCGCGGCGTCGAAGAGCGCGATCGCCTTCGCCAGCTCCTCGGCGGCGCGGCGGTCGTCGCCGACCAGCCGCGCGGCGCGCCCACCGAGCACGTGCCACCAGCCGGTCGCGTCTTTCGCGTCGTCGACGTCCTTCGAGATCGCGACGCGCGCGTCGCCGATCGACGTGGCTTCGTCGATCAGCGGACGCGCTTCGGTGATGCGTCCGGCGGTGAGCAACGCCTGTCCCTCGTACCCGATCGCGAGATCGAGCTGGCGCGCGTACGAATCGATGCGCGGGTTCTCGGCCGCGAGCACGCGCAGCACCGCCACGCCCTCCTTGGTCGGCGCGAGCGACGCCGTGATCTGGCCGAGCACCACCAGCGCCTTGCCCTTGGCGCTGGCGGCGCGGCCGAGCTCGCGCCGGATGAGCTGGCTCTCGGGGTGCTGGGCGGCGAGCGGGCGGATCAGCGCGAGCGACTTCTCGAACAGCGGCACCGCGTCGACCTGGTTGCCCGTGATCTGCGTGGCGTTGCCGTCGTTGTTGTACGCGAGCGCGAGCAGGCGCTGTCGCTCGACGTCGCCGGGGAAGCGCCGGTTCACGTCTTCGAAGATCTGCACCGCGCGGTCCTCGCTCGCGGCGACGTCGAAGCGTTTGCCGTTGTGGTACTGCGCGCCGGCGAGCGCGTCGTAGGCGCGGCCGAGCTGCACGAGCACCGCCGGATCGTTCGGATGCGTGCGCGCCAGCGGCTCGTACGCGGCGACCGCGGCGGTCGCCGCCTCGAGCGCGCGCTTCGGCGGCGCGAGCTCGGCGATCGCGAGCAAGGTCTGCGCGGTGCCGAGCCGCGCGTCCTCGCTGGTCTCGGGCAGCCGCCGGTAGACCGCGATCGCGGCGTCGAGCTGCGCGATCGCTTCGTCGTGACGCGCGAGCCCGCCCATGATCACGCCGAGCCGGCGCTTGGCATCGGCGAGCGAGAGGGTCAGCGCCGGATCGTCGCCGTGCTCGTCGATGAAGCGCTGGTAGTAGGTGAGCGCCTCCGACAAGAGCCGCTCGCGCAGCGGCTGCAGGCCCGGCGCGTCGAGGAGCTGATCTTCGCTGACGGTGGTGAGGTAGGTGTCGACCGCGGCGCGCGCCTCGAGGAAGTTGTGGCGGGCTTCGTCGCGTTGCGCTTCGGTCTGCGCGTTCGCGCGCTGCAAGAGGACGTTGCCGACGACGAGCCCGACGGTCGCGGTGATCGTGAGCGCCGCCGCGGTGACGGTCGCGGTCCGATGGCGGCGCGCGAAGCGCATGAGCCGCTTGGTGAGCCCCTCGCGATACGCGGTCACCGGCTCGTCGGCGAGGTAGCGCTGGAGGTCCTCGCCGAGCGCGCGCGCCGACGGATAGCGCCGATCACGCTCGCACGCGAGCGCGCGCAGGCACACCGCCTCGAGCGCGCGCGGCACCTTCGGGGAGTGCGCGCGCGGCGGCGTGCGCTCGGGCGCGGTCACGCGCGCGAGCACGGCCTCGAGGTTGTCGCCCTCGAACGGCGCGCGACCGGTGAGGATCTCGTAGAGGACCGCGCCGAGCCCGTGCACGTCGGTGCGCTCGTCGACCGCCTCGCCTTTTCGCCGCGCTTGCTCGGGCGCCATGTACGTCGGCGTGCCGAGCAGATCGTCGCCGTCGTCGGGATCGCCGCGCCGCTTCGCGAGGCCCCAGTCGAGCACGATCACCTCGCCGTAGTCACCGACGAGGATGTTGGAGCCCTTGAGGTCGCGGTGGATCACGCCCTGCGCGTGCGCGTACTCGATCGTGTTGCACACGGTGACGAACGCGTTGAGCAGGCGCTGCAGCGCGACCGGATCTCGCGGCCCCGCGTGATACGCGCGCGCGGCCTCGGCCAGCGTGCGGCCCGCGACCATGCGCATCGTGTAGTAGGGCGCGCTGCCGGGCGCGAGATCGTAGACCGGCACGATGCCGGGGTGCTCGAGGCGGCCGCAGATGCGCGCCTCGTCGACGAGCCGCCGGCGCGATCCGTCGACGTCGGTCTCGGGGCGCAGATCCTTCAGCGCGACGTCGCGGTCGAGCAGGTGATCGCGCGCGCGCCACACGCGCCCGAGCCCGCCCTCGGCGTGGACGCTCACGCGCTCGTAGCGCTCGATCGGAACGCTGAGCGGGGTGTTGCGTCGCACGACGACGCGCTCCGCCGACGGCGGCGTCGTGCCGGCCTGCAACGTGCGATCGAGGTCGACGACCGGATCTCGGCCGTCGGACTCTGCCCCCATGGGATGACTCTATCAGCTAGATGTCAGCCCCAGCCGCTGGTGCCGTTCCAGCCGCTGTTGCCGTCGCCGCCGTGCACCTCGCGCAGCGACTCACCGTCGACGGGCTTCGGCGCTTGCTCCTTGCGCGGGCGCGACTCGGTCGACGTAGGTATCGCCTTCGCACGCTTCTTCATGCGTCCCCCTTGCCTTTTTTCGTAACACGCCCGACCGCGCGCCTACCAGGGTGTGAATCCGGCGTGCGTGTGGGCGCTACGGCTTTCGCGGCTCTTCGTCGGTCGGGCCGAGGATCCACTTCAAGCGTCCGGTCTCGACGCGCGCGGCCTCGCATTTCTTGAGCGCGGGGAAGTCGTTGCGTCCGGTGATCACGGTGCCGATCGCCGAGAGGCCCGGCTCGTGACCGACCGCGATCACGACGCCGCCGGCCTTCTCGACGAGCGCGGTGACCTCGCGCGTGGCGCCGCCGGGCGCGAGCGCGGGCACGGACTCGATCACGCCGTCCCAGCCGAGCCCCGCGATCAAGAGCTCGGCGGTCTGCACCGCGCGCACGAGCGGGCTCGACCACACCGCGATCGGCAGGCAGTCGTACCAGCGCAGGCGCTCACCGAGCGCGCGCGCCGCCGCGCGTCCCGCCGCCGTCAGGTGACGATCGGGATCGTGCAACGCCTTCGTCTCGTCGACCGCCTCCGCGTGGCGAACCAGGAACAGCATCAGCCCTTGATCTTGAGATTATCGGGATCGAAGAGCGGGCGCAGCGACGCGATGGCGGGATATCGCCTGCCGGCGATCTCGACGTCGAACGTGCTCGCCTCGAGGTACTTCGGGTCGATGACGTCTCCCGTCGAGCCGGAATCGATCATCGCGAGCCCGACCGCGCCGCCGAGCGTGTGCCCATACGAGGCGGCGCGGATGTAGCCGCACGGCCGATCGTTCCGACGCACGACCTCGGCGTGGAACATCAGCGGCTCGGGATCCTTCACGAGGATCTGCACGAGCCGCTTCTTCAGCGGACCTTTCGCCTTCTGGGCGAGGACGGCTTCTTTCCCGAGGAAGCCGCGCGGCTTCTTGAGATCGACCGCGAAGCCGAGCCCGGCCTCGAGCACCGTGTCGGTGTTGTCGATGTCGTGCCCGTAGTCGCGATAGCCCTTCTCCATGCGCAGGCTCGCGAGCGCCTTCAGGCCCGCGTGGGTGAGCCCGAACGCGTCGCCGGCCGCGACGATCCGATCGTAGACGTGCACGGCCTGCTCGACGGGGATGTACAGCTCGTAGCCGAGCTCGCCCAGGTACGTGATGCGCACGCACATGACGCGCGCGAAGCCGATGTCGATCTCCTGCACGTGCCGGAACGGGAACTTCTCGTTCGACAGATCCGCGGTGGTGATCGACTGCAGGAGCTCGCGCGAGCGCGGGCCCTGCACGTTGATCTGACCGTACGCGCCGGTCATGTCCGCCACGAAGGCGTGCTTGTCGCCGATGTGCCGCTTCATCCACGTCTCGACGTGGCGATGACAGGTGTCCGACGCGACGACCCAGAAGCGATCGTCGTCGAGCTTCGAGACGGTGAGATCCGCCTGGAGCTTGCCGGCGTCGTCGAGCCATTGCGTGTACGTGATCTGGTTCGTCGGTCCGTCGACCGAGTTCGCGCTGATCCAATCGAGCAGCGCGCCGGCGTCGCGTCCCTCGACGAGGAACTTCGACATGAACGACATGTCCATCGCGATCACGCCTTCGCGCGCGGCGCGATGCTCGGCGGCCCAGTACGGGAACCAGTTCTGGCGGCCCCAGCCGATCTTCTCGACGCGCGGCTCCACGCCGGGCGGCGCGTACCAGTCCGGACCTTCCCAGCCGCTCACGTCCTTGAAGTACGCGTTCTTCGCGGCGAGCCGATCGTGCAGCGGCCCGCGCTTCGCGTCGCGCGCCGTCTGCATGACGTACGTCGGGTAGTGGCACTTGTAGACCATGCCGAGCGACTCGACGGTGCGCGTGCGGCGGTACTCGGGGTTCGCTTGATAGCGATGCAGGCGATCGATGTTGAAGCCGGTGATGTCCACATCCGGACGCCCCGTCGTGATCCAGTGCGCGATCACGCGGCCCATGCCGCCGCCGGTGAGGATCCCGATCGAGTTCAAGCCGGCCGCGACGAAGTAGTTGCGCAGCTCCGGCGCCTCACCGACGCACGGCTGCAGATCGGGCGTGAAGCTCTCCGGACCGCAGAAGAACTTCCGCACGCCGACGTTCATCGAGATCGGCACGCGCGCCATCGCGGTCTCGACGTAGCCCCCCATGCGATCCCAGTCCGGCTGGATCTCGCCGAACGAGAAGTCGTCCGGAATCCGGCCGACGTTCCACGGCGCGCACTTCGGCTCGAACAAGCCGATCATCAAGCCGCCGACCTCTTCGCGGAAGTAGCCGTAGCTCGCCGGATCCTCGAGCACCGGCCAGTTCGGATCGATCCCGGGGATGCGCTCGGTGATCAGGTAGTAGTGCTCGGCCGCTTGGTTCGGGATGTTGACGCCGTGCTGCTGACCGAGCTGGCGCGCCCACATGCCCGAGCAGTTGACGACGTACTCGCACTCGATCGTGCCGTGCGGCGTGACGACGCCGGTGACCGCGCCGCCCTTCTTCGTGATGCCGATGCACGGCACGCCCTCGAGCACGGTGACGCCCTGCTGCTTCGCGCCCTTCGCGAGCGCCATGCCGACGCCGACCGGATCGGCGCGGCCGTCGTCTTTGACGTAGAAGCCGGCGAGCAGATCGTCGGTGTGCGCGATCGGGAACAGCTCCTTCACCTGGCGCGGCGAGATCTCCTGCACGTCGATCCCGCAGTAGCGGTTGAACGACGACACGCGCCGATATTCTTCGAGGCGATCCGGATCCGCGGTGACCTCGATGAAGCCGCACTGCTTGAGCCCGGTCGACTGGCCGGTCTCCGCCTCGAGGCGCGCGTACAGATCGCGCGTGTACTTGCGCATCTCGGTCGACGTCTCGGACGTGGATCCGAACGTGACCATCAGGCCGGCGGCGTGCCACGTCGTCCCCGAGGTCAGCTTGTCGCGCTCGAGCAGGACGACGTCGCGCCAGCCCATGTGGCCGAGGTGATACGCGACCGACGATCCGATGACGCCGCCACCGACGACGACGACGCGTGCACGACTAGGGACGTTCATACCGAACGCCGACCATAGCCAATTACTCGCGCATCTTCATCACGATTTGAATCACGTACCAGAACAGAAGTGCGATGGACGAGAACAGCGAGAGCGCCGCGCCCACGTACTCCTCGGGATCCGCGTGCGCCATCACCTGCGAGGTCTCGTACAAGATCTGACCCGCGGCGAGCAGCACCATGCCGACCGCGAACACGATGCCGAGGTTGAAGCCGAACACGAGCGACAACACGATGAGGCCCATCGCCGCCGCGCCCGCGACCATCAGGCCGGTGCGGAGGAACGAGAAGTCCTTCTTGGTGAAGAGCACGGTCGCGGTCAGCGCGCCGAACACGCCGAGCGTGATCAGCGCCGAGTCGCGCAGGATGTGCGGCTCGCCGCCGCCCTTCGCGACGATGTCGGCGGAGACGATCAGCACGATCGCCATCAGCGGCAGGAAGATCACCGCCTCGGCGATCACGTAGAGGACGAGCCCGATGTAGTGCAGCGGCTTCGAGTGCGTGTGCTGCGCGAGCCAGTGCGTGAGGATGCTCGTGCACGTGAAGATCGCGAGCACGATGCCCCAGTGCGCGCGGTCCTTGAGGCCGAACGTCACGACGGGGATCGTGACCTTCTCGACGAGGAAGGCGTTCGTCAGCAGCAGGTACTCGAGCCCGACGAAGAGGAGGATCGCGCCGAAGAGATGCAGATACGTGAGGCGGATGAAGCGCAGGCGAGAAGAGACGCCTTCGGTCGCTTCGGGCCGATACGAATTCGACGGCACGCCGGGCACGTTCATCGGCATCGCGGGCATCGCGGGCATCTGCGGCATCGCCGGTTGCTGCCATTGCTGCTGCGGCTGCTGCTGCCACGGTTGCTGCTGCTGCCACGGCGGCTGCTGCTGCCACGGCGGCGCACCGACGGGCGGCTGCGGCTGCTGCGGCCACTGCGGCTGCGCCGTCGGCGTCTGCTGCCACGGCTGCACCGGCGCGGGCGCTTGCGGCCACTGCTGCTGCGGCTGTTGCGGCTGCGGCGCCTGGGGCACTTGCGGGCCCCAAGCCATGATCGTCTTCTGCTGCTTCGGGTCGTTCGACATGGCGGCTCTCTATGAGAGTGCCGCGTGACGAAACGTGACCGAGCCCGGAATCAGTTCGCGCGTTCGACCGACCAGGTGCCGTGCATCTCGGCGCCGTTGGCCGGGATCTTGGTCGTGAACGTGCCGTCGATCTCGTTGCCGGCGACGTTGCCGTCGAAGTGCGTCTCGACCTGGCAGTTGCACGACGGCTCGGTGTACGGCTCGATCTGGCCGCTGATCCGATCGCGCTCGACCGCGACGAACTGGATCTTCAGCGGCGTGTGCGAGCCGCCCATGAAGACCTGGCCGTCCGCCGTGTGGCGGCCGAGCTGCAGCGAGAACTGGATGTCGCCGGTGCGACCCGTCTCGGTGCCCTGGTACTTGCCGGCCCAGTCGCCGGCGAGGGAAGCGAGCTCGGGCTCGGCGCCCTTCACTTCGATCTGCGAAACAGCGCCGCCGCAGGCGGCAGTGACAACGAACGCGAGGGCGAGGAGACGATGCATCGTGGCGTGACCTCCAGTTGCAGTCACTCTGCACGACACGCACTTGAAACTGATGTAGTGCTCCTCGCTGAGCCTGACTTTTTCGCGTGAGGTTCCGTGTAGGTAGAGAAACAATTGTCAGATGGGTTGCAGCGAGAACGTCGCCACCACGCGACCCTGTCCGGTGAGATACACATCGACGTCGCGACGCCACCCGAGCTCGAACGGCGCGACCACGACCTGCGATCCGAGATCGTCGTCGCCGATCAGATCCTCGTCCCAGAGGTGCGCGCCGAGGATGATCTGACCGCCCGGTTGCGGCGTCACTTCGAGCACCGCGTCGCCGAGCGCGCTCGACTGCGGGAACTGCGTGCCCGACGAGACGGTCACGTACGAATCACTGCCGCGGTTGAACATGATCTGGCGATCGGCGCCGTCGGCCCAGATCGTCCCGTAGATCTCGAGGTCGTCGCCGGGATCGCCGCCCGCGTCCTCGACGCGGATCGACTGCAGCGTGACCTTCACCTTCTGGCTCACGCGCTCGCAGTCCTTCACGTCGTAGTCGGTCGTGAGCGAGATGCGGCCCGGGCTGTTGTCCTTCAGGTAAGCGAGCTTGTACGCGATGGGCGCGCCCGGTGAGTCCTTCGAGTAGTTGCCGCCCTGCTTGATGAAGTTCATCAGGTCCTCGTAGCTGGTGATCGACTGCGCCGCGACGCCGCCGCTGCCACCGAGGATGAACGCGGTGATCTTCGACGACGAGATGATGTCCTTGTACGTCACCGAGATCTGACCGCTGACGTCGACGCCGCCCGAGTACGCGAAGTCGAGCGCGGCGCCGAGCTCCTGCGCCGAGTACTGCGACTCGAACGTGAAGACGACCATGCGGCCGTAGGTCACCGACGCGACGTAGAGCGGCGGGTTCTGCTCGTCGATCACGTGCTTCACGTCGTCGAGCTGCACGCTCGGATCGAGGAAGTCGGTCGGCGAGCCGGGCGCGTCGACGTCGACGGTGTAATAGGTCTGCGTGTAGCGGACGAGGTAGCGGCTGCGCGTGTCCGTCTGGCTCCAGTTGAAGGAGGCCGCGATCGACGCCGCGCCGCCGAGCCACGAGACGTCGGCGCCCATCGCGAGCGCGAGCTGCTTGTCCGAGTGGACCTCTTCGATCTCGGAGTAGATGTTCGCCGGCGTCGCGCCGTCGACGTTCTGGGCGACGATGCCGCTCACCGCCTCGCGGAACGACGCGAGCGACGGATCATCGAGCACCGCCGACTTCGCGCCTTGCAGGTTCTCGAGCGAGACGCTGATCCGCTCCGGCTTGCGCGGCAGCACGATCTGGTTGAACAGGCCCGAGTACACCGACTGCCCACCGACGATCGCGCCCGGCCACAGCGAGTCGGAGTTCGCGGCGTAGGCGACGATCTTGTCGTACTGGCGCGTCTCCTTCAGGTTCTGCGTCGTGCACTGGTAGTCGCCGTCGCGCGCGGGCGCCGAGCGTTGGCCTTGCTGCACCACCGCCGGATCCGCCGGGAGATAAGGTAGAGATCGGATGTACGAATCGATCTGTCCCGACGTGTCGATCGGCGAGCCGATGTTCGCGTCGCATGCAGCGGAGGCGATCAAGAGGCAGGTGAGGATTCGCGACATGGGCGCACCCTGTGTGCAAAGAAGTGGCCAGACCTGGACCCTCTGGGTTCGACCACTTATGACGCACCGGGGTCATGTGTTCCCTAGGAACGGATGTCTCCAGTGAGGTTGGCTGTGATTCACGGCTTCCTCGGCGACGCGCGTTCGTTCGACGACCTCGCGATCTCTGCCGTCCGCGTCGCGTTGCCGGGGCACGGCAGTGATCCGGTCGGAAGCTGGAACGAAGGCCTGCGCGCGGTCGCGGCACAGATCGGCGACGTCGAGATCGTCGTCGGTTACTCGCTCGGCGCGCGGGTCGCGCTCGGGTTGGTCGCGAGCGCGCGAGCGCCGCGCGCGATCTTGATCGGCGTGAATCCCGGGCTCGTCTCCGCCGAAGAGCGCGCCGCGCGGCTCGCGTCCGATCAAGCATGGGCGTCGATGGTGCGGCGGAGCGGCATCGCCGCGTTCCTCGACGCGTGGGAAGCACAGCCGCTGTTCGCGACCCAAGCGCGGGTCGATCCTGCGCGGCTCGCCGCCCGCCGCGCGCGCCGCCTTCGCCTGGATCCCGAAGGCATCGCCCGCTCGCTCGAGACGATGGGCCTCGCGCAGATGCCCGACTACCACGCGGCGATCGCGTCGAACGCGTCGCGCCTACATCTGATCGCCGGCGCCGACGACGCACGCTTCGTCGCGATCGCGCGCGCGCTCGTGGCCGAATGCCCCGCGCTCCCGCTCGATCTCGTCGCGGATTCCGGGCACGATCCGATCCTGGAGCAGCCGGAGGGGCTGTCTCGTGCGATCACGCGTGCGATCACGCGGTTCGTCACGAACGTCTGACGTCGTCTCGATCGGAGCAATCGGAGAACACATGGTCATCCTGCGCCTCGGAACCGCCGCCGTCTCCCTCGATGATGCTCACCCGCGCGTGTTCGCGGGTCGCGACAACAGCGCGTGCGGGCTCGCGCTCATGGACGCCGGCCTGTCGCGCCGCCACGCCGAGATCTGGCTCGAGAACGGATACACGTACGTGCGCGATCTCGGATCGTCGAACGGCACGTGGGTCAACGGCCGCATGCTCGGGCACGAGACGGTCGCGCTCGTGCCGGGCATGAACGTGTACCTCGGCACCGTGCCGCTCGCGCTCGAGTGGCGCGACGGCGGACAAGCGCAGGCGATGCCGATGCCGGAGGGGCTGCGCCAGCAGATCGAAGCGCGCCAGCAACAGGTCGCGCAGATGCACGCGGCGCCCGCGCAAGCTCCGGCGCAACCGATGGCGGGCATCCCGCAGACGACGCCGGGCGATCTCGTCTATCGCAAGCAGGGCTCGAACGACAACGGCGTGCTCCTGCTCGCGCTCAAGCAGGACACGTTCTGGAACGGCTCGATGATCGACGGCTTCGTCGAGTTCACGTCGCTCGATCACCAGACGGTCGCGTCGGTCACCGTCGAGCTGGTCGAGCGCCATCGCCGCGGCCCGTCGGGCGGCCACGTGTGGGATCGCGTGCTCGTGCGGCAAGGCCCGTGGCGCGCCGCGCACGGCGACGTCATGCCGCTGCCGTTCCAGCTGCGCACGCCGCCGGGCACCGCGGTCAGCGGGCGCGACTGCGTCTGGGAGATCCGCGGCTCGGTCGACATCAACTGGGCGGTCGACGTCGACTGCACGATCGACATCAACATGCGCAACGCCGACGTCGAGCGCGTGCGCGATTCGTTCGGCGCGCTCGACTACCGCCTCGCGGAGCTCGACTCGCACCCGCTCGGCCAGCGTTTCGATCTGAAGTTCCAGCCGCCGGCGCAGCTGCGCTCGAAGCTCGGCGTCAACGACATCACCGTCGCGCTCGAGTACCTCGGCGCCAACCTGAAGGTGATGGTCGAGCTCGACAAGCGCGGCATGTTCAAGAGCGACCAGGACCTCTCCGAGGTCTTCGACCTCGCGCGCTTCCGCTCGGCGCAGCCGCAGGAGGTCGTCGGTCACTTCGCGGCGCTCATCCAGAAGATGATGGGCTGAATCGGCTCCTAGCCCTTGGTCGTGAACAGCTCGAGCAGCTCCGCCGGGATGCGGCGCGGCTTGCCGCCGTAGTCGATGAACGCCCAGGTCGTCGACGCGCGCGCGACGACGACGGCGTCCTTCGCGCGCACCAGCTCGGTCTTGCGCACGCACGAGACCTGCTTCCACGACTCGACCCAGGTCGTCGCGCGCACCTCGTCGCCGAGGACGACCGACTGCAGGTAGTCGATCTCGTGGCGGCGTACGACGAAGACCGCGCCGAGCCGCCGATACGCCGCGTGATCCCAGCCGAGCGCGCCCGAGTGCGAGAGCGCGACCTCGAGGATCCACCGCACGTAGACGAGGTTCGACACGTGGTCGAGCTCGTCGATGTCGGCGGGCACCGGCGAGAGCGTGATCGTGTGGCGCGCGTTCATGGCCCGCGCATCTTAGATGATACGGTCGGCCCAGGAGGGGACATGGCCACCGGCTCGAATCCCGGGATCCAGATCACCATCACCGCGCGCGATCTGCGCGCGCAGATGGACGCGGGCGCGCTCACCGCGGATGCGGCGATCGATCCGCTCGTGCAGATCGCGAACGGCGGACCGACGCGGCAGACGCGCGAGGACGCGGAGCGCGCGCTCGGCGATCTCGCGGGTCGCGCGTACGGCGCGCGGTGGGAGACGGCGGAGCGCGCGGCGTGGTCGCTGCTCGAGCTCGCGCGCCTCGCCGATACGTCGGTCGATCGTCGCGGCGTGATCCTCGCGATGGGGCGCGGCTTCCGCAACGTGTGGCTCCTTCCTTATGTGCACCGGCGCTTGTCGGATCACGATCCGCTGGTCGTTTCGGCGGCGATCAACGCGGCCGGCGGCCTCGGCTTCCCCGCGCTCGAAGAAGCGGTCGCCGGCTTCTTGGCCGAGGGCACGGCGCCGAGCTTGCGGCTCGCGGCGATCTCCGCGCTCGGTCGCATGGGCGCGATGAGCGTCGTCGATCGCCTCGTGCCGCTCGTGACCGATCCGGCCGAGGGCGCCGAGGCGCTCGACGCGCTCACCGAGATCCGATCGCCGGCGGCGCTCGCGGCCGCCGCCGCGGTGCTCGAGCAATCGCCGGAGCCGGATGTGCGGATCGCGGCGTTGCGCTACCTCGCGGAGCTCGGCTCGCTCGACGCGCTGCCGACCATGCGGCGCCTCGCGCGCGACGAAGATCCCGACCTGCGCCTCGCCGCGAGCTTCGCGTCGCGCGCGCTCAAGGCCGAGCGCACCAAGGACGCCGACGAGCGCTTCTTGACGCCGCTCGGCGAGCGCGATCGCGCGGTGCGCGCCGTGCTCGCGCGCCGATTGCGCACGGTGCCGGTCGCCGAGGTGATCGGGCACGCGGAGGCCTTCATCACCGACGACGCCGAGGGCGTCGTGCAGGTGCTCGGCGAGCTGCGCGAGCCCGAGGTGACCAAGTTCCTGCTCGGCGTCGCGAAGCGCGCCGACATGAGCGAGCTCGTGCGCGCGCGCGCGATCGGCGCGATCGAGGCGAACCTCGCGTGGGAGAAGGACGCGCTCGGCGAGCTGGTCGCCGACGAGGCCGTGCCCGAGGCGGTGCGCGCGTCGGCGGCGCAGACGATGGGCGCGTTCGCGTCGCTCGACGACGTGCTCGGGCGCGTCGCGGTCTTGGCGAAGCACAGCTCGCCGCTGTTGCGCGGATCGTTCTTGTGGGCGTTGCAGCTGGCGGCGCGGCCCGGGCGGATCGGCTCCGACGCCGCGCGCATCACGGCAGCGATCAAGCCGCTGCTCGAGGACGCCGAGGCGTCGGTGAAGCGGCGCGCGGCGTACGTCGCCGGCAACCTCGGGCTCGTCGCGCTCGCGCCTTCGCTGGCGTCGCTGGCGACCGGCGGCGCGACGCCCGATCTGCGCCTCGCGGGCATGGTCGCGCTCGGCGAGCTCAACGAGCCGAGCGTGTTCGACGCGCTGGTCAACGCGATCAAGAAGGAAGACGACGCGCGCGTCTTGTCGGCGGCGTCGCGCACGATCGCGGGCATCGTGATCGCGTCGGCGACGCCGCTCCATCTCTCGGCGCTCTCGCACAAGATCGAGCAGATGCTGCGCAACCCGGATCCGCTCGTGCGCGAAGGCGGCGTCCGGCTCGCGGGGCTCGCGCGCGGCGCGGTGCCGACGGCCGCGGTCGCGAAGCTCGCCAACGACGTCATCCCGGGCGTGCGCGCGGAGGCGCTGACCGCGCTCGGCCGCCTCGCCGCGCCCGAGAGCGAGGCGCCGCTGCTCGCCGCGTTCAGCGACGCGGATCCCGCGCTGCACGAGCGCGCCGCCGAGGCGCTGCTCGCGATCGGCGGTCGCCGCGCGCTCGATCAGGTGCTCGACTTCGTCGCGGGCGAAGGCGATCGCAGCGCGCGCGCCGCGGTCGCCGCGAAGCTCGCGATCCCGCCGCAGGATGTCCCGCACTTCTTGCCGCGCGTCGACAACGCGCTCGGGCGCCTCGGCCCCGACGACGCCGCGTACGAGCCGCTGCTCGGGCTCAAGGTGCAGCTGCTCGAGGCGTCGCGCACCGACAAGAAGGACTCGCCGGCCGACGTCGACGCGGCGATCACCACCGCGTTCCCGAGCTTCGCCGCGATGGTGAAGCTCAAGGGCTTCGAGTCGCTGATCAAGTCGATCCGCACCGCGGAGTCGCTCTATCGATCGACGTCGTCGATCCCCGACGCCGACGCGTCGCCGCCGATCGTGTTGTGGATGAAGGGGCTCGAGAACTACGTGCACGCGTGGCTGGGCTCGCGCCTCAACAACATGCAACGCGAGCCGGTCGCGCTGTTCGACTACGTCGATCGCGCGGTGATGGGCGCGTGGCCCGCGTACCAGCGCTGGCTCGGCGATCGCTGGCCCGACCCGGTCTCGATGGGACCGGCGAAGGTCGACGTGCCGCTGCGCTCGGTGCCGAACGCGCTCAAGGAGTTCCAGGAGCACCGTCGCAAGCGCCTCGACTCACCGCTGTCGATCACCGAGTGGGCGCGCTTGATCGTGTTCTTCGGCGCCGATCACCCGAGCGGCGTGAAGAACCTCTTCAAGCTGCCGCAGAAGAACGCGGAGATCGTCGTGAAGCTCGCGCACCGCCTGCACGTGCTCGCGATGGTGCGCAACCTCGTCACGCACCGCAGCGCGGCGACGATGTCGACGGTCGACGCGTTCCGGAAGAGCTACTACGCGGCGTTCGAAGATCTAGCGCAGATGGCGTGACGTCTTCCGCCCGGTCGTGAGCTTGGTGCGCACCTCGCGGAGCACGCGCTTCGCGAGGCGTGGCTCGTGCTCGTCGATCCATCGTTTCGTCGTCGGCGCGTCGCGTTCGCCGAGCGAGCGGAGCGCCCACGACATCGCCTTGACGACCATGTCGTCGCGATCGTCGACGAGGAGCTCGCAGATCGCGAGCGTGCGTTTCGGATCGCCGGCGCCGCCGCGCGCCTTCTTGTTGAGCGCGACCGTCGCGACCAAGGCGGTGCGGCGCCACCAGCGATCGCGCGAGCGCGCCCAGCGGATCACGTCGGTGTCCGCGATCACGCCCTCGCGCCACGCGGGGCCGGCGACGATCGTGCCGTAGTGATCGACCGAGCCCCAGTTGTCGTTGCCCTTCCCCATCGCCTCGATGCCCTTCGCGCCGAGCGCGCGCCACACGTCGGCGCGGCGATCCAAGAGCTCGTACGCGACCGCGCGCGCCTCGAAGATCTCCGTGGCGATCAGCTGCTTCGCGAGCGCGATGACCTCTTTCGGATCCGCCTTCTTCAGCGAAGCGCGCAGCGACCGCGACACGCCGCGCAGATCGGGCACCGTCACGCCGAGCGCCTGCATCTTCGACGGGAAGTACCAACCCGAAACACGACGGCGCTCCGCGGTTCCCAACCGGCGGAGCGCC
>DATJIA010000151.1:0-10531 GCA_035493675.1 Kofleriaceae bacterium | reverse complement strand
TCCAGACCTCGCCCGCGAAGCCCGGTTGATCCGGATCGATGCGGAGCCGCGCGCGGACGTGCGTGGGTTTCAGCGCGTCGCCGAGGCGGAAGGTCGGCGCCGGAGGATCCGCCTCCTTCGACTCCGCCCCTTCGGGGCTTCTCTCGGGATGCACGGGGGCCGCGGCGTCCGGCGGCGGCGCGGGCGCTTTCGGCGGCGGGCTGGAGCAGGCGGCGAGCGCGACGACGACGGCGAAGGAGCTGCGCATCGCCGCGAAATCTACCGCAAATCCGCCTCCCTGTTTCAGCACTGAACCGATCGACATATTTTCTCTTGATCACAATATGGCAGTCGGTATAGACATGGACGCATGACGCTCAGCGCCCCGCTCCGCCTCGCTTCCGGTGATGTCCTCCCCAACCGCCTCGCGAAGGCCGCGATGAGCGAGACGCTCGGCGATCTCGAGACCGGCGCGCCGACCGACGACTTGATCCGCTTGTACGAGCGCTGGGGTAAGAGCGGCGCGGGCGTGCTGATCACCGGCAACGTGATGGTCGATCGCGGCGGGCTCGGCGAGCCCGGCAACGTGATCGTCGAGGACGATCGCCACCTCGCCGCATTGAAGCGCTGGGCCGACGCCGCGCAGGCGCACGGCGCGAAGCTGTGGATGCAGATCAACCACGCGGGCCGGCAGTCGCCGCGTCGCTTGTCGAAGCACCCCGTCGCGCCCAGCGCGGTCGCGATGAAGGGCTTCTTCGGCATGTTCGCGAAGCCGCGCGCGCTCGCGGAGCGCGAGATCGAGCAGATCATCGCGCGCTTCGCGACGACCTCGCAGGTCGCGCGCGCCGCGGGCTTCGCCGGGGTCGAGATCCACGGCGCGCACGGCTACCTGGTCTCGCAGTTCTTGTCGCCGCTAACCAACCTGCGCGACGACGCGTGGGGCGGCGATGCGCCGCGCCGCCGCCGCTTCGCGCTCGAGATCGTGCGCGCGATCCGCCGCGCGACCGGCGCGGACTTCACGATCGCGTTCAAGCTCAACAGCGCCGACTTCCAGCGCGGCGGCTTCGAGCTCGGCGAGGCGATCGAGGTCGCGAAGGCGCTCGAGGCCGAGGGCGTCGATCTGATCGAGATCAGCGGCGGCACCTACGAGAAGCCCGCGATGTCGGGCAGCGAGGAGCGCGCGTCGACCAAGGCGCGCGAGGCGTACTTCCTCGAGTACGCGCGCGAGATCCGCGCGGCGACCACGCTGCCGCTGATGCTGACCGGCGGTCTGCGCAGCGCGAGCGCGATGACCGACGCGATCGCTTCGAAGGCCGTCGACGTCGTCGGCCTCGCGCGTCCGATGACGTACGAGCCCGAGCTGCCTGCACGACTGCTCTCCGGCGCGCAAGCGTCGGCGACGCCGATCGAGATCCGCACGCGGATCCGCCGGATCACGGATCTCGCGCAGGTCGCGTGGTATCAGCAACAGATGTTGCGAATCGCCGCGGGTGACGAGCCCGACCTGACGATGACCGCATGGCAATCGGTGTGGCGATCGTTGCGCCGCATGATGCGCAAGACGCCGCGCGCCGTCGCGCCACGCCCCGCGCTGGAGTCGGCATGAGAGGCGAAGCGCGCACCGCGAAGGGCGAGAAGAGCCGCAAGAAGCTGATCGAGGCGACCGCGGCGCTCCTGCGCAAGCAAGGCTTCCACGCGACGGGGCTCAGCGAGATCGTCGAGGAGAGCGGCGCGCCGCGCGGCTCGCTCTACTTCTACTTTCCCGGCGGCAAGGAAGAGCTCGCGTGCGCCGCGCTCGAGGAATCGGGCGCGATGTGGCGGCAGCTGCTCGACGGCGTCGTCGGCGCGGCGCCGGATCTCGGCGCCGCGGTCGAGCGCGTGTGCGGCGTGCTCGCCGAAGCGCTCGCGGCCAGCGGCTGGGAGAGCGGCTGCCCGCTCGCGACGGTCGCGCTCGAGGCGAGCGCGCACAGCGAGAAGGTGCGCCAGACCTGCGCGAGCCACTACACCGCGTGGGAGGAGATCATCGCCGAGCGCCTGCACGGGCTCGGCATCGCGCACGCGGAGGCGCGTCGCGTCGCGACGTTCGGGCTCGCCGCGATCGAAGGCGCGCTCCTGCTCGCGAAGGTGCAGCGCGATCCGGCGCCGCTCCACACGACGGGACGCATGTTGCGCGAGCTGCTCGCGCAGCACGTCACCAAGTGAGCCACGTGCGCGACGCGGATCCCGTGCCGCGCACGCTGTCGGGCGGCTTGTCGTCGGGCCCGACGTAGTCGATGTCGTCGAACGCCTCGGCGTCGCCGGGCGGCACCGTGTCGGCGAAACCGCTCGGGAACGGCGTGACGCCGTACTGGACATCGACGACGCGCACGACGTGCTTCGATCGATTGACGACCCACACGCGATCCGCGCGGGTGTCGTCGTGGCGCGCGTCGAGCTTCGCGAAGACTGGCGTACCGCCGAGCTGGATGCTCCACGACGCGCCGTGATCGTCGACGAGGATGAACGACGTCGACTGCGTGTACAGCCAGACCGCCGCGATCGTGCCGCCGATCAGCCCGATCCACGGCGCGCCGCGCACGATCTTCCGCCGCAGCGTCCGCAACGCGCTGCCGCGCGCGATCGCCTCGGGCAGCACCTTCGGCGCGTCGCGCTTGTAGAAGACGATGATCGATCCCGCGACCAGCGCGAGCGATCCGTACAGCAGCATCTCGTAGACGATCGGCGCGACGATCATGGGTGGCGCACCGTCGAGACGAAGACGCGGTCGCCGTCGATCTCGCACGCGCACACGTTCGAGCCGCGTGCCGAGACGTGCGCGAGCTCGCGGTACGTGTGCGCATCGAGGGTCTCGAGGACGACGAGCGGGTGCTCGGTGCGGTTCTCGATCGACGTGCCGGCCTCGACCGCGCCGAGGTCGATCCGGTGCGCGTACTGGACCACGTGGTCCACCTCGGTCGCGATCACCACCGGGTGCCCCAGGCTCGAGAACATCGCCGCGAAGCCGATGCCGGCGCCGAGCGGCACGAGCCCGAGCCAGCGCTCAACGCGCGAAGATCGCTCGCGCACCAGCATCCACACGCCGAACAACGCAGGCGTCGCGGCGATGCCGACGAGCAGATCGAAGACCCAGCGGCTGACGAGCACCGGGCGGGCATTTGCACACGCTATGCCTGGGTCAGCCGATTCGCAAACGTCGTCAGCGTGTACGCGCCGATGCCGACCATCACGTCGAGCGCGTCGGCGCGCGTGAAGCCCGCGGCGAGGAACGCGTCCCAGGTCGCGGCGTCGAGGTCGCCGCGGGTCGCGAGCGAGCGCTCGATGAACGCCTGCAGCGCGGCGAGGCGCGGGTCGTCGAGGCGCGCGCCCGCGGCGAGCGTGCGCGCGAGCGCGGCGCCGTCGGGGAAGTGCGCGAGCAGCGTGGTGTGCAGGCCGAGGCAGAAGCGACAGCCGTGCTCGCGCGCGACCGTCATCGCGACGACCTCCTTCTCGAGCGGCGCGAGCCGGGTGTGCTCGAAGGCTTCGAGCGCGGCGTTGGCGGCGGCGAGCGCGGGCGGCGACTCGGCGAGGCGCGCGAGCGGCTTCGGGATCGCGCCCCATCGCGCGCGGGCGCCGGCGAGGACGGGGCGGGTGGTCTCGTCGTGGTCCGTGAAGGCGCGAGTGATTGTCATTGCAACTATCTCCCAGCCGAATGAACGGCTCATTCGAGGTTGGCCGCGATCCGGCGCAGCGTCTCGCGGGTCGTGACGAGATCCTTGTCGGCGATGCCGGCCTCGGCGCGCGCGACGATCGCCTTGGCGACCGGCACGAGCTTCTTGCGCAAGGCGCGGCCCTCGGCGGAGAGGCGCACCAGCCGCACGCGCGCATCGGAGGGATCGCGGCCGCGCGTGATCCAGCCGCGCGTGTCCATGCCGTCGAGGATGCGGGTCATCGTCGGGCGATCGCGCAAGGTCAGGTCGCCGAGGTCGGCCTGCGAGATCGGCTCGTGCTGCCACAAGCGCACCAGCACCATCCACTGCTCGGGCGTGATCTCGACGCCGTGCTCGGCGAACACGCGATACGCGTAGGCCCGGATGCGCTGATAGGTCCCGTGCAGGACGAAGGTCAGCGCGTTGTCGAGGACGATGCGATCGCCGTCGAACTGATCTCGCACGCCCCGACTCTAGACGGGCGCAAGATTGTTGTCAATGCATCGTTTGATCGCCGCCAGGTGCGACGCGATCACGAGCGGCACGATCACGAACGGCAAGAGCGCGTACTGCCACATCCCGAACCCGGCGAGCATCTGCGGATCGTGCACGACGAGGACGAGATACTGCGCGGTCAACGCGACCATCACGATGTCCGCGAGCCCGACCAGCGAGAACGCGAGCACGGCGCGGCGCGACGCGAACGGCACCAGCGCGAGCGCCCCGACGATCATGTCGCCGACGCCGCCCTTCAGCGCGAACGACGCCGGCAGCCGCTCGTGCGCGTACTCCCACAGGAACGCGGCGCCGATCGGCAGACGGATCGCGTGCAGCAAGACGAGCGATCGAATCGGCACGCGATCGATCCACGCGCGCAGCGTGAGCATCGCGGCGACCACCGACCCCACGATGTAGATCGGCGCGATCAGGGGCGCGCGCGCGAGCACGCCGGCGACCGCGAGCCCGACCCCGACGACGATCCACCCGAGCACGACCTTCGACATGACCGCTTCGAGATCCGCGCGGTCGCGCGCGTCTCGCCCCGCGACAAACAGCCACGCTAGAGCGACACGCCGATCAGCTGGCCGATGCCCCAGGTCGCGCCGCCCGCGGCCGCGCCGATCACGAGCATGCGCGCGCCGCCGCGCACCGCGCTGTGGCCCGAGAACAAGGACGTCGCCGCGCCGACCGCGGTCAAGCACACCCCGGCCGCCGCGATCGCGATCGGCAGCGCGCGCGCGTCGAGCCCGAGCGCGAACGGCGCGAGCGGCACCAGCGCGCCGATCGCGAACGACACGAACGACGAGATCGCCGCCGCCCAGCCGCTGCCGAGATCGTCGGGGTTCAGGCCGAGCTCCTCGCGCGCGAGGGTCGCGAGCATCTTCGGCTTGTTCGTCACCAGCTTCGCGGTCATCCGGCGCGCGTCCTCGAGCGGCACGCCGCGTCCTTCGTACACGCGCGCGAGCTCCTCGGCCTCCTCCTCGGGATAGCGATCGAGCTCGGCGGACTCCTCGGCGATCTGGTGCTCGTACAGCTCGCGCTGCGCGCGCACCGACACGTACTCGCCCGACGCCATCGAGAACGCGCCCGACAAGAGGCCCGCGATCCCGGTGAGCAGCACGCCGCGCGTCTCGACGCCCGCGCCCGCGACGCCGAGGATCAAGCTCGTGTTCGACAACAGGCCGTCGTTCACGCCGAACACCGCCGCGCGCAGGTTGAAGCCGCCCTCCTTGCGCGGGCGGTGGCGCGCCTCGAAGTGCTCCTCCCACGACGGCTGCGGGTGCTCCTGGTCGATGTCGCCCAGGTACATCGCGAGCCCGCGCACCTTCATCGCCGCGAGCAGGTGCTTCGAGCGCTCGGGCCCGCGCCACCTCACGATCGTCGCGACCACGCGCGCGCGCAACGACGGCCGGAAGCGCGGCGTCTCGCCGAGATCGCCGGCGAGGATCGCGGCCTGCTTCTCGGCCGCAAGGCCGAGCGCGCGGAACGCCTTGGCGCGCTTGGGGTCGGGCTCGTGCGCGGCGACGATCTCGTACAGCCACGCGGCCTGCTTCTCGGTGTGCCACCGATCGCGAGTCGTCTCGCTCACGTCGCGCATGATGGCATACCGGTGTAGGGTACGGCGCTCATGCCCGGCCTCACCATCATCGGCACCGGTCGTTACGTCCCCGGCGAGCCGGTGAGCAACGACGCCCTCTCGCGCGTGATGGACACGAGCGACGAGTGGATCAAGCAGCGCACCGGCATCGCGCAGCGCCACTACGCGCCCGAGGGCACCGGCGCGAGCGACCTCGCCGCCGAGGCCGCGAAGCGCGCGATCGCGAACGCCGGCCTCGCGCCGTCGGACATCGACTACATCGTCTTCGCGACGATGACCCCCGACTATCCGTTCCCCGGACCGGGCGCGCTGCTCGGCTCGAAGCTCGGCATCCCGGGCGTGCCCGCGCTCGACATCCGCCAGCAGTGCTGCGCGATGCCGTTCGCGTTCCAGGTCGCCGACGGCTTGGTCGCGACCGGCGCGGCGACGACCGTGCTGATCGTCGGCGCCGAGGCCCACGCGGGCTTCATGCCGTGGGACGACTGGGACGTCGTCGAGGGCAAGGCCTCGCGCGAGATCGATCCGATCGCCCGCGAGCGCGCGACGCGCCACCGCGGGCTCGCCGTGATCTTCGGCGACGGCGCGGGCGCGCTCGTCATGCGCAAGCATCCGCTGCCGGGCCGCGGGTTGCTCGGCGTCACCACGAAGTCCGACGGGCGCGGCGTCAAGCAGATCTACATCCAGGCCGGCGGCTTCACGCGCCGGCCGCACCTCGCGCCGTCGATGATCGAGCAGGAGCTCCACATCCCTCGCATGGAAGGGAAGGAGCTGTTCAAGAACGCGGTCACCAAGCTGCCCGAGGTCGTGCGCAGCTTGTGCGCGAAGCACGGCGTGTCGCTCGACGAGGTCGACTGGTTCCTCGCGCACCAGGCCAACGATCGGATCAACGGCGCGGTGCGCGACGCGCTCGGCGTGCCGCCGGAGAAGGTGCCGTCGAACATCGCGCGCTACGGCAACACGTCGGGCGCGACCATCCCGATCCTCGTCGACGAGCTCGTGCAAGACGGCAAGCTGCGCCCGGGGCAGCTGCTATGCTTCCTCGCGCTGGGCGCGGGCCTGCACTGGGGCGCGGCGCTCATGCGCCTATGAACCTCGCGATCGCCGTCGTCCTCACCTTCCACGTCGCGAGCGGGATCAGCGACGACGCGTGGATCGATCACGAGGTCGACGTCGCGAAGACGCGCCTCGACGCGGACTTCACGCGCGCCGCCGGGAGCGGAGCGCTCGCGGAGACGATCACGACCGTCGATGATCGCGACGCGCTCGCGCCGCTCGCCGCGAACGACGGCACCGTCCACGTCTTCGTCGTCGCGAAGCTCGCCGACAAGGACAAGGACGGCGGCGTGATCGGCGGCGTGACGTGGCCGCACGGCAAGCGCCGCTACATCATCGTCTCGCACGACGACGCGCGCGAGGACACGCTCGCGCACGAGCTCGGTCACTACTTCGGTTTGCCGCACACGACCGACGCGCACGATCTGATGACGCCCTTGCGCGAGCCGGGCGGCACCCTCACCGACGATCAGCTCGCGATCGTGCACAAGCGGATCGCGGCGTTCACCCGCCGTTAACCGATCCGGACCGAGCGCGGGCGCGTACGGCCCTCACCAAGGAGGAAACGCTATGCGCATGCTCGTGAGGGTCAAGGTCCCGACGTCGGCCGGCAACAAGGCGATCAAGACGGGAGAGCTCCCGAAGGTGATCGGCAACTTCCTCGAGACGCACAAGCCCGAGGCGGCCTACTTCACCGCCGAGGCCGGCGAACGCACCGCGTTCTTCGTCGTCGATGTGAAGGAGGCGTCGCAGATGCCGCCCATGTTCGAGCCGCTGTTCATGGAGCTCGACGCCCACATCGACATCATCCCCGTGATGTCGGCGGGCGATCTGCAGGCCGGCCTGGCCGCGCTGAAGTGATCAGCCGACGACCGCGACGCGCTCGCCCCGCGCCGCGCGCGCGGTCATGTCGTCCCAGTGCGCGAAGCAGACCGGCACGTACTGCTCGTCCGCGCCGAGCAGGATCTGCGGTCCGTCGAGCGCGGGCACGCCGTCGACGAGGCGCAGGTTGCAGGTCGCCTTCTTGCCGCAGTACTGGCAGGTGACCTTGACCTCCTCGATCGCGTCCGCGAGCTCCATCAAGCGCGCCGCGCCCGGGAACAAGCGCGTCTTGAAGTCGGTGCGCAGCCCGTAGCAGATCACCGGCACGCCCGGGTTGATCGTGATGCGGCGCAGATCTTCGATCACGTCGGGCGAGAGGAACTGCGCCTCGTCGACCAGCACGCAATCGACGCCGGCGAACTCTCGTGCGTCGAGCCTCTCGGATGCGCCGATCAGGAGATCCGCATCGGCCTCCAGGCCGGAGCGCGACTTGATCTTCTGGGCGCCGAACCGATCGTCGAGGCGCGGCTTGGCGAGCAGCACCTTCTTGCCCTGCTTCCGGTAGTTGTGCGCGACCGCGAGGAGGTTGAGCGTCTTCGCGGAATCCATCGTTCCGTAGCGGAAGTAGAGCTTGGCCACGGGTCCGACCGTAATGGCAGGGGCTGACGGACGATGCCGCTTGATCCCGAGGGCCGCTTTGCATAGCGTGCCGCCGATGCGTCGAGCCCTCGCTCTCGTACTGGTCGGAATTGCCGCCTGCGCCTCCGGAACGCCCGGCAACCCCGACGCGAAGGAGCAGAAGCTCGACGCGCCGGCGGGCACGCCCGATTCGCCCGTCACGTCGCCCGATGCAAAGGTCGACGCGGTCACGCCGGTGCCCGACGCGCGCGTGATCGACGCCAACACGGTCGCCGACGCCAACACCACGCCCGACGCGAGCACCACGCCCGACGCGATGACCACCACCGACGGCGGCGTGCTCGGCACCGGCGACACCTGCGCGATGCCGAACGTCGTCGGCGCGCAGACGTCGTTCACGTACAGCGGCGATCTCACCGGCCTCGCCAACGACATCGAGCCGATGCCGTCGTGCACCGGCTACGACAACGACGGCCCCGACGCGATCTTCGTGTTCCAGGTCGGCAGCGGCAAGAAGATCACCGCGAGCGTCAACACGACCTGGGACGCCTCGGTCGAGATCACGACCAACTGCGCGATCAGCCCGAACTGCGTCGCGGGCGAGGACGGCACCGCCGGCGGCGGCGTCGAGTCGACCAACTACACGACGCCGAGCGCGGGCACGTACTACGTGATCGTCGACAGCTGGGACGTGTCGGCGTACGGGCCGTACACGCTGACCGTCAACATCCAGTGACCTGCTCGTCGTAGTAGGCCGCGCTGATCACGCCCTCGCGGCGCATCCAGCGCAGGATGCGCTCGCACTTCTTGGTGAGCTCCGCGTCGCGCACGTCGGGCGCGCGCTCGCGCGGGTTCGGCAGCGCGATCGCGAGGCGCGCGGCCTCGACGGGGCTCAGCGACAAGGCGCTGTGATGGAACCAGTGGCGCGCGGCCGCCTCCGCGCCGAAGACGCCGTCGCCCCACTCGACGACGTTGAGGTAGAGCTCGAGGATGCGGTGCTTGTCGAGCTCGTCTTCCAAGCGATACGCGATCAAGAGCTCGCGCACCTTGCGCACGACGCTGCGCGATGGCGACAGGTAGAGGTTCTTCGCGAGCTGCTGCGTGATCGTCGAGCCGCCGCGCGAGAAGTCGTCGCCGGCGGCCTTCTCGATCGCGTCCCAGTCGACGCCCTCGTGCTCGTAGAAGTTGATGTCCTCGGCGTAGATCACGGCGCGGCGCAGGTAGACCGAGATCTTCTTCATCGGCACCGGCTTCCACTCGAGCTTGAACGGCTTCCCCGCGTCCTCGGCCTCGTGGCGGCGCAGCTCGATGAACGCGGTCGTCTCGGGGTTCTCGTCGGCGAGGTAGCCGACGTTCGGGATCGAGCACCACACGAGCAGGCCCGCGAACGCGAAGAAGACGCCCGCGATCTCCACGATGCGCAGGATCTTGCGTTTCACGTCGTCGGCAACCCGCGCCATGTCCCGCGCGGGAACGCGCCGTCGATCGCGGCGATCGCGCCCTCGTCGAGCACGAGGTCACCGGCGCCGGCGTCCTCCTCGACGTGGGCGATCTTCGCGGCCTTGGGGATTGCGAAGAGCGACTCGCGCCGCGTCAGGTACGCGAGCGCGACCTGGCGCACGGTCGCGCCGTACGCCTTCGCGATGCCGGCGAGGATCTCGCCTTCCTTCGAATCGTCGTCGGGAAAGTCGCCCTGCCCGAGCGGCGAGTACGCGACGACCGGCACGCCGTGCTTCTCGCACCACGGGATCACGTCGTACTCGATCGTGCGCTCGCCCAGGTGATAGAGGACCTGGTTGCACGCGATCGCCTGCGCGCCGACCAGGCCCGCCGCTTCGGTCAGATCCGCCGAGTCGAAGTTCGAGACGCCCCACGCGCGGATCTTGCCCGCCGCCTTCAGCTCCTCGAACGCGCGGAACGTCTCGTCGAGCGGGACGTCGCCGCGCCAGTGCAAGAGATACAGATCGATCCAATCGGTGCGCATCCGCATCAAGCTGCGCTCGCACGCGCGCAGGACGCCGTCGCGCGTCGCGTTCGACGGCAAGACCTTCGTCACGAGGAAGGCGCCGTCGCGCTTGCCCGCGAGCGCGCGCCCGACCAGCTCCTCGACCTTGCCACTGCCGTACATCTCGGCGGTGTCGACGTGCGTCATCCCGAGCTCGAGCGCGCGATGGATCGATCGGATCGCGTCCGGCCCCGGATCGCGCTCCATGTTCCACGTCCCCAGCCCGATCACCGGGACGTCCCGCCCCGC